>JADGNY010000095.1 GCA_017883235.1 Thermoanaerobaculia bacterium | reverse complement strand
TCCCTGCCGGTCGGCCACGCGCTTGATGAGTGTGTCCGGCTTTCCGGTCAGCTCGAGGATCTTCTTCGTGATGTCGCGGTTCTCCCGCTCGTTGCCGCCACCGATGTTGTACGTCTCCCCGTCGATGCCGTGCTCGATGAGGAAATCGACCGCCGCGCAATGATCCTCGACGTAGAGCCAGTCGCGCACGTTGCGGCCGTCGCCATAGAGCGGGAGTGGCTGGTCGTCGATGGCGTTCGTGACGAAGAGGGGGATGAGCTTCTCCGGGTACTGCCACGGCCCGAAGTTGTTCGAGGCGCGGGTGACGATGACCGGCAGGCCGTATGTCTGCGAGTAGGCGTACGCCATCCGATCGCCGCCGGCTTTCGACGCCGAGTAGGGATTGCGCGGGTTCAGCGGATCCGTCTCACTGAAGGAACCGGTATCGATCGAGCCGTAAACCTCATCCGTCGAGATCTGGATGAAGCGCTTCAGACGCGGGGCGTGCTTCCGCGCCTCTTCGAGCAGCACGAGCACACCATGGACGTCGGTCTCGATGAACGTGCCGGCTTCCATGAGGGAGCGGTCGACGTGCGTCTCCGCGGCGAAGTTGACGACGACGTCGACGCCACTTCCGTCCACTCCCTTGTAGGCCTCGGCCACATCCTCAGCTTTGGCGATGTCGCCATGAACGAAGCGGTAGTTCGACTTCCCCTCGTACTCGGCGAGGTTCTCGCGAATGCCGGCGTAGGTCAGCTTGTCGAGGTTCACGACCTGCGCGTCGTCACCGTATTTCCGGAAAAGGTAACGAACGAAGTTGGATCCGATGAAGCCGGCACCGCCGGTGACGAGGTAGCGCATGAGGGGCGGGGTTTTAGCACGAATGGGGTTCAGAGAGAAAGGCGGGGTACGGTTGTCGGTTGCTAGGTTCTAGCTTCATCCTGACGTGGAGCGAAGCGACGCTGTCAGGATCTCCGGTCAGACCGCTCGGTAGTTGCCCATCGGCAAGGTCTGCGCGGTCGCACCGGAGATCCTGACAGTGTCGCTTCGCTCCACGTCAGGATGAAGCTAGAACCCAGCAACCAGCAACCCAGCAACCATACAATCCCCCGCTTCATGTCAGCCTTCCGCACCGAACTACGAAGCCTCATCCGCCTGGCCGGCCCGCTCGCCGCGGCTCAGGCGGGGACGCAGGTCATGGGCCTGGTCGACCTCGCGGTCGTCGGGCGGCTCGGTGCGCGCGAGCTTGGGGCGGCGGGGCTCGGCAACGCCATCTTCTTTACCATCTCCATCCTCGGCGTTGGGATCGTCTTCGGCGTCGATCCGATGATCTCGCACGCCTTCGGCGGCGGCGATCCGGTGCGCGCCCGACACGTGCTGTGGCAGGGCGTCTGGCTGGCGATTGGCGTTACGGTGGCGCTGACGATTCCCTTGCTCTTTGCGCCGATGCTCTTCCCGCTGTTCGGCGTAGAGCGGTCGTTGCAGCCGATGGCGATTCAATTTCTCCTGGTGCGCACGGCCGGGCTCGCGCCGTTTCTGCTCTTTATCGTCGCCCGCGCGTACCTCCAGGCGCAGCACGTCACGAGGCCGATGGTGATGGCGATGCTGATCGGCAATGTCTTCAACCTCGTCGCGGATGTCGTCCTTGTCTTCGGATGGGGACCATTTCCGCGCATGGGCGTCGCCGGCGCGGCACTGTCGACCGATCTCGGTGCGGTCCTGCAGTTAGCCATCGCTGTCTGGGCGGTAACGTCGATTCACCTGCCACCGCATGACGCCGGAGTCCTGCACCACGCCAGATGGCCTGAGATTCGCCAGGCCATCCGCCTCGGTTTTCCGATCGGCGGTCAGTTGGCGGCGGAGGTCGGAGTGTTCGCACTCGTCGGCCTGCTTGCCGGTCACCTCGGCGCAATCGATCTTGCCGCGCACCAACTCGTGCTTGGATTCGTCTCGCTGACTTTCACAATCTCGGTAGGCGTTGCCTCGGCTGGCTCCGTTCGCGTCGGCCTCGCCGTCGGCGCTCGCGATCAGGCGCGTACCCGCACGGCCGGCTTCGCGGCCGTTATCGGCGGAATCGGCTTCATGCTCGCCGGGGCGACGATTTTCGCTCTCTTCCCGCGCGCCGTGGCCCGGCTGCTGACGAATCAGGAGACCGTCATCGCCGCCGCCGTCCCGATCTTCCTCGTCGCCGCCGTTTTCCAGCTCTCCGACGGTTTGCAGGCTATCGGAGCCGGTGTGCTCCGCGGTGCGGGCGATACGGTCTTTCCGCTCGCCGCCAATCTCGTCGGCCACTGGCTCGTCGGATTCCCCATCGCGCTCTACCTCGGATTTCACCGCAAGATGGGGATCGTCGGATTGTGGTGGGGGTTGTGCGCAGGGTTAACGGCGGTGGCCATCCTGCTGCTGTTCCGGTTCAACCGGCTGTCGAAGACGGCGATCGTGCCGATTACGCGGCGGGCATAGGCAAACGCTGACGGCGGCGGCCTACGGCCGGTTGCGCAACTCGCTGACGATCTCGCTGAGCAGCTCGATCACCTTCTGGTTCTGTGCCTCCGTCCGCCGCTGCGAGGCTCGCGTCGACTGCATCCATATGTAGCAGAGATAGATGATGACCAGCGTGGCAAACGCGAGGAGGTAGAGCACTCAGTAGATCTTCCACGTCCGCGTCAGGTAATCCGCGAACGTCAACACGAACAGCACGCCGAGCCACAGGAACGACGCGATGATGACGACCCACGTCAGGCGCGGGGAGTGGATCACGTGCATGAAGAACAGGATCACCAGTACCGCCTTCGTCGTGGCGATGAACAGCGCGATCGGCGTGTTGAGCATGCCGAGGTCGATCGTCGAGACCCACCACGTCAGAAGCGTTCCCGCTGTCAGGGCAGCAAATACCGCGAAGTAGATCCACAACGGCATCACGCGGGGAATGGGCGCGTGATCGTGATGTACGGGTTCAGCCATGATGTCCGCCCGCGGCAGGAATCAGGTAAAGGAACGCGAAAAGAAAGATCCAGACGATGTCGACGAAGTGCCAGTAAAGACCCATCACCTCGACCGGACTGTAGTACTCGGGGCCGAAGTGACCCCGCCACGCGCGCCAGATCATCCAGATCAGAAGGCCTGCGCCGATCACCATGTGCAGAGCGTGCAAACCGGTCAGCGACCAGTAAAACGTCATGAAGAGCTGCACTTTCGGTGCAAGGGCGGGAGTTTCGTTCCATGTGAAGTGGACGCCCGGGAAAAGCCCTTCGCGCCAGTGCTGGGTGTACTCGATGCTCTTGACGAGCAGGAACGTTCCGCCGAAGACGAGTGTGGCCACGAGCATTCTGACCGTCGCCATGCGCTTACCGAGCTGCGCGTTCCGCACCGCGAGCGCCATCGTCAGGGAGCTGATGATGAGAACGATCGTGTTGATGCCGCCGTAGAGCGCATGCTGCTGCGCGGCGCCGAGCGACCAGGCGTCCGGGTACATGATCCGGTAGATCCAGTACGCCATGAGGAGACCGCCGAAGAAGAGGATCTCCGTCGTGAGGAACATCCACATTCCCAGCGTCGAGGCCTCGTGTTGCTGCCCTAGATCCTCGAAGTGATGCTGCAGGAACGGATGGTGTTCGTGCGCGGGATGTTCGTTCGTGACTACGCTCATGCCGTGCCCCCCGGGAAGGCAGAAAGCAGAAGGCAGAAAGCAGAAAGAGCTCCGCCTTCACTTCTGCTTTCTGCCTTCTGCTTTCTGCTTTCAGACATTCTGCGTCTCCCCCATCGCCTTCAGCATGGCCGGGTAATCGTATGCATCCCAGGTCACGACCGGCGTCTCGTGGAAGTTTTCCATCGGCGGAGGAGACGACGTCGTCCACTCCAGACCGACAGCGCCCCACGGATTCGGGCCGGCCGGACGGCCGTACCAGAGCGACCAGATGAGATAGCACAGCGGCAGCGCGTAGCCGACGGCCAGCACCGAGGCGCCCGCGGTCGACATCACGTTGAGCACCTGGAACTCCGGCGCGTAGGCGTGATAGCGGCGGGGCATGCCGAGGTAACCGAGGATGAACTGCGGGAAGAACGTCAGATTGAATCCGGCGAAAATCAGCAGCGCGGCCAGGCGCGCCCACCATTCGGGATACATCCGGCCGGTGATCTTCGGCCACCAGTAGTGAAGGCCGGCCATGTAGGCCATGACCGCGCCGCCGACCATGATGTAGTGGAAATGTGCGACGACGAAGTAGGTGTCGGTGACGTGCACGTCGAGGCCGATGGCGGCCAGGAAGAGTCCCGTCACGCCGCCGATGGTGAAGAGGCCGATGAAGCCTAGGATGTAGAGCATCGGCGTCAGCAGCGCCACCGAACCGCGGTACAGCGTCGCGGTCCAGTTGAAGACTTTGATCGCCGAGGGGACGGCCACGAAGTAACTGAGGAAGGAGAAGATCATCGCCGAGTAGACCGAGATCCCGGCCACGAACATGTGGTGTGCCCACACGAGAAAACCGAGGAAGGCGATGGCCAGCGACGAATAGGCGACGAAGCTGTATCCGAAGATCTTCTTGCGCGTGAAGGCCGCCACGACCTCCGAGGCCACCCCCATCGCCGGCAGAATCATGATGTAGACAGCCGGGTGTGAGTAGAACCAGAACATGTGCTGGAAGAGCAGCGGATCGCCGCCGAGGGCGGGATCGAAGATGCCGACGTGAACGACCCGCTCGAACATCAGCATGACCAGCGTGATGGCCAGCACCGGCGTCGCCAGAAGCTGCACGATGCTGGTGGCGTACATCGCCCACACGAACAGCGGGAGGCGGAACCAGGTCAGTCCCGGCGCGCGCATGCGGTGGATAGTCACCAGGAAGTTGAGACCGGTCAGGATCGACGAGAAGCCGACGATGAACGCGGCGAAGGTGACGCCGAAGACGTGCGTGTTGGAGTACTGCGTCGAGAACGGCGTGTAGAACGTCCAGCCGGTATCGACGCCGCCGGTGATGATGATGTACAGCCCCATCACCGCGGCGATGATGTAGAGATACCAGCTCAGCAGATTGATCTTCGGAAAGGCCAGATCCTTCGCGCCGAGCATCAGCGGCAGCAGAAAGTTGCCGAGGACGGCCGGAATCGAGGGGATGAGGAAGAAGAAGATCATCACGATGCCGTGCAGCGTGAAGAACTTGTTGTACGTATCGCTCGTGAGCAGATCGCCCTCGGGCGTCAGTAGCTCGATGCGCATCACCACGGCGAAAAAGCCGCCGAGCATGAAGAGCGCGGTGATGGAGATTAGGTAGAGGATGGCGATCCGCTTGTGGTCCTTCGTCAGGAGCCAGGAGAGCGCGCCGTAGTCGTGGGTGATGTAGTTGCGCGCCCCTTCCGGCTCGACGAAACGGGCGTCATTCGATGTCAGGGAGCTCATGGCTTCTTACCTTTGTTCTGCGGGGAACTGCCTGCGCCCGGGTTGAGCGGCGAGCCGGCGCTTGTTTTGAATGATGAAGGCGTCTCCACGGGAACCACCGCCGTCTTCTGGGTACCGAGGGAGTGGACGTACGAGACGAGCTTCAGCAAGTCGTCCTCGCTCACTTGTCCCTGGAACGTCGGCATGATGCCGGTGAAGCCTTTGACGATCTTCGCCTGGGGGTTGAGAATCGACTCGCGGATGTAGTTCTCATCCGCGACCACGGTGGTGTCGTTGTTCAGCATCACGTTCGTTCCGTAGAGTCCGAGGAGCACGGGACCGCGGCCGGTGGCGTCATTGGTGTGGCAGGTGTTGCACGCATACTTCTGAAAGAGCTTCTCGCCCTGCGACGCCAGCGAGCCTTCCGCGCCGCCGGCCAGCCACTTCTGATAGTCGGCCGGCTCCATCACTTCGACCCAACCGGTCATCCCCGAGTGCAGCGTGCCGCAGTACTCGGCGCAGAAGATGTGGAACCGGCCGGTCTTCGTGGCCTGGAACCACATCTCTTTATAGCGGTTCGGCAGCACGTCGCACTTCACCCGGAAGGCCGGGAAGTAAAGGCTGTGGATGACATCCTCGGATGCCATGGTGATGCGGATCGGCCGGCCGACTGGAACGTGCAGCGTGTTGATCTCGCGCTGGCCGCCGGGATGTTGGAACTTCCACATCCACTGCTTGGCGGTGGCGTAGATGTCGAGGGCATTGTCGGGAACGCGCTGGATGCGGAAGTAGAGCCACGATCCCCAGACGAACATGAACATGAAGATGAGGAAGGGGATGATGATCCAGACCGCCTCGAGCGCTTTCGGCGGTTCGTAGTCCTGGGCCAGTTGGTTCTCCGGCGTGCGGCGGTACTTGATGGCCAGATAGAAGATGACGATGAAGATGAGCACCGACACGGTGCCGGTGACGATGCACATGAACGTCATCAGCGCATCGACGCTCGGTGCGATGGTCGAGGCCTGATCGGGCCACAGGGGGAACTCAGAAAGCATCATTGATTGCGCTCTTTACGGATCATGACGAAGATGAAGCTGGCCAGCCCAAGCATCGTGGCCACGCCGCCGGCGCGGACCCAGTTCATGGCGGTGCGGCTGTATCTTCCCGTGGCCGGATCGTAGTGATAGCAGAGGAGGAGGAGGGCGTCGGTGGCCGTGCCGATCTTGCCGGCCGAGGCCTCGACCAGTGCCAGGCGGAGATCGCGCGGCTTGTACTCGAAGCCGTAGAGGTAACGCGAGATGCGGCCTGACGGCGTCGTGGCGATCAGTGCTGTCGCGTGCGCGAATTGATCGGTCTTCGGGTCGTAGGCGAATTGAAATCCGGCCGTGTTCGTGAGCCGCTTGATGGCGCTCTCGGGGCCGGTCAGGAAGTGCCAGCCGTTCGCGGCGCCGAAGCGCCCGTAACGCTTCACGTACATGTCCTTCTTCATGGCCGCCTGCTCGGGCGTGTCGCGCGGGTCTATGCTGACGGTGACGACGTCGAATTCTTTGCCGATGTCGAATCGCAGCTCGGTCAGCGCGCTGGTGACGCCGTCCATGACCATCGGGCAGAGCATCGGGCAGCGGTAGTACATGAAGTTGAGCAGGACCGGCTTGCCGTGATTGAAGTACTGGCCGAGGCGGACCACGTGCCCGGTCTCATCGCGCAGCATCAGATCCATCGGAAGCTGGGCATTGAGGTTCTGCGTAATGGCCACCTTCCCCGGTAGCTCGGGCGGGGTGGAGGAGTTCTTCTGGGCGAAGATCGGAAACGCCGCGAGCAGGAGCGCAAGCGCAGCGAAGCCGGAGCGCTGGCGTCTCGCCGGCTGGCCCGGCGGCGTCTCGCCGCCGGTGTGGAGGCTCGCGAAGGTGTGACCCATCATGGCGTCCCCTCCGTCACCACCGGCAACCCTCGCTGTACCACGAGCTGTTTGGCCACATCGATCGGCAGCCGCACGATGCCCTTCTGCTGATCGATCCATGCCGCTTTGTTCAGCGCCTCATTCTCGGCCTTGCGCATCTCGGCCATGTCGATCACGGGCGTGCTCGCGGTCGGCAGGATCGTCTTGCTCGGGAACGGCTGCAGACGCGGCGTGGCCGGGACGGCGGGGGGGCGGGCCATCATCGTCAGCGGCTGTGACGATTCATTGCGGAAGTAGCGGGCGTAGGCGTGAAACTGGAAGTACAGCACTAGGTGCGTAACCCCCGCGAAGACGATGAAGATCACCGCCGACCAGAGAAGCGCGCGGATGTTGACGTCGCTCTCCTCGTGGTGCGTCTCGGGGTTGACGACGTCGCCGTCGCGGTATTGAGCGTGATCAGGCATTGACCTTCAGCGCTCCTTCCCGAATCGCTTCTTCGACCCAGGTCTCATGAATGGGGATGATCGTCTGTCCGCGGAGCTGGCCGATGAAGGCCCAGATCCAGATGCCGCCGATTCCCAGCAGCGAGGTCAGGTTCATCCACGACCAGGTGAACCGCGAGCCGGACCACGACGGCGTCACCAGCCAGTAGAGGACAACGTAACGCATCACGATCACGATCACGGCCACGATGGCGATCGTCTTGGGCTTGTCTTTGATCGGCCGCATCAGGAGAAGCCCGAACGGCAGGAAGAAGTGGAACATGGCCACGGCGAACGCCACCACGCCCCACACGCCGCCGTTGCGGACCAGGTAGTGCGGGATCTCCTCGTGAAGGTTCGCGTACCAGATCAGCAGGAACTCGGAGAAGGTGGTGTAGGCGTAGAACATCACGAAGGCCAGCATCAGGTTGCCGAGGTCGCGCAGATGCGACGGCTTGAGGACTCCGGACATTGCTTCCGTATGTGCGAGCTGGGCCAGGAAGAACGTCACGAAGGCCAGGGCGGAGAGACTGCAGCCGACGACGAAGGTGATGCCGTAGATCGTGGAGCTGAACGTCGGCTCAGTCGACAGCATCCAGTCGATCGATGCGAAGCTCAGCGTCAGGACGATCATGACCAGCCCCGAGGCCGCCCACTTGCGGCGCGAAAGCTCGGTGTATGGCGAGCGGTCTTCATAGAACTTGAGCGAGAGGATGCGAATCCGCCACGCCCAGAGGTTCCAGAGAGCGAAATAGAGCGCGGCGAAAATCACGAAGCGCTTCCAGTTCAGCCAGTCGAGCTTCTGCCGCACGTTCTCATCGGCCATCGCCCGTGCGGTGTTGGCCCACGGATAGATCTCCTTCAACCCGAAGAGGATAGGGATGAAGAAGAGCACCATCCAGAGCATCGTGCGCGCGGAGGCACCGAGGGGGCGGCGGATCATGAGGCCCCACTCGCCGCCGGTGACGTACTGCAGCATCAGCACCGCCAGCGAGCCGGCCACGATCGAGAACCAGAAGAGAAAGCTCGGCAGCCAGGCGCGGAAGAACGTCTGCGGATTGATGACATAGCCGACGATGCTCAGCCCGAGGCCGATGATGCCGATGACGAGCGACGGCATCCGCCAGCGGTCGATGCCGGTGGCGGTGGTGGAGTCGCGAACGTCGGCGGTCATGGCGCACCTCCTGACAACTGTGCCCGCTGCGCCGGCGGAAGATCGTTGATCGTGCCGTTGCGGCTCAGTTGTAGCGCGCGGATGTAGGCGATGATGGCCCACCGGTCGTTGACCGGCACCTGTACCGCGTACGTCGGCATGGCGCCGAATCCATTGGTCATCACGTCGAAGAAGTGTCCTGTCTTGGCGTTGCGCAGCGCGTCGGTGTGATACGAGGGGGGACGGCGCAGACCGCGCGACGGGATCATGCCGTTGCCGTCGCCGCCTCGCCCGTGGCACGGTGAGCAGTAGATGTTGAAACGCTCCTGCCCTCTGTCCATCACCGCGGCGGTGATCGGGAAGGGATAGCCATCGCCGTCGGCGGTGCCGATCTTGCCGGTGACGAGAAATCCTTCAAGCGGCAGCTCGCCGCGGGCGACGGTGCCGGGAATCCGCGGCCGCGCCGACATGCCGTCGGCGAAGAAGTCGCTCGGCTCGAGCGGGTCGTATTTGGGTTGGTTGGACATTTTCTGCCTACAAGAAGGCAGAAAGCAGAAAGCAGAAAGCAGAAGGAAAAGAGGCAGCTTGCGGCGCTTGGCCGCTCCCCTTCTGCCTTCTGCCTTCTGCCTTCTGCCTTTACCAGGGGACATCGACGACCTCCCGCGGATGGAGTGCCTCGAGAAACTTCCAGACGCCGTCGAAGTCGAACTTCGGATCGCGCGCCTGGATGACGAGGAAGAACTTGTCGCGCGAGGCCTGATCGAAGCGCGGCACGTTGAATACGGGGTGATACGGCATCGGCAGGCCGTTCAAGGCCAGCATGCCGAAGACGGCCGCGAAGGAAGCGAGCAGGATCGTGCACTCGAAGGTGATCGGGATCCAGGCCGGCCACGAGTTGAGCGGCTTGCCGCCGATGTTGAGCGGGTAGCTGATGACGTTGGCGTACCAGCACATGAAGAAGCCGGCGATCCCGCCGATGATCCCGCCGGCGAGGGTGATGGCGGACAGACTGGACATGCCGGCCGACTTCATCCCAACCGTCTCGTGCAGTCCGTGAATCGGGAAGGGCGAGAAGGCGTCCATCTCCGTGTAGCCGGCGTCGCGCGCGGCTTCGGCGGCGACGGTCAGCTCCGCCGGCGAGGTGAACTCGGCGATGACACCGTACAGCCCCGTTCTGACTTTGCCGATGGCCATCGCTTACGCCTCGTGTCCTTCCGGATGCGCCTGCGCCTCGGGGAGCATCGTCCGCATTTCGAAGATCGAGATCATCGGAAGGAAGCGGACGAAGAGGAACAGCAGGAAGAGGAAGAGTCCGATCGATCCCGCGAACATGCTCCAGTCCCAGCGCGTGCCGTGGTACATGCCCCACGACGACGGCAGGAAGTCCCGACTCAGTGAGGTCGGAATGATGACGAAGCGCTCCAGCCACATGCCGACGTTGACGAACATCGCCGTGACGAAGAGGCCGAACGTCGAGGTGCGCATCTTTCGGAACCACATCATCTGCGGTGCCAGGCCGTTGCAGACGATCAGCATCGCGTACATTTTCCAGTACGGGCCGGTCACGCGGTTCAGCCACATGTAGCGCTCGAAGCCGTTGCCGCTGTAGTAGGCGAAGAACGCCTCCATGGCGTACGAGTAGAAGACGATCAGGCCGGTGGCCAGCATGACCTTGCCCATGTTCTCGAGGTGCTTCATGGTGATGAAGTCCTGGAGGTGGAACATCTTCCGCGCCGGGATGGCCAGCGTCAGGACCATGGCGAAGCCGGCATAGACGGCGCCGGCAACGAAGTAGGGCGGGAAGAACGTGGCGTGCCATCCGGGGATCTGGGCCACGGCGAAGTCGAAGGAGACGATGGTGTGGACGGAGAGGACGAGCGGCGTGGAGAGGCCGGCCAGGAGCAGATAGGCCGACTCGTAGCGGAACCAGTGCTTGGCCGAACCGCGCCATCCGAGGGAGAGCATGCCGTAGAGGACGCGGGCGATCTTGCCGCGGGAGCGGTCGCGTAGCGTGGCCAGATCGGGGATGAGGCCGACGTACCAGAAGAGCGCCGAGACGGTGGCGTAGGTCGAGACCGCGAAGACGTCCCACATCAGCGGGCTGCGGAACTGCGGCCACAGCGACATCGTGTTCGGGTAGGGGAAGAGCCAGAAGTCGTACCACGGCCGGCCGGTGTGGAATGCCGGATACAACCCCGCGGCGGCGACCGCGAACAGCGTCATCGCCTCGGCGAATCGATTGATCGACGTCCGCCACCCCTGGCGCAGCAGTAGCAGGATCGCCGAGATGAGCGTGCCGGCGTGGCCGATGCCGATCCACCAGACGAAGTTGAGGATGTCAAAGCCCCATCCGACCGGATGGTTGATGCCGAAGACGCCGACGCCGACCAGGACCAGCTTGCCGAGCGTGGTGGTGAGCACCGTGACTCCGACGATGCCGACGGCCAACCCCAGCCACCACAGCTTCGGCATCCGCTTCTGCAGCACGATGGCGCTGATGTGATCCGTAACCGAGGCAAACGTATGCCCCGGCTCCACCGTCGGAACGGGGATGAAGCGCTCCGGGATGTCCTGGGTTAGAGGACGGATTTCGTGGACTGGGGTTAGGTCGGCCATGGTTATGCTGCGCTTCGCGCGTTGTCGGTTGTCGGTTGGGCTGCGCGTTGTCGGTTGTCGGTTGTCGGTTGTCTGCGCCGCGGGCGCGTGGTCAGTAGCCGGCTGTTTGTATCGCCCTCGCGCCACCTGCCCATCGAGAGCCCTTCTCCCCCGCGCTTTTCAGCGGGGGAGGCCCAGCCGGTCTTCGACCGACCGCCGTGAACGAAGATGGCTCGTGAACCCTCCTTCCAAGGTTCAATGCTCTCTAATCGAGAACCCTTCTCCCCCCGCGGTTTCTTGCGGGGGGAGAAGGTGCCGATAGGCGGATGAGGGGGGCGTTTCGCGCGAGCGTAATTTGCGCACACGGTCAATGCCTCAGATCGCGCGAGAACTTCCCCCTCATCCGCCTTCGGCACCTTCTCCCCCAGCTGAAAAACGCTGGGGGAGAAGGGCTCTCGATGGGAGGGCGCTACCGAGAGTGAGAGGGGAGGGCCTTCGAGCGCATCGAAACGCGGTTGATTTCCACCACCCACCCAATCTTCAGAGCAGAAGGTGCCGAAGGCGGATGAGGGGGCTTTCGCGGTCACGCAACTGTCGGTGACTCGCGGCAAACGCCGCGCAATCAACCGACAACCGACAACCGACAACGCGCAGTTCATTTGATCTCCGGATTCGGGTTCTTGATCGCGCCGAGGTACGTCGTCCGCGGCCGCGTATTCAGCTCCGCAAGCAATGCGTAGTTGGTCGGTTCGCCCTTCAACTGCGCCACGCGGCTTGTCTTGTCATTCATATCCCCGAACACGATCGCATCCGTCGGGCAGGCCTGCTGGCAGGCGGTGACGATCTCGCCGTCGCGCACGCGGCGGCCTTGCTTCTCCGCATCGATCTTGGCGGCGTTGATGCGCTGCACGCAGTAGGTGCACTTCTCCATGACGCCGCGGGTGCGCACGGTGACGTCGGGATTGCGCTGGGCCTTGAGGGCCGGCGTTTCGTAGTCGCTGTAGTGGAAGAAGTTGAAGCGGCGCACTTTGTACGGGCAGTTGTTCGAGCAGTAGCGCGTGCCGACGCAGCGGTTGTAGGTCATCTCGTTCAGACCTTCCGGGCTGTGCACCGTGGCGCCGACCGGGCAGACCGGCTCGCACGGCGCCTGCTCGCACTGCATGCACGGTACCGGCTGGTGATAGACCTCTGGGTTCTCGGGGTTGCCTTTGTAGTAGCGGTCGATGCGCAGCCAGTGCATCTCGCGCTCGGCCACGACCTGATCCTTGCCGACGATGGGGATGTTGTTCTCCGACTGGCAGGCCACGACGCAGCCGTTGCAACCCGTGCAGACCGAGGTGTCGATGACCATGGCCCAGGCGTACGACTTGTACTCGAAGCCCGGATACATCGAATCCTTGCTCAGCTCTACTTCCGGCTTGTGCTCGCGGACGAAGTCGGGTTTCTTCAGGTACTCGGCGAACGTCGCCGAGCGGATGATGCCGCGGTCGTCGCCGACGTCGCTGGCGTTCAGACTCTGGTGCTCCTGCGTGCAGGCGACGGAGTAGGGGGCGTCGTTCGTCAGCGCGATCTCGGCGCCGGAACCCCCGTTGAGCGAGTCAGAAAAGCGGAACGGGTTGACGTCCACGCCGAGCGTGCCGCCGGAGAGATGGAACGATTCTAGAGAGGGGGCGAGCATGCTGTCCGCCGGCGCCGGCGTGGCGATCTTGCCGCCGCGCGTCCGGCCGTAGCCCATGAACATGGTGATCGTGCCGTCCGCGTGACCCGGCACGACCCAGATCGGCGTGCGTACCGTGCGGCCGCGGTAACGGACGTCGGCCATCAACGTCTGCTTCTCGTTCACGAGCGCGTCGCGCCGCTTGTCGTCGTAGCCGATGGCGGCGGCGGTCTTCGGACTGACCAGCGCGACGTTTTCCCAGCAGATCTTCGTCTGCGGTTTCGGCAACTCCTGCAGCCAGCCGTTGTTGGCGTAACGCCCGTCATAGACGTTGGGGTCGGGGAGGATCCGCAGTTCGTAACCCGCCGCCGCGTTGGCGGCTTGCCCCCCTGGGACCGCGGGCGTCCCGCCCGCGCTTCTCGCGGGAAGTGCCGACCCCGCGATCACCCCGTCGTTCAACCATTTCCGCCACGTGGCGTTGAAGTTGAGCGCTCCAACCTTGGCCGACCAGTAGGTGCGCACGACGTCGTACGGCAAGGCATCGAGTCCGCCGAGAAGAACGCCGAGAACCTCATGCGGCGACCGCCCGTTGTACAGCGGCGCGATCAGCGGTTGGACGATCGAGACCGTGCCGTCGTGCGCACGCGCATCGCTCCACGACTCGAGGTAATGCGTCTCGGGGATGTGCCAGTGCACGTGCATCGACGTCTCGTCGTAGTACGGCGAGAGGTGCGCGCGGAACGGCACTTTGTCCAGCGCCTTGACGAACGAGATGTCGCCCGGCGCGTCGTAGACCGGATTGCCGCCGAGCATGATCAGTGTCTTCACCGCGCCGGCGTTCATGTCGGCCACGAGCTGCTTGAGCGAGTCGAGCTGATTGACCGGGGCCACTTCCGCCGGATCGGTGATGGTGACGGTCGAGCCGATGTTGCCGAGGGCCTGGTTGATGGCCATGGCCACGGCGTGGACGGCAGGTGGCTGCTCCTCGCCGGCCACGACGATGCTGGCGCCGCGGTTGCGCAGCAGATCTTGGGTAAGCGCGCTGACCCAACCGGTCATGACTCCCGGCACGAGTCCGAGGCCCGTGGCAATCTGCCGCGCGTACGTCTCGACCTCGGACGGCCGCACGGCAAGCCGGTGATCGGCCAGCGATCCGGTGCCCGTTGGGCCGGACTCGATCACGTACAGGCGATTGATCGACGTCGTCCCTTTGCGCACTTTGCGGCGGCTGGAGAAATCGCGCGCGTAGCGGAGGTGGCCGGGGCCGCGCTCGAGGATGTCGGAGTCGAGGGAGACGACGATGTTGGCTTTGTCGAAGTGATAGACAGCGTTGGCGTATCCGCCGAAGGCGAGCCGCAGACCCTCGCGCACGTTGTGGCCGCCGGCGGGCTCCCACTGATGCCATTTCGCGCCGGGAGACTGCGCCAGAAACTGCTGGATCTGCGCGCCGAGCGTCGGCGAGGTAATGGTCTGCGTGAGTAGGCGCACGCCGCCGGCTTTGGCCGCGGGGGCCAGCGTGGCCAGAAACTCGCTCCAGGTCGAGATTTCGCCGAGGTGGCGGACCACCTGCGAACGGTCAGGATCGTAGAGGCCGAGGATCGAGGCCTGCATCCAGGAGTTCGTGGCCCCGAGGCTGGAGGGGTGATCGGGATTCCCTTCGATCTTCGTCGGGCGGCCCATGTGGCTCTCCACGAGCACGCCGTGCGCGTAGCCGCTGATCGGCATGGCCGAGGCGAAGAAAATCGGTTTGCCGGGGATGAGCCCTTCCGGCTGGCGGACGTAGGGGACGATCTTCTCCGCGGGACGGTTGCAGGCCGCCAGCCCGCCGAGGGCCATCGAGGCCCCCATCAGCTTGACGAAATCGCGCCGGTCGACGCCGCGCTCGAGTGCCAGCGCCCCAGCCGGGAACTCCGTCTCGACGGCCTGCTGGAAGTCCTCGCGCGACAGCTCGTCGAGGCTCTTCCAGTACTCGTTGCCGAGACGGGTACGGAACCTTGCGAGATTGAGTTCGTTGGTTTCAGTCATGGCTTTGCTGCGGGA
Organism: Thermoanaerobaculia bacterium; assembly: GCA_017883235.1. Classification (GTDB taxonomy): domain Bacteria; phylum Acidobacteriota; class Thermoanaerobaculia; order Gp7-AA8; family Gp7-AA8; genus JADGNZ01. The sequence goes on along the minus strand of JADGNY010000095.1, from coordinate 12,830 downwards.
GTCGGGGGCCGGGTGTCGGGTGTCGGAGCTTTGAGGCTTTCGGTTGCCTCTTCTCTCCGACTCCCGACCCCCGACTCCCGACCCCCTAGTAATGACACGTCGAGCAATTCGTCAGCTTCTGAATGTTGTACTCCCGCACCAGCTTCGGGCCGATGCTTTCTTGATCGTTGGCGATGTAGGCCATGTTGAACACTTCGCTGCGCGGGCGGACGAACTGCTCCGGCGCGCGGTGGCAGGCCAGGCACCACTCCATCGTCAGCGGCGAGGCCTGATAGGTCAGCGGCATCCGGTCGACGCGGCCGTGGCAGCTCGCGCATCCGATCCCTTTGTTGACGTGGATGGAGTGGTTGAAATGGACGAAGTCGGGCAGCCGGTGAACGCGCGACCAGATGATCGGCTTTCCGGTAGCAAAGCTGGAGCGTACCGGTTCCAGCATGTCGGCGTTGGTCCAGATCTGGGAGTGGCAGTTCATGCAGGTCTGCGTCGGTGGGATGCCGGCGAAGTTGGAAGTCTCGACACTCGTATGACAATACCGGCAGTCGATCCCCAGCCCGGCCACGTGATGCTGATGGCTGAACGGTACCGGCTGTTCCCGCTCGATCCCCTGATCGGTGGCGTACGGCGAGCGGACCACGCCGCCGATCACCCACAGCACGAACCCGGCGACGAAAACGGCGCCAAAGATCGTGACTCGGGCTAGTGTATTGGCGTAACGGTGGAAGATCTGAGCCATCTACAGGCTGCTACCTCGGTGGGATGCGGCGCGGGCAAGAACGGAGGCGATCATATCCAAAACAGTCAGTGACGCAAGACACGCGATTCAGTGAGCTGTCCGAAGACCGCAGCGTGCAATGTTCGTCCTCTCAACTTCGCGCCTTCGCCTCGTCGCGTGACACGACCCGCGACACCCCACCGGAGACCACCAACGCCATGACGCTGGCGCTGTCGACGCTCAGCGCCTCCACCCGCTCCCGGGCTACGACCACCAGCGTCCCGGCCATGCTGTACGAGAAGGGGAGGTAGACGGCGATCTGGCCGGGCATGGAGAGAAACCCGAGGTCGTCCTGCGTGACGAACCCCAGCGTCCTCACCCCCTCGGTGATGGTCACCGCCACCGGCTGATCGAACCGCTTCTTGTCCCCCACGAACGCTTCCAGAAGGTCCTTGATCGAAGCATAGATCAGCCTTACCAGCGGCGCCCGCGTGAACACCGTCTCGGTGAGCCGCAGGAACTTCCTCACGAAGAAGTTCGACGCCACCGCCCCGATGGCGATGATGCCGGCGATGGTGATGGCAAACCCCGCCCCCGGCGTCTTCAGGTTCAAGAGCGCATCGATCCGTACGAAGGCCTCGTAGAGGAGATACGACGTCAAGGCGATGGGGACGACGATGATCAGCCCGCGCAGGAAGTTCTTGATGAGCCAGTTCATGGGGGGAGTCTAGCGGTTGCGCGCTTGCGCGCGCGTGCTGGAGCGCGGAGCCTGCCCTGAGCGTAGCCGAAGGGTCTCGCCGGCTGGCCCGGCGTCGTCTCGACGCCGGGGGTGGTGTCGGCAGGATGGGAGGCCCGACTCGCTGACCGGCCGTCCAAAAAACTGACATCAGCATCACTTTGGTGGCATGCCTCCTCCCTGGCCCGTCATCTCTCTGTTGGGAAAGGAGTTAATGCCGCCGATCTTGGCATCGGTGTCACCGAACATGTCAACGATGACTCGGATAATGTCAATGATGCCATGGATCATGGCAATGATGCCACTGATCATGGCAACCATGCCACCGAATCATGTCAACGACGACATCCGATCATGTCAACGATGCCGCTGATAATGTCATCAATGACGCGAATGGTGTCAACAATGCCACTGGTCATGGCAACGATGCCACCGATGATGTCAACGATCCCTCGGATCATGTCGACGATGCTACGGATGGTGTCAAGGATGCTACCGGGCATGGCAACGATGCCACCGAGCTTGGCATCGATCCGTCCGGAATCTGGACGTTTGCGTGGATGTCAGACATCGATACCGACACCCCTCCAAGGGCTATGCCGTGACCCGATGACTCCAGTGCCGCTGACGCGGCACCAACCCCCTGAGATCCCTTTCCAGGCGTGCTCGCAAAAAGCGCTCGCACGCCTGGCTACCCTCTCGTTGCCGCTGACGCGGCAAGATCTGGGCACCACATCGCCACCTCGAACGACGCCCATCCAACGCCAGCTACTCGGCGTGAGGTCTGGTTCCGACGCGCCAGCTGATGCGGCAACTCTTTCTGATGCAGATGCACTCTGGCACGCAACTCGGTCGTCTCTTCCTGGTTGACAACTTCGATGCGGCATCGCCGGATTCGTTTCTTCAGTGGCGCGTATTTGTGTAGACGGTGCTCACGGACAGGCGCATCCTTTTCGATGGATAATCAAGAGATGTTTGTCTCTCCGACATTCTGGACGGCAATAGCGGCGACGGCTGGCACGATCTACACAGCCGCGTTCATCATTTCAGTTCTTGTTTTGCGCCGACAACTAAACGCCTCGCGGACCGCGACATTTGCGCAAGCGTTTGGTGCCGTCACCGCGATGTTGAGCCAGCCAGATGTAACTCTCGCGCGGTGGACGGTGATGAACCGGCGGACACGGATGTCAGATCGGTTCGACGGACTGGCTGAGGATTTCAACGGTAACACGGTGAGCACACGTGCTGAACACGCCGCGCTTGTTTGCCGGACGTACAACGCGCTTGGCGTGATGGTCGAGCATGGCATGCTGGCAAAGGTGGTGGCTCTCGACGCGTGGGGAGACGACGTCGCCATTCTGTGGTCGGCTCTGGCGGAATTCGTCGCAGCCGAGCGTGTCAGTCGAGACTCTGCCGATCTTTGGAAACACTTCGAACGGCTCGCGCGGTTTGCTCAAGATCGATCTGGATAGTTCAGAAGGCTCAGTCTTTCCAGTAGCCCGAGTTGCAAACCGGCTTAGCGTAGAATGGCAGAGCGGCACGCCAGCCGCTGAGAATTGCCGGACTCCCAACCCTGCGTTGGGAGTTACGTTTCGCCACGAGAGTCAAAGAACGACTTGGCGAACAGAGGAAGCGCATTTTCGGCGCGTTCGCGCAGTTCTTTGATGCCGATAAAAAGAAGGTAAAGAGTCAGTAGAACCAACAGCAGCTGTATGAGTAGTAATGGCGTGAAGCCGCCAGGCTTAAATCTGGACCAGTCCGTGCGCCCGAGAATAAGCGACTGAAGCGCCAACATGACAATTCCGGATGTAGCATAGGTGATGCCGAAAAATAGCGGCCGTGATCTCACGTAGCGGCGAACAGCCAAGCTTTCGCCGTCAACGAGCGTAGCTTCAAAAGAAAGTTTAAGCGGTAACGCAGGCGTATCGTAGAGAATCTCCACTACTGCACCATCACCGAAATTAAGGTACTTGAAATCCATAGCAACCTCGCGAACATTGCTCAAGTCGGCCTTGAAGTCTATGTGTGGAGTCGACGAGGCTATCACTGAAATAGATACAACGCGTGCATCCGGCGCGATTACGCGTGGCTGAGCGCCTTCTGGGACATCGTCACGACGAATCGCTGCGCGTCCGCGATTCCAATACGCAAGGCGAACGCGGGTGAGATTGGCGATCTCTTCACCCCGATACATTATCGTAATCTCAGGGTGCGTTTTGACCTGAATCGTGGTGACGTCGTAAACAATCGCCGGAGCCTTGAGGCGCTGTGAGCGCCGGTAAAAATATAGACTCAGAGCTGCAGACAACAGTGTGACGACGGCGGCGACTGTATTGAGAGAGTCCATACTGAAGTTTAAGTTGTGCAGCTACGTATATCACGCTGAAGTAATGGACCGTCAACTATCTGAGGTGGTGCTACATCTCATATCCGGCATCGCTATCGTTGCCGCGCCGGAACCTCGACCTCGAGTAGCTCTCGCACCTCCGCCGGATCTCCCGTCGGTAGGCGGCAAAGATGATTCGTACAGACATACGCCGTACCCCTCCCCCCAACCGCCCGCTGCGCCTCCGTGAACGGTGCGATACGCGCGACCTCCCCACCGCTGCGCAGCACGACCTTGTTCGGAACGAACGAGGCAAACACAGCGCGTTTCAGAGAGCGAACGTCAGAACCCGCGAGGACCACCTCGAACGACGGCCCGAGGAGAAAATCGAGGCCGCTCATGAGATGCGCAGACGCCGACGGAATGAGCGTGACGTCATCCGCGCTGCTACGAAGGAGATCGTTGGCCGCTATGTCATAGAGCGGCGAACCCGTGATGCGGGCTAACCGCACGAGGTTCATCAACTGCACCGAGTTCCCGGCCGGCACCGCCCCGTCCCCAGTCTCGCGGGGTCGGACGAGGAGGGACTCGGCGTCGTTGGCGGTGATGTAGAAACGTCCGGTCGGATCGCGGAAGCGGGTGAGCGACTCGCGTTCGATGGCAATCGCTTTTTCGAGGTAGCGGACGTCGAACGTCGCTTCGTAGAGGTTCAGCAGGCCCCAGGTCAGGAAGGTGTAGTCGTCGAGGAAGACGGCGCGCCGTTTGTCGGAATGGTGGAGGTTAGGTGTAAGAAAACAGGCTGCGGCCCGGCCCGCGGCGACCGCGTACGAAGCGTCGTCCAGCACCTCGGCGCCTTGCGCGAGGGCGGCGATCATCAGGCCGTTCCAATCCGTGAGGATCTTCTCGTCGCGGACGGTGCGCTCGTCGGAATCGTTCGCGGAGTAGAAGGCACCGTTCGGGGCGCGAAGGTCTCGCAGGACGTAGGTGAAGATGGCGCGAGCTGTGTCCGCGTACTCCGGCTTCCGCGTGGCCTGGTAGGTCTCGAGATAGGCCATCGCCAGGAGCGCCTGATCGCAGAGCATTTTCTCGAAGTGCGGCTCCTTCCATTCCGCGTCGACGGCGTAGCGGTGGAAGCCGCCGCGCTTGGCGTCCCAGATCGCGCCGCGGCGCATTGCGCGCAGCGTCGTCTCCACCATCTCCAGCGCGTGTGGTTCGCCGGTGCGGCGCCAGTAGCGGAGCAGGAACATGAGCTGGTGCGCGGCCGGGAGTTTCGGCGGGGGGAGGAAGCCGCCGTTGACCGCATCGAAGCGGTTGGCGAACTGGGTGTAGGTGCGACCAAGCATCTCCGCGCCGGGGATGTCGCCTGACGCGGCATCGGGGGCGAGCGACTGCATGACCATCGACGCCGTCGAGGCAATCTGCTCGGGGTGTTCCTTCCACGTCTTGCCGAGGTTCGTGAGGAGGGAGAGGAGACGATCCTTCGGGATGTACGCCGCGGCGAAGAACGGTTTGCCGTCGGGGGTGAGGATCACGTTCAGCGGCCAGCCGGGATCGGCCATCAGCTTGCGCGCCACGGCCATGTAGGTGCTGTCGACGTCGGGACGTTCCTCGCGGTCGACGTTGATGGCGATGAAGTCGGCGTTCATCAGCGCGCCGACCTCGGCATCGGAGAACGACTCGGCGGCCATGACGTGGCACCAGTGGCAGGTGGAGTAGCCGATGGAGAGAAAGATCGGTTTGTTTTGTTCTCGTGCGGCTTTCAGCGCTTCTTCGCCCCATGGATACCAGTCGATAGGGTTGGTGGCGTGCTGTTTTAGATAGGGGGAAGACTCACGGGAGAGACGGTTGCCAACGGAACGCTGGCGTCTCGCCGGCTGGCTCAGCAGAGCCTGCCCTGAGCGAAGCCGAAGGGTCTCGCCGCTGCGGTTAGCCGCAAACGTTTGGAGAGCGCCAGACCGGGGGCGAGACGCCCCCGGGCCAGCCGGCGAGACGCCAGCGCTCCAGAGAAGCAGCGCTCCCAGGATCACTTCTGCAGGCCTGTGGCTTGGTTGATGCGATAGGTGTGATCCGCGGCCAAACCCTTGAACGTCTGCCGCTCGCCGCTGGGCCAGATCACGGTCACATCCGCGCGGGTGTCGCTGCCGAGGCCGAGGTGTTGTTCCTTTGGGGGAGAGGTCAGGTAGCCGATCGTGCTGAAGACTTCGCGCCAGAGGTTCTTGAGGTGCGCGGTATCGACGAGGATCTTCGCGCCGATGGCATCGCGCGTGACGCCCTTCGACGGATCGCCGGTCAGGCGGATCTTGATCCAGTGATTGCCGTTGCCCGCGCTGTTGTTGCGGTAGAGCATGGCCGGGCCGTTGAAGTTGTTGACCATCATGTCGAGGGCGCCGTCGCCGTCCATGTCGAACTGCACCACGGCCCGGGCGTTGCCGAGGGGATCGGCGCCGCTCTTCGCCGATTGCTCTTCCAACATCCCATTGCGGTTGACGAAGAACACCGGCGCTTCCTTTTCCGCCACCGGAACGATCGTCTGCCGCTGTTGTCCCGAGGAGTCGGTGAAGTAGGGATTGACGCTCGAGTAGACCGCGTACTCGTTCATGCCGTTGACGAGATAGAGATCGTCGTCGCCGTCGTTGTCGAAGTCGAAGAAGTTCGCCCCCCACGACCAGCCGGTCGACTTGTAGCCGCGGCCGATGGCCTCGGACTGCGCGTACGAGACGAGCTTGCCGTCCTTGGCGTTCGAGGTCCACAGATCGTTTGCCTCCACCACGCGCATGTTGGCCATCTTCTGGGGATTGAACTTGAGGCGCGTCTTGGCGTCGGGGAGGACGTACTTCTCGTCCTTGTTCATGGTGACGATGTTGGAGATGTAGACGTCGGGGAAGCCGTCGCGATTGAGATCGGTGATGCCGATGTTCATGGTGTAGCTCGGCTTGTCGGTGCCGATCTTTGACGACACGTCTTCAAACTTGCCGTTCCCAAGATTCCGGTACCAGGAGTTCGATCCGAAGTCGTTGCCGCAGATCAGATCCTCCCAACCGTCGCCGTCGAAGTCGACGTGGTTGACGGCCTGGGCCCAGCCGGTGTTGTCGACGCCGCTGCCGGCGGTGACGTCCTCGAAGACGAAGTTGCCTTTGTTGCGAAAGAGCTTGTTCGGGAGGCCGTTCATGTTGCGGCGGGCGAAGGTCGGCAGGACGCCGTGGACGTAGTCGCCGAAGTAGCCGATGTAGATGTCGAGGAGTCCGTCTTTGTCGAAGTCGAAGGCCGTGGCCGGACCGCCGACGAGGCCTTTGCCGCCGAGGTTCGTGCGGGCGGTGACGTCCTCGAACTTAATGCTGTTTGGTGACCCTACGGGTCGTCCGAGGTTCTTGTACATACGATGATCGTCATCGGCGTAGGTGATGAGGATATCGGGGAGGCCGTCGTTGTCGAAGTCAGCGATGATCGGCTGGCGGGGCTCGCCGGGGTGGCCGTCGGGGCGTTTCCAGTTCAGGCCGGACGATTCAGTGACGTCGGTGAAGTGACCTTTGCCGTCGCCGAGGTAGAGGGCGTTGCCGGAGCCGCTCAAGACAAGCACGTCGATGAATCCATCCCCATTCACATCCTCGGCGGCAATGCCCGAGCCGCCGAACGCCGGCGGAACGGCCAGCACGGTCTCCGTCTCCTTGATCGAGTAGCTGCGGATGAGACGGGCCAGCCAGTCGGACATGCGGTGCTCGAACTTGATGCCGCTGCCGGCGGTGACGTCGGTGAAGAACTTGCCGCTGGTTTTTGCGGACGTCTTCGACGGTGCGGAGGCGATCGTGGTCGTCACCTTCTTCGCCGGCGGCAGGGAGGCGTTCTTGTCGAGCAGCGTCTGGATGGTCTTGACCGCTCCGGTCAGGTGATCGAGATCCAGCCTGTCCTTCCCCTCGGCCGTCGCAATCTTCCCGGCGACGCGGAGGATCAGCGTCCCCATCTGCGCGCCGCCTTCGGTGAGCAGCTCCGCCGCGAACGGGTCGAGCTCGATCGTCCCTTTGTACTTCGGGTCGTTGAGGACTTCGTTCAGATACCGCCAGTGCAGCCCGGGGTCGCGAAAGGCGTCTAAGTCATACGCCTCGATGACGATCTGGTCGCTCTTCGGAAGGCGTGGGAAGTAGATGCAGTCCTCGTATTCGTTGAGCACATGGGGCTCGAAGAGCTGCACGGCGTCGTGGACGTCGTCGATGCGGATCAGCGGGTGGCCGCGCTTCTTCGCGCGCTTCTCCGCTTCGAGCATGACGTCGGCCGTCCAGGCCACCATGATCTCGGTGAAACGCACCTTGAAGATCTCCCCCTCTTTCGGGTCGGTGGGCCACATGTGCCGCGCCATGTAGACCTGGACGTTGCGTGAAAAGACCTCGTTGGAGAGGTCGTTGTAGACCTCATACGCGGCGAGCTTCTCGGCGACGATGGCTTTGGTGGTGGCGAATTTCTCGGCGCTCCCACGTAGGTCGGACTCTTCAGTCCGACCGGTTTTGGCAGGAGGTCGGACTGAAGAGTCAGGTCGGACTAGAGAGTCCGACCTACGTCCGACGACGCCCGCCCATGCCGCCTTCATCTCCGCGCCGCCGATCTCATGCTTGTTCGTTGTGCGGGTGGCGCGGTCGGCATGCTGGAGCGCGGCGAGGGTAATGAGATCGACCGATTCTTTGAACAGCTCCACGGCCGGCGCATCGAGCGGGAGGAGGTTCGTCCCGTCGACGAAGGCATCCTGCTGCACGGCCAGGATTGCTCGCAGGGCATAAGCGACTGCCCCGTACTGGCGTTTGTCGCGTGCGGAGATCTCGGTGCGGCGCGGGTCGTCAGGAAGGACGACGAAATCGCCGGCCGGGGTGGCCACGTACGGTACTGCCGCCTGCAGAACGGGGCGTAGCTCATCGACGCCGATCTGCGTCTTGCCGGCTTTCTTCGCGGCGTCGGTGGCCTTGAGCCAGAGGTCGCGGATGAGCCTCTTTTGCAGGGCGATCTTCTCGGCGCGGGCGTCGAAGTCGAGCGACGTGCCGTAGATGAAGTCCTCGAGCCGGTTTGCCGTGGCGTAGCACTTCGGATCCCGCTGCGACTCGAGCAGGTCGATCTCTTTGATGATCGTCGGCACCTGCGCGAGCGCGGCGAACGTGAAACAGAGGCTGCACGCGACGAAAGCGATACGGACAGTACGCATTGGACGCTCCCCCTGAGTAAGGTTGTACCGCTATCTTCTCACGCGGCGACGTGGAGACGCGGAGTGCGTGAGAGAGTATTAAACTTCCCAAAGAGGCCGATCCTCGTGCAATCGTCGAGGACGCCTGTTACAACGGTATGAACGCCGCCGTACAATCTCCGGTGGAGGTACGGCCATGCGGCGCTTTTCCATCCTCATCCTTCTCATTGCTTCGGCTGTCACGTTGCGCGCGGCTTCGTACGAGGCGCACTCGCCGCATTACTCCCTCGCCATGGAGGTCGTGCCGCTCGGAGCAGACGATGTCCGCTACGACATCAAGATCACCGATGTAGTCACCGGCGAGGTACTGGTCTCGCCGAAGCTGCCGGCGAAGCGTGGGGAATCGACAGGAGGTGAGGCGCACGTCCGGGACCTGCATCTTTTCTTTCACGTTTCGGACGGTGCCCGGCTCATGGCCAGCGTCGAGATCCAACGGGGTGGCGACGTCATCGACTCGATCGAAGCCTACTGGGCGACGCGGCCGCAACTGGGGAACAGCACATCCGACGATGCCCCGCTCCGCGTCGGAGGCGACGTCAAAGCGCCCGTCGTCATCGATCGAGTCGAGCCCGTGTATTCAGAGGAGGCCCGGAAAGCGCGCATCAGCGGCATCGTCATCCTCGAGGTAGTCATCGGCCGCGATGGCTTGGTGAAGAAGGCCTACGTCCTGAAGCCGCTTCCATTTGGTCTCGACCAGGCAGCGGTCGACGCGGTGAAGCAGTGGAGATTCAAGCCGGGCACGTTGGACGGAAAGCCGGTCGATGTCATCTTCAACCTAACCGTCAACTTCAAACTCGGTACTCCACCACCTCCGTCCCCACCGCCGGACTGAGCCGGTATCATGCGCGGATGCAAAACGAAAACGATGGCGGCGGAGTCAATCGGAGACACTTCCTGGAGTTGGCGGCGCTCGGTTCGGCGCTGGCGCTGGCGAAGCCGCTGACGGCAGTGGCGCAGACCTCCCCGGCGGCGTCGGTGACGCCGGAGCTCGAGGAGATAACGCTCGGCGAGTTGCAGGTCGGGATGACCAGCGGCCGCTGGACGGCGCGATCGATCGCCGAGGGGTACCTCGGCAGGATCGATGCGCTCGACAAGCGTGGGCCTGCCATCAACGCCATCATCGAGCTGAACCCCGAGGCGCTGGCCATCGCGGACGCCATGGACCGCGAGCGCAAAGCGGGACATGTGCGCGGGCCGCTGCACGGGATTCCGATGGTCATCAAGGACAACATCGACACCGCCGACCGGATGGCGACGTCGGCCGGCTCGCTGGCGCTGGCGGAGAACCACGCCACGCGCGATGCCTTCGTCGCCGCACGGTTGCGCGAGGCTGGCGCGGTGATCCTCGGCAAGACGAATCTCAGCGAGTGGGCGAACTTCCGCTCGACGCATTCGACCAGCGGGTGGAGCGGCCGCGGCGGGTTGACGAAGAATCCGTATGTGCTCGACCGCAATGCCTGCGGCTCGAGCTCGGGAACGGGAGCAGCGATCGCGGCGAACCTCGCGGCGATCGGAATCGGAACGGAGACCGACGGCTCGGTGGTCTGTCCGTCGTCAGCGTCGGGGCTGGTCGGCATCAAACCGACGCTCGGTCTCATCAGCCGCGCCGGCATCATTCCGATCGCGCACAGCCAGGACACGTCCGGCCCGATGGCGCGCACCGTTCGCGATGCGGCGATTCTCCTCGGCGTCCTGACCGGCGCCGACGAGCGCGATCCGGTGACCGTGTCGAGCCGCACGAAGGGTCAATCCGACTACACGCGCTTCCTCGATGCCGGCGGCCTCAAAGGGGCGCGCATCGGGGTGGCCCGGCAATACTTCGGTTTCAACGATGCCACCGACAAACTGATGAAGGACGCCATCGAGCTGATCCACTCGCTAGGCGCGACGATCGTCGATCCGGCCAATATCAAGACGAACGGCAAGTTCGATGCGACCGAGAACGATGTGCTGCAGTACGAGTTCAAGACCGACCTCAACACGTACCTGGCCGGCGCGCCGGCGGCCGTGAAGAGCCGGACGCTGGCAGATCTGATCAAGTTCAACGAGGAGCATCGCGCGCAGGAGATGCCGTTCTTCGGGCAGGAGATCTTCGAGCAGTCGGAGAAGCGCGGCCCGCTGACAGAAAAGAAGTATCGCGACGCGCTGGCCAAGAATCACCGCCTGGCGCGCACCGAGGGGATCGACGCGACGCTGGCGAAACACAAGGTGGACGCGATCATCGCGCCGACGGGAAGCCCGGTCTGGGCGACGGACCTCGTCAACGGCGACCACTTCACCGGCGGCTATTCGTCGGCGTCGGCGGTGGCTGGATATCCACACATCACCGTTCCTGCCGGGCTGGCGTTTGGGCTTCCCGTCGGCCTGTCGTTCTTCGGCGGCGCGTGGAGCGAGCCGGCGCTGATCAAGTTCGCGTATGCATTCGAGCAGGGAGCGAAGGCGCGGCAGAAACCGAGGTTCCTTCCGACGGCGGTGTAGCCGCGGCTACGCCGCGTTGTCTGCTCGCTTCGCGGCGTTGTCTGCGCTATCGCGCGTTGTCTGCGCGCCGCGCGTGGTCGGTGGCATTGTGTTTACGTGTGTCCGAAGGCGCGGATGGTTATGTCTTCAGCTCCGTGGCTCATTTGACCACGCGCGGCGCGCAGACAACGCCGCGAAGCGAGCAGACAACGCGCGGAGCGCAGACAACGCGGCGAAGCCGCAGCTACGGCACGGGGCAGATCCCGTGCAGCATCTGCCAGGCGAACGACGCGGCGATCAGGACGATGAAGGCGACGTAATAGGGGAGGAGTTTGCGTCTCACGTCCGTTCAACACCCGGGATGGTGGTGACGAATTCCGCTCCGAAGAATTTCGCCGGGGTGAAACTGCCGGGGCGTTTGGGCGAGGAGAGGAGCCGCTCGACAGCGGCGAGCGCGCTCAGAACCGTGAACGCGTAGCCTTCCGGCGTGGTCATGGTCATCGTCACTTCGTCGCTGCCCTTCGCGACGCGGCCCCAGAGGTAGGTCCGTCCTTTCGCGCGCTGTTCGGCGCCGGGGCCGGTGCGGCGATTGGCGAAAGCCTGCAGGAGGCGTTTGACCGGGGTGATGCCGAGGAGCGGAAGGAGGATGCGGAGGCGCCGCATGCGGGCGACCGACTTCGGCGACGCGCCGGTGTAGACGCGGATGTTGGGGATTCCGGTGGTGTGGAACGCCGTGGAGACGTCTCCCCACGGGATGGTCATAGCCATGCGCGGGCCGCACGAGAACGGGATCTCTTTCGCTTCGTAGGCCGGCGGAACGCGGATGATCTCTCCGCCGCGGCGGATGGCGCCCCCTTCATCGATGCTCTCGATCATCGTCTTCAACGTGCCGCGGCTGAGCTCCGCGTGTGGCGTGTAAAAGGCCAGCTCCAGCTCCGTGGCGTCCGGAAGCCGCGCGGCCAGCATGGCGGCGAGGCAGTCGGTCGGAACGACGTCGAAGCCGACGCCCGGGATGAGGGTCACGCCGCGCTGCACGGCGGCATCGTTCATGGCCATGATCGCTTCGAAGACGGCGATCTCGCCGGTGATGTCGAGATAGTGCGCGCCGGCATCGAGACAGGCCTGTACCATCGGCGCGCTGGTGTGGACGAACGGCCCGGCGCAGTGAAGGACGGCGTCGATACCGTCGAGTTTGGGCCGATCGAGTGGAAAGGCGCGCGATTCCAGGCCAAGCTCGTTCGCCAGCGGCGCGATCTTTTCGGCGCTCCGGCCGGAGAGAACCGGCCGGAGTCCGCGGCGGACGGCTTCGCGTGCGATCAGTTCACCGGTGTAGCCGTTTGCGCCGTAGATGAGAAAGGTCACGGCGCATTATTGCGCT
>JADGNY010000186.1 GCA_017883235.1 Thermoanaerobaculia bacterium | reverse complement strand
CACTGCAGCGTTGCAGCAGGCTCAGAAAGAATACGAAGAGAACCGCCTCGCCGCCGTCTCGAAAGCGATGCAGCGGAACGCTGAAGTCAACGAGTTTGAGGCGAGCTATCTCGCAGGAGATACACAGTCCGTAGTCGCTTACAACACGATGGTCTTGGAGCGCTCAGAATACCCGTCGGATTTCCCACAAGCGCTTCGGCTCGCATATCAACCGGCATCGCGCGAACTGGTAGTCGACTACGAGTTGCCGCCGGTCGGCATCATCCCAGTGGCCGCCGAGATCCGATACGTCAAAGCTAAGGATGTCTTTGAGGAGAAGCCTCGAAAGCCTGCCGAGATTCGCGAGCGGTACCAAAAGCTTGTCGCCTGCATTGCGCTGCGGACGATCCACGAGTGTTTCGAGGCCGACCAAGGTCACGTCGACGTTGTGACGTTCAGCGGATTTGTCCAGGCCGTGGATCGCGCCAACGGGCAGGACATTCGGCCCTATCTCATCTCCGTCCGCGCCACCCGCGTAGAGTTTGAAAAGATCGGTCTGGCTCGCGTCGATCCTCGTGTCTGCGTCCGGAATCTCGGTGCTAGCGTCTCGGCTCGCGCCGATGAGCTGGTGCCGGTGAAGCCGATCATCGAGTTCGACATGGTCGACCGCAGGTTCGTCGAACAGAGCGACATCCTCGGACAGCTTGACGCACGTCCGAACATCATGGATCTGACGCCATTCGAGTTTGAAAATCTGGTCGGAAACGTTTTTTCAAGGATGGGGCTCGACACAAAACAGACCCGCGCTTCGCGAGATGGCGGCGTCGACGTTGTCGCGTATGACACGCGACCAATCCTTGGCGGGCGGGTTGTAATTCAGGCAAAGCGTTACCGGCACACTGTCGGCGTAGCCGCCGTGCGCGATCTTTTTGGAACGATGATGAATGAAGGCGCCAACAAGGGCATCCTAGTCACGACCAGCGGCTATGGGCCCGACGCCTTCACATTCGCAAAAGACAAGCCCATCGAGCTGATTGACGGCGGCGGGCTGCTCTTTCTATGCGAGCAGGTGGGAGTAAAGGCGAGAATCGTGATGCCGAGCGAGTGACGACCGAGAGAAGAGGTCACCGCCAGAGCTCGGCGTCGATTTCTTCGAATGGCGCAACGCTCTCTTCGAACTCTCGGTGTTCCTCGGCGGTCCAAGTACCCGCGAGATGCGCAAGACCATTGGAACGCGAGGGACCGGCGCTCTCTTCTTTCCCGAACGTCTCCGCCGGGTCATCAGACATGTTTCGAATCGTCAAGTCCTTCGTGGGCAACCTTAGGATACCCCTGTTGTGTTCCCCCACCCCATCCACTACCCTCCCGCGATCGTGCCGAACGTCTATACATTCAAGGATTTCGAGGGGAGCAGTCATCGGATTCTCATCGAGCTGATCCGGCGGTTTGCGCCGCGGGGAGGGACCCTTCTCGACCTCGGTGCGGCGGGGGGAGAGCTCGGTTCAGCGGTGCGCGAGCAATTCGATACAACGATCGGGTTCGAGTACGACGCCGACCGCATCGGCCAGCTTCGGTCGCGCTTCGACCAGGTCGTCATCGCCGACCTCGAGACCGTGCGCACGTTGCCGCAGGGCATGCGCGCCGTAGTCCTGGCCGACGTCATCGAGCATCTTCGAAACTCCACCACGCTCCTGAGCATGGTCAAACGGTCGCTGAATCGTGACGGCGTACTCTTTCTCTCCGTCCCGAACATCGCCAACATCACCGTTCGCATCGGACTCCTCTTTGGTGTCTTCGAGTATCGCGACCGCGGCATCCTCGACTTCACCCATCTCCGCTTCTTCACGATGCGCACGATCAAGCGCGAGATCGAGAAGGCCGGCTTTCGCATCATCGCCATCCGCGGCTCGTCGGTGCCGATCCGCCTGATCATCGGTTGGATGCCCGACCCCATCCTGCGCCTCGGCGAGCGCGTGCTGACGTGGATCACGCGCATCTGGCGCGGGCTGTTCGCGTATCAGATCATCATGGCCGCGATACCGAAGTAACGCCGCCGTGCGTCGACGACCGACAACACCACCAGCAGCACCAGCGCAACTCCAGCCAGCCACCACCATCCCCGGCCGAGGCGGCGCGTGAAGATGACGCGGTGATCGCCGGCGGGGATGGGCACGCCGGCGAAGAGCACGTTGATCTGAACCGGTTCGACGACGTGGCCGTCGACGGTCACGCGAAGCTCGGGCGTCAGCTTTTCCGACGACGCCAGCAGCGTCTTGGCCGGCGCGGAGACGTCGACCACCTGCGCCTCATCGGCGTAGCTCCGCAGCGTCACGACCGCGTCGGATGCCTCGACCGGCAGCGGGCGAGGATCGGTGACGATGGCCTCGTCGCCGAAGTCGATGTTCTTCGTCGCCAGCAGCTCATCCACGGTCATCCGCCGCGTCCGCGTCACGGTGTGAAAGCGCGGCACCTCGGCGACGTTGCGGAAGATGCGGCCGTCCGGCAGGTCGCGCTCGAAGATCAGCGGCGTCATCACCCGGCCGTAGAAGACCGGCGCATCGCCGGCGACCTCGGTGGCACCGGTCAGCATCCGCACGCGCATGCCGCCGGCGGCGATGCGCAGCACGACCGACTCGCCGAGCCGCGCGTAGGGACGGAGCGGGACGTAGATCTTGCCGAGCGCCCTGAGGTCCCCCGGCGTGAACGCGCGCGCGTAGACGACGCTCGTCCCCTTCATCAGCGTCACATCGAGATGCGGCGCGCGCCCGAGCTCGGCCTGCAACTCGACCGGCAGCTCGATCGCGTAGAACGGCTCGGCGTCGACGCGCACGTGGCGCTGCACGGCCATACCGGGATCGAGCACCATCGCCGCAATCTCTTTCACCCCCGCCTTCGTGTTGGCGAAGATCGTCCACTTCATCACGTCGATCGACGGCTGCTCCAGCAGATAGCGGATGCCGAGCATCCCCACCAGCGGATCGTTGAAGTCGAATTTCAGGCTGTTGAAGTTGATGACGGTTGACGATGTCAGCGCGGCGCTCGGATCGATTCGTTCGAGCAACCGCCGGTAGCTGGCCTCCGACGAGAAGTGGCTTCGGACATCTTCCAGCCGGTACAGCTCGGAACTGTTCGGCCATAGATAGAGGAAGAACGGAGCAATACGAAATGGCTTCGGCTGCGACTGCAGGAAGGTGATCGTCGGCGTGGCCGGCGGCGACGCCAACGCGGGATCGAGGTACGGATAGAACCGCCCGGCAAAGACCGCGAGGTCAGCGGCGCAAGCGACGGCGAGCAGCATGCCGATGGCGAGCCGGAATCGTCCCCGGGCGAGCAATGCCGCGCCGGAAGCGGCGAGATAGGCCACGGCGATCGGCAGCATCAGCTCGATGCGCGTCAGCGGCGAGTACTTGAACCCGGGCAGACGGCCGACCATCTTCGCCACCGGCGCGAAGCCGAACATCGCCGCCAGCATCAACGCCAGCATCGCCAGCCAGAACCACCGCGAGCGAGCGCGCCGGTTGGCGATGGCGACAGCAATCAGCAGAAGCGCAACGATGCCTACGTAGACCGTCGCCTCGATGTAGTTGTTGAGTGTCCCGAGGGCGTGGTCGCCGCGCCAGTCGCGAAGAGCACGATTGCCGAGGTGATCGGGATTGACGAAGAGGGCGAAGTGGTGGAGCGGGAAGACATGCTCCGCGGCGGCGGTGGCGCGCGACTCGAGATAGCCAGTGCGCTTGACCAGTTGCGCGAGCGGAACGAAGGAAGGCGCGGCGATTGCGATACCGAGTGCGGCCGCGAGTACGGCTACGGAGATCGTTCGGATCGGGAGTCGGGAGCCGGGAGTCGGGGGTCGGAGAGGGGTTGCGTCTTCGGTCGTTCTCCGACTCCCGACCCCCGACCCCCGACCCCCGATCAACACGTACACAAAATACGCAACCGCCGCGTACGCCCCGTACGCCATTGCTGCCGGAAACGCCGAGAGGGCGTAGCAGAGCGCGACCAGGCCGATCGCCCAGGCCGGCGTCCGTTTCCCCCGCGCCGTGCGAAGTGCGATCCAGAGCAACGCCGGATAGAGCGGCGCCGCGTTCGTCACGTGCCACCACCACCGCACCGCGATCGGTCCCGCCGCCGCGAAGAGAATCGCCCCGACCGCGGCGCCGCGCTTGCCGAGGCGCTCCTCGCGCAGCCAGAGATACGCCAGCCAGAAGGCCACGTTGAGCTTCAGCAGGATGATGCCGGTATAGATCCACGGCAGCGGCAGAAGCAGCGCCGGAAAGAAACTGAAGGGGGACAAGAGAGTGGAACCGAAGCCCGGCACGCCCGCGCCGATGAACGGGTTCCAGTGAAAGGCGTGCCAGTCCGTTTTGATCAGCGAGAGGACGGTGTAGTACGCCGTCGGCGGGTCGTTGATAAGCGAGTTCTGCACCTCGACCTGCCGCACGCTTTTCCACGGATCGAAGTTGTAGAAGACGTCGTTCGGCGAGGCGATGCGGCCCATGAAAAGGGTCGGGAAGAAGAAGACGAAGTGGTAAACGGCGAGCGCGGCGAGGGCGACGCGATGTTTTTTGAGGAGTCGCACTGTTCTGTTCGGGGAGTCTATCCTGCGGCGAAGCGCGCAGGATCTCCGGTGGCACCGCGCTGACGTTCGGGGAGTCCATCCTGCGGCGAAGCGCGCAGGATCTCCGGTGGCACCGCAGGGGCGTTCGGGGAGTCCATCCTGCGGCGAAGCGCGCAGGATCTCCGGTGGCACCGCGGGGGCGTTCGGGGAGTCCATCCTGCGGCAAAGCGCGCAGGATCTCCGGTGGCGCGCGCGGGCGTTTCGATAAGAAACGGCGGCGCGGTGCCACCGGAGATCCTGACAGCTCGCTTCGCTCACGTCAGGATAGAGTTGAGTGAGTTGAAAAGAACAATGAAACGCCTCCTCATCGCCGCCGACGTCGACCGCTCGCTCCTCACGCGCGCGCACGCCGACGGCCGCTTCGAGATCATCGACCGTCCCGTGAAATCCGAGGACGAGCTGGAAGCGATCGCGGGCGATTGCGAGATCCTCGTCACCCGTTCGTACAACCGCGTCACGAAGCGCGTCATCGATGCCGCGCGGAATCTGGAACTGATCGCGCAAGGGACCAGCGGCACCGACAACATCGACATGCAGGCCGCGCGCGGCCGCGGCATCGCCGTCATCAACATGCCCGGCGAGAATGCCAACGCCGTCGCCGAGCTGGTCATCGGATTCATGATCGCGCTCACGCGCACGGTCCCCGCGTACATCCTGTCGATGCGGGCAGGGGTCTGGGACCGCGACGATTGCGCCACCCGCCACGAGCTACGCCATCACCGTCTCGGCATCGTCGGATTGGGCCAGGTCGGTATGCGGGTGGCGCGGCTCGCCCGTGCATTCGGAATGAGCGTGGCCGCCTTCGACCCCTACATCACCGATGACGATTTCACGCAGCGGAACGCCGCCCGGGTCCAATCGCTCGATGCGCTTCTGCGCGCCAGCGACATCCTCACGCTGCACGTTCCCTTCACCCCGGAGACGCGCGCAATGATCGGCGCAACCGAGCTGGCCGCGCTCCCACCCGGCGCGATCGTAATCAACGCCGCCCGCGGCGAAGTCCTCGACGTCGACGCCGCCCTTGATGCCCTTACCCACAACACCCTCGGCGGACTTGCCCTCGACGTCTACGACCCCGAGCCGCCCACGCGCCGCTGGCCCGACGACCCGCGTCTCATCCTCACCCCGCACGTCGCCGGCTGTACGACCGAGGCAAAGAACGCCATCGGGGCGAAGCTGTACGAGAAGATCTGCGCGTTTTACGGGTAGGGCGGAGAGCGGGCGTCTCGCCTGCTCCCGACGGGCGTCTCGCCCGGCGGGGGTTTCCGTGCATGTTCGCGACTTGCGGCAAGTTAAACGGGACTGCGTCGTCCTCTTTCGCTATCCACGTGATCTCACGGAAACCACCGCCGGGCGAGACGCCCGTCGGGAGCAGGCAGGATGCCCGCTCTCCGTCCCCGGCCGAAGCCGCCGCCGCTGCGGGCTTCGCGAACTCCGGAGAAAGCGTCTGTGAGAAGATCAACCACGCATGTTCTGCCCGCACTGCGAAAGTGAATACCGCGACGGCATCTCCCACTGTTCCGATTGCGACGTACCGCTCGTGTTCGAGCTCCGGCCGGAGGTCGAGCACTTCGGCACTCTTCTCCCGCTCATCGAAGAGAAGTCGCCGGAGCTTGTGGCCGAGTTGATCGACCGGCTCGAGAAAGCAGCCGTCCCCTACGTCATCGAAGCGGGAACGGCCCTGGCCATGTTGGGCAACGAAGAGGTCATCCTCGACGAGCCGCAACCGTGGGAAGCCCGGGTCTGGATCCCGGCAGCGTTTCGCGAGCGCGGCGCACGCATTCTGAACGCCGTCGACGAGCAGTTCGGCCGGCGGCGGGCCGGACTTAGATAGCGTATCTACGTCAAGAAAAGCTCTAACCACAGAGGCACAGAGATCACAGAGAAACCTCTGTGTCCTCTGTGTCTCTGTGGTGGAAGCCGTTGAGGAGATGCGCTACACCATCCACGCTCCATCCCGCATCACCTTCACCACGAGGTTCACCCCGAAGTGGTAAACGAGGTGCAGGTAATTCGGCGCGTCGAGGAGAACGAGATCGGCGCGTTTGCCGGATTCGATGGAGCCTGTCTCGTGTGCGACCTGCAAGGACGCCGCGCCGTTGAGCGTGGCGGCGGTCAGCGACTCTTCCACCGTCATCTTCATCTGCAGCGTGGCCAGTTGCATCACCATCGGCATCGATTCGGTCATCGAGGTGCCGGGGTTGCAGTCGGTGGAGAGGGAAACGATCGCGCCGGCGTCGATCAGTTGGCGTGCCGGGGCGTAGCGCTCGGACATGAGGAAGAAGCTGGTGGCGGGGAGGAGGTTGGCGACGGTGTCCGATGCCGCCAACGCGGCGATGCCGGCGTCGGAGATCTGCATCAGATGATCGGCGGAGGCGCAGCCGAGGGATGCGGCGAGTAGCGCGCCGCCGGTGTCGGAGAGCTCGTCGGCGTGCATGCGCGGCACGAGGCCCAGCGCGGCGCCGGCGCGCAGGACAGCATCGCCTTCAGCGTTGCTAAATGCACCCCGCTCCACAAACACGTCGCAGAAGACGGCCAGCTTCTCCTCGGATACCGCCGGCAGGATCTCGCCGATGATCGTCGACACGTATCCGCGGCGCGCCGCCGCGCTGCTCCGGCTCTCGGGAGGAAAATCGTGCGCCGCGAGGCAGGTTGGAATGAGGCGGACGGGAGAGAGCTGGCTCGCGTCGCGGATGGCCCGCAACTGTTTCAGCTCCCCTTCGACGCTCAACCCGTACCCGCTCTTGGCCTCGGCGGTCGTCGTCCCGTAGCGGGCCATCGTCCGGGCGCGCGCGAGGATGTTGCCGGCCAACTCCTCCTGCGATGCCCTTCGCGTGGCGTGCACCGACGAGGCGATCCCGCCGCCGGAGGCGGCGATCTGTTCGTAGGTCTCTCCCTGCAATCGCCGGTTGAACTCCGTCTCGCGATAACCGGCGAACGGAATATGGGTATGCGAGTCGATGAAGCCGGGGACGGCCGTCGCACCGCGGGCGTCGAAATCGTCGCCGATCGCCGCGCGAAGATCGGCGTCGATATCGGCTTCACGTCCAACGAAAGCAAAACGACTGTCGCGGATCACGATGACCGGCCGATCGAAGACCGCAAGCGCTCGCATCGCACCGCCGCGCAACGGGCCGCGGCCGAGGGGCGTGGCGATCTGGGAAAGATTGCGGATCAATAGAGCCATGGGGGGCTCGCATTTCTCTCGGTCTGCATGAACCTTCTTCGTCGAGAGTCCTTCTCCCCCCGCGGTCTTTTGCGGGGGGAGAAGGTGCCGACAGGCGGATGAGGGGGGCGCATACGCGATAGGAGCAATCTGCGCGATCTACGTTTGAAATCGTCGTAGAGGTTGCATGCGTAAATGAAGTACGCGTGAAACGCCCCCTCATCCGCCTTCGGCACCTTCTCCCCCGCAAAAAAACCGCGGGGGAGAAGGGCTCTCGACGTTACAGAATGCCGGCGTGGAAAATGCGGGAGCAGGGAGCCGGATGTCGGGTGTCGGGTGTCGGAGACCGGGGAAGGCGACTCTGCTCCGACCCCCGACACCCGGCCCCCTACTCCCGCGCCCGGAACATCGCCGTGATCGGCTGCTCGTTCGCTTCCTGCTCGGCGTCGAGCATGACCAGTTGCTGCATCGTGTCGAGCATCGACTGCAGTTTGTTGCGGGCGCCGCGCCGTTCGATCTTGAGATCCTGGATGGCCCGCTCCAGATCGCCGACCCGCGACATCGCCTGCGACGTCAGCCGGTCGGAGAGCAGCTCGGCATCCTTGACGATCAACTCCGCCTCTTTGTGGGCGTTGGCCTTCACGTCCTCGGACACTTTCTGCGCGGAGAGCAGCGTGTCTTTGAGGATGCGCTCGCGGGCGTTGTGCTCATCCAGCTCCTCGCGCAGCATGGCGTTCTCACGCGAGAGCCGGTCGACGTCCCTGATCAGCCCTTCCATCTCCTCGGCGATCAGATGAAGGTATCCGCGCACTTCATCGGCGTTGTAGCCCTTGAACACGCGCGCGAACGTCTGTTTCTGAATATCGAGCGGCGTAAGACCTTGCATCGACACCCTCCCGGCACAGTTTCGATTGAGTATACGCCGCGACGTTCACGCAGAGAGGAGTGGTTCACCGTGCGCGCCTGCCGGCTCCCGGCGCGCGCTGGACGGCTCCCGGCGCGCGCCCGATGTCTTTCCGCGCCCGCTCGATGCGTTTCGGTTCCCGCTCGATGCGTTTCCCTTCCCGCTCGATGTGTTTCCGCGCCCGCTCGATGCGTTTCTGTCCCCGCTCGATGCGTTTCCGCGTCCGCTCGATGCGTTTCCGCGTCCGCTCGATGCGTTTCCGCGTCCTCTCGATGCGTTTCCGCGTCCTCTCGATGTGTTTCCACGTCCTCTCGATGCGTTTCCGCGCCAGCCAGCCGATTCACCACGCGCGCTGGGAGAGGCACCGCGCGCGCTGGGAGAGGCACCGTCCGACCTGGGAGACGCACGGCCCGACCTGGGAGACGCACCGCCCGACCTGGGAGACGCACCGCCCGACCTGGGAGACGCACCGCCCGACCTGGGAGACGCACCGCCCGACCTGGGAGA
>JADGNY010000094.1 GCA_017883235.1 Thermoanaerobaculia bacterium | reverse complement strand
AAGCGGTTCGTAAGTTCGACTTCGCTCTTACGGGCCGGAGCGACACGCTGCCGGCCGGCCTTCATCGATGAAGATTCAGCATGCTGAAAAACGGGTGACAAAATCGGTCATGCGGACAAAAAACGGCTCAATCAACCTCCCGGGGCTGTGCAACAACCCCTTCGAATTCCATTTTCAATTGATTTCAATCAACTCTTGATCGACGTCGATCGACTCTTGATTGACGACAATCAACTTTTGATCGACGTCAATCGACTTTTGATCGACGTCGATCAACTTTTGATCGATGTCGATCGACTTTTGATTGACGTCGATCGACTTTTGATTGAAAGGGATCGATTTTTGATCCCCATCGATCGACTCCTGATCGACAGGGATCAATTTTTGATCCCCATCGATCAACTTTCGATTGACACCAATCGACTTTCGATTGACGGCGATCGGCGCGCCTTCGAGCAAAAGCCGCCATTCGGGGCCGCGGATGATTCGTGCGTGCAACATGTGGTTTTTTCCAGCGCCGAATCCAAACTACTCGCGGCAACGGGGAAAAAGAAGTCCTATTTTGTAACGGTTAGAACCGGCAGGGAGGCCGGAATTGGCCAGGACCAGGGATGGTCCGAATTCAACGTGAAGCCGTACTCAGTTGGAGTGACGCAAACGAGGGGAACGCGGGCCAGCCGGCGAGGCGCCAGCGCTCCTCGCGCGGCGGCGCCCCTTACGGTTCGAACACCACTACGATCGCGCCTGGAGTCAGGCGCTTGCGTGGCGCGGTGGCGAACCGCTGGAGCAGAAGCGCGTCCGGTATGTCGCCACGCCCTGCCATAGGGCCGACGGTCGGACCGAGGATCACATCGATCGGTCCGGTCTCGGCCAGGTCGCGGATGAGCAGGGGAGTGCTGCCGGAGAGCGTCGCCGAGGAGCTCCGCAGAGACTGGTGCAGCCGCAGCGCGGGCAGAGGAACGTACACTCCTCCGATGACGAGCCCGATGTGCGTGATGCCACGGGGATTGGCTCCACGTAAGGAGACCTCGAACCCACGCGAGCGGTCGTCAGGGAAGCGGACTTCGAATGGCTTTCCGCGCGTGCCCGAGCTCGTATCGGGAGAACGAACCACCCACAGTGGGTGGGAGAGCGACACGACGGCCATCGTTTCATCCGGCCCGTGTGCGCTCGCAAAGATGAATGTCCCGTCCGGACCGACGTCGGCGTGCTCGCTTTCCGCCCCGGAGGACGCAAACCAGAAGATCGCGGCGTTTTCGAAGGGGCGTCGCGAGACGATCTTCCCCTCGCTGCCGCGGAGCGGAACGAGCTGCACGTCGACGTTCTTCTTCTCGTCCTTCACCATGGAGAATGGATCGGCCGCGTAGTCCTGATACCCGGAGTGTTTTACGTAGAGCCGGATCTCGCGCTCGGGAACGGATCTGATCTCGATGGTTCCCGCTTCTTCGCCCGGCTGCCGCGACTCCCCACCCTTCGTCATCAGGATGCGGGTGGCGATCGGCCGCCGCGGGACACGGAGGGAATGGATGACGTAACGCACCGACGCGCCGGCGATGGGCATGCGCGTGAAGGTGTCGGTCACCGTCACCGTGAGGACGTTGTCGGGGATGTTGATGTCGAAGCGGCTGTTTTTCCCCCGGGACGGCTGATCGGCGAAAAGCAGGGCTTTGGGGCCTTCTCCACAGGAAG
The DNA here is from genome assembly GCA_017883235.1 of Thermoanaerobaculia bacterium. GTDB lineage: Bacteria > Acidobacteriota > Thermoanaerobaculia > Gp7-AA8 > Gp7-AA8 > JADGNZ01. The sequence goes on along the minus strand of JADGNY010000094.1, from coordinate 26,353 downwards.
CGACGGCGATCTGTGAGTCGACGTCGATCGGCATCAGCAGAGCCGCGCGGTACTCACCGGTCTCGCGTGAGGCGAATCCGATTCCGCCGCCGCGGAACTGAAGCGTGGCATCCTTGCCGAGCGGCTGATCTCCGAACGTGAGACTGCCGTAAAGCTGGAGGTAGGCTGCGTGAAGCGGAACGGTCACCTGCTTCATCGGCAGCGCCGTGACCATCGCGCTGACCGGCGGAAGCTTTCCGAAACGCAGCTCGGCGCGGTAGGTCCCCGAGGGGATGTCGTCCAGAGTGACCGATCCGAAGTCGGGATTGGGCGTGAACGTCTGCTTGCGGATGGTCTGGCAGCCGGCGGGGTCGACCGGCTCGCGTGGGTTCTTCGGCGGCGGGCAGGACGAGAGCGAGACCTCGAATTGCGGTGATGGATCGTCCTTCTTCTCGCACGAGCCGATCGAATGTTCGAGCGCCGGCAGGCCGGGCTCCGCGCTCCAGTTCACGATGACCGTGCATGCCGGCTGTACATGGAGCGGCTCTTCGGCGACGGAGACGGCCTGCGCCACCTTCACCTTTCGCCGATCCGGAAGCCATCCTCGGCCACCAACATCCAGCACCGCCTCTCCTGCCGATTCCGCGCGCACGAGAACGAAGGCGCCATGCAGAAGCGCGAGCGGCGGCAGCGGGTACGAGTCCCGCGACGGCCCTCCCGACGTCAGGCGGATGTGGGGCGGCGACGCGGTCCCTTTGTTCAAAACCTCGCGGTCGGATTCCGCGACATACAGCCAGCCGATGACGAATGATCCGCTTCCGCTCTGTGCGCTGACGGCTCTCTCGGTTCCCGCAACGAGAGCCGCAACCGGGATGACCGCAATCGGAAGGGACTTCTTCACCACCAGGAGCCAGAACTCCTCTCCCGCCGGAACGGAGACGCGTCCCACCCCCGCGGCGACCGGAAAGGCGTTGCCGAGCCGTGGCGCGTAGACGACGCCGCCGAGACCTTCCGGCAGGAGCGGCGCCAGAGTGGCCGCGGGAACGAGCGGCAGCGAAAGCGTCTCCGGCGCCGAGGCGCTGTCGATCACGACGGGCGCGGCCGATACGGCGGTGCCCTCGAGCCTCCCGAAGACATTCCACTTCCCCGTTGGAAAGGTGACCGCGCCGGTAGCGGTGCAGGTCACATCCTGCGAGACCAGCCACCGTTTGAACGGATTCTCCCGATCGCCTGCCGGGAAGCGGCACACCTCGCCCCCGGAGACAGGCGCCCCGTCGCGTAGCAGCGTGACGTCGGTGCTGGCGGCACCGGCCGCGGGGAGAGCGAGAAGCAGAAGGATGGCCGCGCGCATGTCTGCAACCGTTCGACGGGGAACGCTGCCCGATCGTTACGGCGTCCATCCAACCACAGAGGCACAGAGGACACAGAGTAAGGATGAAGGCGGAAGGATGAAGGATGAATGTGCTGTTTGATTCATCCTTCCGTCTTCATCCTTACTCTGTGATTTCTGTGTCTCTGTGGTTAACGCCTTCCAACCGCGCATCCGGGGGTTCCGTGGCCGGCCGCGCTACTGTTGCTCCTCGTCGGTCTGCATGTTGTAGACGATGACCCGCGGCATGTTCGGTGGAGCCCACGAGCCTTTGATCAGCTTCTCGTCGAACCAGATGTCCGGCGTGCCGGTTCCGCTGACGTTTCCCTGGATCAGCAGCGAGCCATAGAAGGCCGAGTTGCCGGTCGAGTTGTAGTTCCCTTCGTTGTAGAGGATGCCGTCGAGAATGACGTCGATGGGGGCCTGTGCGCCGTCGAGGTCATAGGCGTTTGAGGTGCAATCCGCCTGCGAGGAGGCGGCGTTGCAGGTAGCGCCGGTCGTTTTCGGGAGGAATGTCTGGCTCGCGTTTGGCTGCCAGCCGACGGTGACGCTGGCCGTTGAGCTGTTCGTGTAGATCAGATTCAGGTACGGCTCATGAGGCTCGGAACAATCGGTGGCCGCGGGATTGGTGCCGTTGTAGGTCGGTGCGGGAATGGTGCAAGGGGCGCCATAATCGGCCGTGGCCTGCGCGGGACTCTTCCAGACCTTGGGGATATAGGTCGATCCGGCCGGGTGCGCTGTCGCTGCCGAATCGTAGGAGGTCCAGGCCGGCGCCGGCATGGTGACGACGTCGAACTTGCCGTTGCCGTTGAGATCCTGGTAGCTGAACGACCCGTCGCCCGCGCCTACCCGGCAGATCGTGCCGCCGCAACCGGTGGTGTCCCAGGCGTTTGTCGCGGCATTCCACTTCGGATAGCCGATATCACGGAACGGCTCGCCGGGATAAGTCGCCTGTACGGTGGTTGCCGAGCTGCCGACACCTTGTGTTCCCCAACTCGCGTTGTTTAGGTAGACGAAGCCCTCCATGAGGAAGGAGCCGCCGAAATCCGATGCGTTCCACGACTCGCTCGGGGTCAACTGCGCGGCGCGTGAGGCTCCTGTGAGCTTCTGCGGATTGATCCCGTCGACCGTATCGAAGAAGTAGACTCCCGGTCCGAGTCGGGCGCCCGATCCGGTCGTGAGCGAGTTAACCCAATAGGCTTCCGGTCTCGTCGTTCCGCTTCCCCCTTTCTTGTATCCGCCGCCGCCCGACTTGTCATAGGAGAAGTAATAGATGCCTTTGTAGCCGCGGCCCTGCGAGGCGATCTTTTTCCAGAAGTCGTACAGGATCGACGGGAAGACCACCTTCTTCTGCCAGGGATAGGTATTCGTCGACTGCCATTGGAAGAAATAGGTGGCGTTGGAGGCCGATGTCTCGTCGTTCGTGTACGAATACGGATAGCACTGCGGGTTCACGCCGTTGGCGGTGGTGCCGTCCGCCATATTGTCCCCGACCGACCGCGATCCGAACCAGGGATCCTCGAAGCTCTTGTTCAGCAGTTCATTGAAGTAGGGAAGAGTGTCGAACGTCGACCCGGTAGCCGGCCATGCCTCCGCGGCGACCACTGCCTGCCCGGACGCACCCGTTCCGCCGCCGCCGCCGGTAAAGGTGACCGTCGGCTGAACCGATGTGGAGTAGCCGGCGCCTCGGTTTACCATGGTGATGGCGGTGACGGCTCCGCCCACGACCGTCGACGTGGCGGTGGCATTTCCTGAAATCGTCACAAGCGGGGCCGTGGCGTAACCCGATCCTCCGGCGGTAACGATCACCTGCGAGACGCTCGTGCCGGTCTCATATCCATGCTCGAAGTGAGGCCGCTCGTAGGCGTTGGCCCACGGGATCGAGCTTGGGTTCCGTTTATTCGTCAGCGTGCCCGTGGACGTTTCGTTCCCCCAATGGACGATGAAATCGCCGCCGAAGGAGATCGAGGTATTACTCTGAATCGGGCCGCCCGGAATGGGCAGCGGCAGTTCGCCGACCACCAGCCGCACGGCGTGAGTACCGAGGATGTTTGCGGGCGCCACTTTGGCGGCGCCGGTCAGAGTGCGGTCGCGAAACGTGGTGGCGGTGACTTTGATGGTGGCCACGCCGAACCGCTGGCCGCCGACCCAGAATTGCTGGAGCGTTCCATCGGCATTGGTGGCGGTGCCGTTCGGCGTCAGAATCCCTCCTACGATCGGCGGCGCATAAATCTTGATCTCCGTGACTTCCCCATCCCTCTTGTCCTCGGCGTTGGGACCGAGAAGGATGTTGTTGACGGCGTCAATGGTGGTGGAGTCCGTGGTGCGGTTGATGATCAGATCGGCGGAGTTCTCGTCGCCGTAGAAGCGATTGACGAATTGCGGACGATAGGGCTTGTCCAGCAGGCTGACCTGCGCAGTGGGCCGGTAAACGCCCGTGTCCGGACCGGAAACTCGGGTGGTCTTGATGGCGGCAAGGTTGGGGTTGACGGTGCCGTCATTGGACGGCAGGCCGGCATTGGCCTGTGCCCATACCGGATCCTGGAACCATTCCACCACCATTTTCGACCCCGCCTCGGCGATGGCCTGCGTCTGCGCCACGGAGAGCTGGTTCTTGGCGATGGCCGTCTCGGTCTCGGAGATGGCCACAAAGCCGAGGCCAAGCAAGGAGAGCCCGACAATGACCATCAGGCTCACCAGAAGAGCCGAACCGCGGTCTTTGCGAAGGAGTCGTTTCTTGCGTCTTGTTGCTTTCATGACATCAGCTCCTCAATCGCACGAGGTCGGGTTGGTTGTCGTGCCGCTCTGCCCGACCAGATTGCAGTGCTTGGTGACGCCCACCTCGCTGGCGATGGCGTAGTCGAGGCAGACCTTGGCGAGAGGTTGTCCGGCCAGAGCCGGCGGATCATCCTGTTTCTTGTACCCCCACCGGAGGGTGACGGTCAGAGTTCCGCCGGCAGGAATGTTGGCGATGCTTGCCGGAATCGAGCGGGTTACCGTGCCTGGCCCGACACCGGTGAAGTTATCGGTCGTCGTTGTGTAGGCGATAGCGTTGAGGGTCATGTCGCTGTGGACGCCGGCGTCGCCGGCCGGAATGGCCCACGTGACGTTGATCGGCTTGGAGGCGACCTGCATCGGATCGCTGCCGGTGTTGGTGATCGTGTAGGACTCGCTCACCGTGGTGGTCGAGCCGGCGGTCGCCGAAGAGAACGCAACCAATGGCTGATTGGCGAACGAGCAGGGGACGGCCGGCTGGTCCTTGACGTACTTCACATGGACCTCGGTACAGCCGGTGCTTGTGAGAACGGTGATCTTGACCAGGTAGATCTGGTTATCCGAGCGGTCCGACCATGTGTAGACGAAGGGAGAGGCGGTTTTGACGACGGATTCGACCGCGGTCCCGGAGGGATAAACGCTCACATCGAAGGTCACCTTGGTGAGGGTCAGGCCGACGGGGGCGCTGACCGAAATGCTGTCGCCCGCGTTCATGATCCAGGCGCTGGCCGGCGAATCGGCGGTGTCGCTTGCGTTGGATGCCCCCGACTCGACGATGACCGGATTGACGGAGCAGGGGGTGGGAAAATCGGCGGGGGCGGAAACCTGGCCAAGGCGGCAATCGTTCGCGGCGACCGTGTACTCGTAGTACCACGGTTTGCCGTCCGTGATATCGATGGCAACGGCGCTCAGGTCGCTGTAGGTGGCGGTTCCCGAACTGACCTGGGAGAATCCGCCGACATTCAGGCTGCCGGTGAAATTGAAGGTCGTATCGAGGATAAACGACGGGTCCGTCTGCTTCTTGCGATAACGGGTGAGGCGGTAGCGGTCGACGCCGATGGCATTGCCGGCCGTGTCCGAGATCGATTTCGACCAGGAAAGGTCGATCTTGCAGTTCGTGGAGAGCGGCGCCGGGCAGGTTGACGTGCCCGTATTCACCTTGAGACTCAGCGGAGCCACCGCTTGTGCGGTGGATAGATCATTGGCGGTTGCGCCGGGCGCGTTTGTCCCAACCGGCGGCGAGAGAGTGCTGAGCGAGTCGTTGGCGTTGTTGCTGGCGTTGTATGAATTGTTCGCGATGCAGCGGTCGGCGGCCCGCATCCGATAGAAGTACTGAACGCAAGTGCCCGGAGGGAAGGCGGACATTGTGGGAGAGTCCGCCCAGGTGGCGGATGATGCGGGGCTGACCACCGCCGGCTGCGCTCCGCTGCCGGTATCCAGAACGACGACACTCTGGCCTGCAATGGAAGGATCGAAGTTTGCCGTCAGGCCGCGATAAATGCGGTAACGGATCAGCTCCTGCGGAGGAATGGCCATCGGATCGGTGCTGCAATTCGAGCCGGTGCAGGTCGCTGTGGCCACGGAGGGGTCGTTCGTGCTGGGCGACGTCCAGCCGAGGGTGACCGCGTAGTTCGTCGGGGTCGTCGCGGCGATCGAAGCCGCCGCCGGCGGCATCGGCTTGGTCGAGTTCTTGGGCTGGATGTTCATGGGCTGGCTCGGCAGGCTCGACCCGTTCTCGTTCTGGGCGATGACGTGGTAGTACCAGGTGACCGAGGGATCCAGTACTCCTGTGTCGGGGATGATGGCCATCGTGGCCGACGGGTCGGTAATGACAAGGGCGTTGACGAAGGCCCCGTTGGAGTTCGAATCCCACTCGATCCGGTACTGCTCGACCGGCCCGCCACCGGTAGGTGGTGCCCAGCAGATCACCGGCGCCGCGCAGGCTGCGGCGCAGATTCCGGTGATGGTGGGAGGGGCGGGCACGACGTTGCTCGGTTCGGGGAACCCGGTCAGCCCGAAGTTTCGCGGAACGACGAGCGCCGACAACTGGTACTGCCGGTAATTCTTGATTCGCGTGATGGTCTCGGTCTTTTGCGAGTAGCCGGCATCGGAGTTTGCATTCAATCCGATGAGGCTCACCCGGATGGACTGGATCGTGGAGCGGGAAGATCGATCGCCGAAATTGGCCGCGGCACCGGGGTTGGCCGGATCGTACTGTCCGGCGCCTCCGACGGCTCCGGTCTTGAGCGTCGTCGTCGTCCCGTCTTCGTTGGTGAAGGTGACGGAGGCCGGCGTCGTCGTCGAGCCGTCCGCATTGCGTGTGTTGACGATGTCTGTCGCCGGCGGGCCATCGTTGTTCTTGAGGACGTTCATGCCGTTCAAGTCGGTGTAATAGAAAAACGTCAGGCTGCGGATGTTTTCAGAGACCGGTGTACCGGGTACTCCGTTCAGGATGTCGGACAACGTCATCCGGTACAGCGTGTAGGGCGGGTTGGCATTGGTGGTGTCGATGCCACAGGTCGCGCAGAGCGCATTGCTGATCTTGATCAACGATTCCGCGGTCCCCCCCGGATAGGCCCGGCGTGGTTTGCTCGAATCGAGATAGAACGAGATCGATCCGGTGTTCTTGGTGTTGTCCGCCGACCGGAGCACATAGGCGACGATCTCGTCATTGCTGGTCGTCACGTAAGGAAAGATCGGTAAGCCGGTGGAGTCGGTCGGTGTGTATGCCGGCTCGATACCGTTTCCCGTGGCCGAGGCGGTGTTGTAGTTGAAGTTGGCGCGGAACACCACCGCCGTGGTGCCGGCATATTCGATCTGCTCGTCAGGCTGCGGATACTGGCCGTTGCCGGTCGGGTTCCCCCCGCGGTTGTAGTCGAAGCCGGCCATGCGCAGGTCGGCCACCAGCTTGTCGAAGCCAATCCGTGTGCTCTGCTGCAGATCCGCCGACTCGGTGCCTGACTTGAAGACCTTGTTGCTCTTGTCGTAGATCGTCAGGGCCGCAATCATGATGATGGCGAAGATGGCCGTGGTGACGAGGATCTCGGCGAGTGTGAATCCCCGTTGTTGATGACGCGCTTTGTGGTTCATGGCCTGCTCCTCACGCTACCGGTTCACTTTGGTGGTATCGAAGAAGGCGTACCGGCGGCGGGTCGGGCCTTCCTGCCACGAGATGTAGACACGCGCCCGGATGAACTGGGCGGTCGTGAATTTCTGCGAGACAATGGTTGGGTTGCGCGGGGTGAAGACGATCCCGATCAGCGGGTTGGTCATCACGCTGGTCTTGTTGGCCTGCGGAATCAGCGTCCGAAGCCACTTGGCCATGAATCCGTTCGGATCGTTTCCGCAATTGGTGATCGTGTAGAGCGGGCTCGTGGCCACGGTGCAGGCGCTCGAGTCGCGTCCGATGCTGTTGTCGAAGGAGATCTGCCCGCCCGACGCCCCCACGACGTTCTGCAAGGTGACGGTTCCGAGCGTCGTCGAGTCGTCCATATTGAAGTTGGTCCCCAGATCCTGGGCGGTCATCGTGGAGAGGTCTTCCATGATCTGCGTACCCATTGCGGCGGCGGCGGTCATCTGTTTGCCGCTGTAGACGTTCCTCCGACCCATGTAGAAGAGGGTGATGACGGTGAGCAGGACGACGCTCGTGATGGCCATGGCGATCAGGACTTCGATCAGGCTGTAACCGTGCTGACGTGGTTTCATCGCTTGTTTTTCCTTAGTGCGCAAACACGCGTCCGCTCGGCGAGACGTCGATGGTGTACAACGCCTTCGGTATCTTCATGTCGGTCTTGAGGGCGACAGACGCCGTCGTCGCTCCGGTGGGCATGCCGACGTGGCCGTCGGGATAGAAGACGACGCTGTAGACGCCGCTGACTGCATCGAAGGTCTGGCCGCTGTTTGGAAAGTAGGCGATGTCCTCGAGATGCCGCGTGTAACCCTTGCTCAGCGCGTTCTTGGTCGGGTCGGACTGGGTGATCTGTGTCCAGGTGGTCGTGTTGAAGTTGCTGTTCCCCAGCCAGAAGTCGTAGGCACGGGAGGACGGTGTGTTCGTGGCGGCCGGCGTGAAGGTGATGCGCGTCTGTACCCCCTGCGAGATCGACATCTGGCGCATGTTCCGCACGTCGGAGGTGAAGTTCCGCATGGCCACCTTCATCTTGTTCGACTGGTAGAAGCTGATGAAGTTCGGGACGGTCACCAGCGCCAGAATCCCGACGATCGCCACAACGGTGAGCATTTCGACGAGCGAGAACCCGGTCTGGTGGAACTTTCGCGTGTGCATTGGCGCCTCCCTTGAGCGAGCGGAGTGCCACGCACTCGAATCTCGCCTAAGCTTCTGATGAGTATTCACTTGCTCGATTTTCGCGTTCGCGCGAGAGAACCGACGCTACGCCAATGTTGATACATAAAGTTACAGACCTGGCAGTTCCGGCGTTCCGAAGAGCCTTCATTACAGAAGCACAGCGCCGGCTCTCGCCTGCAACCCAACGGTTTTGGTAGAAATCAGATCGAGGTCTGTTTCGTCCAAGGTGGTCGCCGGCGCGCCGGCGGCCGGCCTGTGGTGAAAGCCTTTACGCGGGCTCGCCGAACTCGATCGTTGCCACCGCTCCTTTTCCCATCTCTCCGGTCAGCCGCAGCGTTCCGCCGTGCAACAGAACGATCTTCTTCGCCAGTGGCAGACCCATACCGAAGCCGTTCGGCTTGCCCGACTGGAACGGGAGAAAGAGGCGCGATGCGTCGGCTGGGTTGAAGCCGACGCCGGTGTCGGCGATGGTCACCGACGGCAGCGGCTCGTCGCGCAGGGTCACTGTGATCGATCCGCCGCCGTTCTGGCGCACGGCGTCGGCGGCGTTGCGCATCAGGTTCTCGATGGCGCGGCTGAGGAGGACGCGGTCTCCCTCGATCACCACCGGTGGTCCATGCAGCGAGACGGCGACGTCGCCGCCGATGTCGTCCAGTTGCGCGATCTGTTCGGCGATCAGCTCGCGGAGGTCGATTTGCTCGGCGTTGAGCTCTACCGTCCGGGCGAAGGCGAGCAGGCGTTCGATGGCCTGCAGCAGCAGCGCCGCTTCTCTCTCGGCGCTCTGCAGCCGCGATTCGGCGATATTGTCGATGCCGCCTTTGCGCGCCAGCTTCATGTAGCCGAGGATCGTGTGGAGCGAGTTGCGGAACTCGTGTGCGATGCCGGCGGAGATCTCGCCGAGCTGCGCCAGCGTGGTCATGTCCTGCACGCGCGCCTCCAGACTGTGGATCGGGGTGAGATCGGTGAAGAGAGCGAGAAAACCGAGGAAGGCGTCGGACTCGGCGTGGAGCGGGACGGTGGTCAGGCCGATGGTGACCGGCTCGCCCGTGAGCGGATGCACGTCTTCGATCTCCATCCGCGTTCTCGCTTCGCGCTGTTCGAAGGCGCTGGCCAGCGCGCTCGCGGAAGCGCGCAAGGGAATGGCATCAGAGAGAGCGCGGCCGGTCACCGGCTCCGATGGATCGAGCCCCAGGATCTCGCGCCCGGCGGCGTTGATGTCGACGATGGCGCCGGCGGCATCGACGGCGATGAATCCGGAGGTGAGGTTGCGCGTGAGCGCTGCCGTGACGCGCTCCAGATCATCGGCGCGCGTTTTCTCCCGCTCGTGCAGCCGCTTCAGCTCTTCCTCCTGGTATTTGAGCGTGGCGATGGAGTTGCGGAAGGTCTCGATGAGGTAGGCGGTCTCTTCCTGATCGCCGGCGCCCGTGCCGAGGGCGCGCGCGTCGTCGAGCATCAGTTCGATCGGGCGCGTGATGCGCGGGAGATAGAAAACGAGGAGGGACAGGCCGAGGCTCGCCGCGGCGACGCAGATGCCGGCGGTGATGAGATAGGCGCGCCAGGCGGCGTGCCGATCGGAGGCGTCGAAACGGAGTGTGAGCGTACCGGGACCGGCCAGCCGGGTCACGACGTCGAAGTCTCCGTTCCGCTCCCCCGACTCGATCTTGCGGCCGTCGCGTCCGGCAAAGCCGATTCCGGCGATGTTGAAGCGGCCGCGCAACACGAGGAACTGCGTGTCGAGCTCGGCCGGCGCCGTGCGGTTCACCGTTTCGGCCGCGATGTCCGCCAGCATCTGCTGCGACCGGTCGACCGCCTCCTCGGTGCGCGCGAGATTGGTCCGCATCATGAGCAAAAGGATGAAGATGAGGACGACGAGAAAGCCGACCAGACAGCCGAGGAAGAGTCTCAAGTCCCGCCGGAACCCGACCCGGGTCAGCGGAGCATGAGCGAAAAGTACCATTCCGACAGTGTATGGCCGAAGAAGAGCGTAGCCAAAGGCGAAGAAGCAAGAGTAGGGCTGACAAAACCCATCCAACCACAGAGGCACAGAGAACACAGAGAAACCTCTGTGATCTCTGTGCCTCTGTGGTTAATGCCTTCCAAACGCGCATCCGCAACCTCGGTCCCTCCGCCTGAAGCCGCTGCTCGCTCCCCTCGCGATCATCACCGCCTCGGTGGTCATCCTCAGCGCCGCACTCCTGGCCGTCGAACGGATCATGCCCGCCGGCGACGTAACCATCATCCAACGCGACGGCCGCCGAATCGACCACGCCCCCCCGCCCCCCGAAATCGCCCGCCTTCGCCCCGATCAAGTCTCCGCATCGACGCGCGGCATCCCCAAGTTTCTCCTGGTGAGCGCCATGGTGGCCGTATCGGCAGTGGTCGGGCGCAAAGTGCTCCGCATGAGGCTCGACTGAGTGCGTGTCACGTCAGCCCGAATCGCGACGTCTATCGGTGAATGTCTGAAGGTACAGGAGCAGGCGAAAAGATTACCGGCGGGTCCAACCGATTGCCGATTCCGGTTGGCCGACCTGGTGCCTGCCCATCAGCCATAGCAAGCGCCTGTTGGCTCAAGTGGTTATCCGAGACTCGGCGACCGTACGCCCGTCGGCGGCCTGCCTTTCGTCACCATTATTTGCCGTCCAGAAATTCGGCCTGAGTTCTGCAAGGGTCTCTCGCCGTCCACGGAAAAGAGAGAAGAGGCGGCTGGAAAGGAGCGGCTATGACGTGACGTAGTTTCATCGTCACCGGTTGTCGTTGTTTTTTCTCTCTCTCAACCTCAACTTCCTACGAGGAGAATCAATGTCCAACGAATACAGGAGAGCTCTGTTCATCCTTCTCTCGGTTGCGGCGCTGATGATGTTCGCCGTCGGAGCCAACGCGCAGGATTGCGACACCTGCGATCCATTCGCCAACCACTGCTCCGATTACTGCGATCGATGCAGGATCCGGGGAATCGATTACTGCGTCAGCTGGCAGCCCAGCACCTGCGGCGACAATGGTGCCTGCCTCACGGACAACTGCACCCCGAGTTGGTCGGAAACGTCCCGCGTAACTCAGGGAACGTATGACGGCGTCTCCTGGAACTCATGCAACCACCACCTGGTGCAGTGGGTAACGGAGACGGATGCGAACCAATGCAACACCTACGAGGCCTTCTGGACGCAGTCGTTCTGTGAGGACGTCATCGACGATTGGAAGAACGGCGGGTTCTATCCCTCTTGCTGCAACGGCTACGGCGAAAACGGGCACGCCCTCAGCTGCAACGGCTATCACAGCTGCACCGGCTAGCCCAACGCTTATTCACATCAGCGACGCCGGCCTTGCGCCGGCGTCGCTCCCGCGCAAAGGAGAAGAAATGAGACCGACTGTTTCTATCACTCTGGTAGTGCTGATGATTGGCGCTCTCTCGCTTTCTGCCGCTGAGGCGGTAAAGCCGGTTGCGACGATCGGCAATGCGGCGATTTCAATGGGCGAGCTCGATACCGCCATTGGTGCGCGCCTCATCCGCCTCCGCACCGACGAGTACAACATCCGCCGCGGCGTGCTCGACGAGCTGATCGCCACGAAGCTGATCGACGCCGAGGCGGCGCGCCGTCACGTCACGGCCGGCGAGTTGATCAAGACTGAAGTTGAAGACAGGATCACCGCCCCGGACATCGCGGAGATCGAGCCCGTATACGACGGTGTCGCCGATCGTTACCCGGGGATGACGAAAGAGCAGGCACTGTCGGACATTGCCGCCGGTATGCGTCGCCAGCGCATCGCTGCGCGGCGGACGCAGTTCCTCAAAGAGCTTCGCGCCGCGGCCGGCGTGAAGGTGAATCTCGAGCCGCCGCGCGTCGCCGTGAGCGCGGAAGGCCCGTCGCGCGGCAGCGCCAACGCGCCAGTGACGATCATCGAGTTTTCCGACTTCGAATGCCCGTTCTGCGGGCACGCAGTGGAGACGCTGCAGCAGGTCGAGAAGTCGTACGGCGACAAAGTGCGCATCGTCTTTCGCGATTACCCGCTCTTCAGTCATCGAACCGCGAAACGCGCCGCGGAGGCCGCGCACTGTGCCGATGAGCTCGGGAAGTTCTGGGAGATGCACGACCGCCTGTTCACAAAGGGCGGACCGCTGAGCGACGGTGATCTCTATCGCTTTGCAACGCAGGCGGGGATCGATCGCCAGAAGTTCGATGCTTGCCTGACCTCGGGCAAGTACAAAGAGGCGTGGAAGCCGTCGCAGGATGAAGGAAATCGCGTCGGCGTCTCCAGCACGCCGAGCTTCTTCATCAACGGCCGATTGATCGTCGGCGCGGCAGGCTTTGACGTGTTCGCGAAGATCATCGACGAGGAGCTCGCCGCCCCTCCGCAGCCGCGGGCGACGACGACCGTGGCGAGCAAGTAGTGAGCTGCTGGAAAGGAGCGCCCAATGACGTGACCCGTCGTCATCGCCATCATCTGATTCTTCTCTCAATCTCAACCCGGACAATTACGAGGAGAAGCAATGTCTCAAGAGCGTAGGGGATCTCTGTTCTTCCTTCTATCGGCCGTGGCCCTGCTGTTGTTCGCCGTCAGCGCCAGCGCGCAGATGTATTGCGTCGACTGCGACCCCTACAGCAACCACTGCTCCGACGAGTGTCTGAAGTGCTCTCTTTATGGAGAGAGTGGCTGCGAAGCCTGGACCGGCAGCACCTGTGGCGCCACCCGCAGCGGCGGCACTCATGGCCGCTGTCTACAGGACAACTGCGACCCCAGTTGGTCGGAGACGGGGCGTGTGACGCAGGGCACCTATGACGGCAACAATTACTACGAGTGCACACACCACAGTGTGCAGTGGGTCACTCTCACCGATGCGAACCAGTGCAACGTGAATTCGGACTACTGGACCCAGAACTACTGCGACAACGTCATCGACGGCATAAAGCTCGGGACCTATCCGACCTGCTGCGATGGTTACGACGACTTCGGGCCCAACCCGCTCTTCACCTGCAACGGCTATCACTCCTGCACCGGCTAGCGGAGGATCATTCACATCTGCGACGCCGGCTTTGGGCCGGCGTCGCCCTCCGTGATGGGGAAAACAGAAGGGACAGACCTTCGTTTTTCGTCTACGTGCAACTGATTGATAAAACTACTACTTGCGAATGCTCATCGGATGTCTCGCGACAACCCATCGGTTATTTGATCGCACGGGGACAGCGGGCGTCTCGCCCGGCGGTGGTTTCTGCACACGAAGAGGACGCGAACCTTGTAGCGCAAGGTGGTCCGCCGCAGCGTTTCTGGGCGAGAGTCCCGTGTCGATCTCGTCCCCACCTCCGGGCGAGACGCCCCGTCGGGAGCAGGCGAGACGCCTGCTCTCCGAGCGCGGACGGTGGGATGCTGACCGTAGATTACGGTAGCTTCTCGCGGTTTGACTCGGGCTTGCGGACAGCGTTCGTGACGAGTTGAGTGCAGGGGACTCTGATTCTGCCTTCGCTACATCCAGTTGCGGCGAGGTTCAAATTGATGCGCGCCCTCAGTTGGGTGATCGGCGAGCTCAGTTGGGTGATCGGCGAGCTCAGTTGGGTGATCGACGAGCTCAGTTGGGTGATCGACGAGCTCAGTTGGGTGATCGGCGAGCTCAGTTGGGTGATCGGCGAGCTCAGTTGGGTGATTGGCGAGCTCAGTTGGGTGATTGGCGAGCTCAGTTGGGTGATCGGCGAGCTCAGTTGGGTGATTGGCGAGCTCAGTTGGGTGATGCCGGGGGCCACGCGCTCCCTCTTCGATACAATCCGCAAACAGGAGCGACCGATGTCTTCAATGCGAACCCTACGCTTTCCACTTTTGCTGGCCCTGCTCATCGCGCTGCCGCTGGCGGCGCAAGCCCCGAAGTACCTGCTGCCCCCACCCGAGGTCGTGGCGGCGTTTGACGCCGCGCCGTTGCCCGAGGCGTTGCTCAGTCCTTCGAAGAAGGTCATGGCGCTCGCGTATCGCAAAGCGCAGCCTTCGATAGCGATGTTGTCGCGGCCGGTGTTGCGGATTGCGGGGGAGAGGGTGAATCCGCGGACGAATGGGCCGCATCGGACGGCGCTCATCTATGCCATCCATCTGCAGAAGGTGGCGGGTGGGGGCGAGACCAAGGTGACCGTTCCGGCGAATGCGAACCTTTCCAATCTGAAGTTCTCGCCGGATGGGGCGAAGCTGGCGTTTCTGAATACGCGCGATGACGGCATCGAGCTTTGGGTGGCCAGCGCGTCGAGCGGCGAGGCGAAGAAGGTCAGCGGGACGGCGCGGCTGAATGCGGCGGCGGGCGATCCGTGCGATTGGCTCCGCGACAACAAGACGCTCGTCTGCAAGGTCGTCCCGATGGGACGCGGTCCGGCGCCGGCGGATATCCACGTACCGGGCGGGCCGAATGTGCAGGAGAACGAGGGGAAAACCGCGCAGGCCGCAACGTACGAGGACATGATCAAGACCGCGCACGATGAGGATCTGTTCGCGTACTACTTCACCAGCCAGCTCGCGGCGATCGATTCCTCCGCCGCCACCCTCGTCAACATCGGCAAGCCGGCCATCCTCGGCGACGTCTCCCCCTCGCCGAACGATCGCTTCCTCCTGGTGACGAAGATCAAGCGGCCGTTCTCCCATCTCATCCCGATCAATGGCTTTCCGGAAGACGTCGAAGTGTGGGATCGGAAGGGGGCGACGGTGAAGAAACTCGCCGACCGTCCGAGCCGTGAAGGCGTGCCGATCGCGGGGGTCGAGGCCGGACCGCGTGGCCATCACTGGCGCGAAGATCAGCCGGCCACGGTCATCTGGACCGAGGCGCTCGACGGCGGCGATCCGAAGGCCAAGGTGCCGTTCCGCGACCACGTGATGACCCTTGCCGCGCCGTTTTCAGCGGATCCGTTGGAGATCGGGAAGAGCGAGTGGCGATTCGCCAACCTCTCGTACACGGAGAAAGGCATCGCCCTGCTCACCGAATCCGATCGCGTGTCGCGGAAGACGCGGACCTGGATTCTGGAAGCGGGCGCGGCGCCGAAGAAGCTGTGGGACCGCAAGCAGGATGCGGCGTATGACAATCCCGGCATCCCGCTGACGCGCGACAGCGGGTCGCGCAGTTTCGCCGGCTTCGGCGGACGCGGCTCCTCCAGTCCCATCATCCAGATCGGCGATTCGATCTATCTCACCGGACAGGGAGCATCGAAGGAAGGCGACCGGCCGTTCCTCGATCGCTTGAATTTGAAGACCCTCGAGAGCGAGCGGCTGTTCCGCTGTGCGTCCGATGTGTACGAGACCGTCGTGGCGCCGCTGAGCGCCGACATGAAGAGCATCCTGACGCGTTACGAGACGCCGAAGGATCCGCCGAACTACTTCGTCCGCACGCTCGGGGTCGATGAGCGCCGCGCCGTCACCGCCTTCAACGATCCGCAGCCGCAGCTTCGCGGCGTCGAGCATCAGTACGTCACCTATCAGCGCAAGGACGGCGTCAAGCTGTCGGCCACGCTCTATCTGCCGCCCGGCTACAAGAGAGGCGAGCACGTCCCGGTGATCATGTGGGCCTATCCGCGCGAGTTCGGCGATGCCGATTCCGCCAGCCAGGTCACCGGCTCGCCGAACCGCTTCACCATCGTCAACGGATACTCGCATCTCTTCCTGCTCCTCTCCGGCTACGCCATCTTCGACAACCCCACCATGCCGATCGTCGGACCGGGGGAGACGGCCAACGATCATTACGTCGACCAGCTCGTCGCCAGCGCCGAGGCGGCTATCGACAAGGTGGTGGAGATGGGGATCGCCGACCGCGATCACATCGGCGTCGGCGGTCACAGCTACGGCGCCTTCATGACCGCCAACCTGCTGGCGCACTCGCGGCTGTTCCGGGCCGGCTTCGCCGAGAGCGGCGCCTACAACCGCACGCTCACGCCGTTCGGCTTCCAGAGCGAGCGGCGGACGTTCTGGGAGGTGCCCGACCTCTACGCGAAGATGTCCCCCTTCTGGTACGCCGACAAGGTGAAGGATCCGATCCTGCTGATGCACGGCGAGGCCGACGACAATTCCGGCACGTTCCCGATCCAGTCGGAGCGTTTTTACATGGCTCTGAAAGGCTACGGCGCGACGGTCCGCTACATCACGCTGCCGAACGAGGCCCACGGCTACGCCGCGCGCGAAACGCTGCTGGACGTGCTGGCGGAGCGGATCAACTGGTTCGACAAGTACGTCAAGAACGCGCCGGTGCGGGAGGCGGATAACGGGAGGTAGCCGGTAGGTTGCTGGTTGCGCAGTGCCCCTGGGACCGCGGGCGTCTCGCCCGCGCTTGTCGGGCAGGATGCTGCGAAGAAACGCGGGCGAGACGCCCGCGGTCCCAGGGGAGGCAACCTCGGTAACCTCAGTCTTTCCCCACCGCCAGATACACCGCCACCGGCGCCAGTGCCAGCCATGCGGCGAGTGTAATCAGGAGCGGGATGCCCCATTGCGCGACGATGGTCTGGGAGAGGTCGGACGGGGCAAACGAGAATGCCCGGCTGGTTGCGGTGATGATTCCGATCGCCACCGCAACGCCGGCGGCGACGGCGATGGCCTGGACGATGGTGATCATACGCGAGGCGGTGCGGGCCGCTTCCTGCCGTGTGCGGCGCTGCATGCGCCACCAGATCAGGCCGGAGTTCGGGACGCGGGCGGTGCGGAGGGTGGCCTGGTAGTCGTTCGACACCAGCACGGCCACGCGGACGACGTCGCCGCACAGGTTGCAGGCCTCGATGTGGGCGCGGCTGGCCTCGTCGCAGCCGTGCGGCCAGCGTCCGGACTGAACCATCGCCAGCGTCTCCTGTTCCAACGGGCACTCGACGCGGCTCATGCCGGCCTCCCGAGGAGCGCGGCCAGTTTGCGGCGGGCCCGGAAGAGGAGGATCTTCACACTGCCGCTCTTGACGCCGACGATCTCCGCGATCTCGGCGTGCGTCGACCCGAGTGCGTAGGCCAGCCAGAGCATCTCGCGCTGAACCGGTTTGAGCTGGGCCATGGCCCGCCAGAGATCGGTGCTCTCCTCGAAGCGCTCGGCGATGCGCGTGTCGATGCCCACCGTCTCCTCATCCGCCTCGTTGACCTCGAGAGGCTCGACGGGATGGCGCGCATTGCGCCGGTGCGTGTCGCGGGCGATGTTCGTGGCGATGCAGAAGAGCGAATTGCGGCGGTGCCCTTCGTCGTGATGCGCGGCGCCCGCTTTGTAGAAACGGTAGTAGGTCTCCTGCAGCAGATCGTCGGCCAGGTGGCGGTCGCCGGTGACGCGCGCCAGATAGACCCCCACGGCGCGCGAGGTCCTGTCGTAGAAGGCCCTGAACGTTTCCTCGTCCATCAGCGCCCCGGCCGCGGGTTTTGACTGGGCGCCGGCCACCGCGAGCAAGGCATCGTTCATCACGCCTGTGAAGTCCATTTCGCCAATAATCCCATGTTCTGCGTCTTATTCAGGCGCAGAGGTCGATTGTGCAGTTGACGGGGGCGGCTCCCAAAGGCCGAGCTTGCGCGACAGGAGGTACGACACGATCGCCGACAGGACGAAGCCGGCGCCGATCGAGACCCCGAGGATGCCCATGGCGAAGAGCGGCTGGGAGACGGTCTTCTCGATGCTGCGGCTGACGTATTGCAGCCCGAAGCCGGCCGCGGCCAGGACCAGTCCCACCTGAACGGACCAGAGGATGCGGCCGATCGGTGCGCTGACGGCGCGCGGTCCCGCGTCGAGCGCGACCGGAGCCGATTCGAGGAATCGCTTTCCGGCCGGCGTCTGGATGTAGGCGAGCAGGTCGTCGTTCGCCGTGAAGCGGTCCATCAGTTTGTTGTGGACCTCGGCCTGCACCTTCGACACGCGGCTCCAGCGCCGGTGATCGATGACGGTGCGCACGAGCCAGATCAGGACGCCAGCGGCGAGGCCGAAGATGGAGAAGATCGCCAAACCCTCCATCGTCGAGCGCCATACGCGCTCGCTGCCGTTCTCCCGCACGCCGTCTTCAGGAATCGAGATGCTGCTGAGATAGAAGGCCGGGCTGTGCGCGACTTCGGGATGCTGCGACAGAAACGACGCCAACGCCGGATAGTTGGCGAGGTAGCTCTGGTTGGTCATGAGGGATGGGTCGAGCTTGAGAACCCGGCTCACTTCCGAGGGATAGCGGCGAAGCACGGAGTCGAAGGCATCGCGCGTCTCGTGGCTGTCGGAATCGGTGACGACGGTGCTCGTCGCCGGGGGGATGGATGTCGCGGTAGCCGGAGCCTGCGCCGCGGCACTCACGGCAACGGCGGCAGCAAAAAGGAAGACGATCAGTTTTCTGGGCATGGGTTTGTCCTCTGCCGGGGGATACGCGGGTGACGCTTGGCGGTTAACACGGCGCTGTCGCGCGTTGTCTGCGCCTTTGGCGCGTTGTCGGTTGTCTGCGCTGCCGCGCGTGGTCGTTGACAGGTCTGATCATGCGGCGCGAGTCAATCTGCGCTATCGCGCGAGGTCTGTTGTCGGTTAGCGGCGCTTGGCGCGTTCGTCAATCTCTGACCACGCGGCGCGCACGCCGCAGACAACGCGCGCCAGCGCAGACAACGCGCAAAGCGCAGTAGTCTACGCCCGATGTCCACCGTCGCACCGCCGCCCTCCCGTCTCATGGCGCTCGATGTGTTTCGCGGGATCACCATCGCCGGGATGTTGCTGGTCAACAATCCGGGGAGCTGGAACGCGATCTATCCGCCGCTCGAACATGCGCCGTGGAATGGGTGGACGCCGACC
This sequence comes from Thermoanaerobaculia bacterium, assembly GCA_017883235.1. Lineage (GTDB taxonomy): Bacteria > Acidobacteriota > Thermoanaerobaculia > Gp7-AA8 > Gp7-AA8 > JADGNZ01. Next base: position 7,202 of record JADGNY010000094.1, on the reverse strand, counting down.
GATCTCATCTTCCCGTTCTTTCTCTTCATCGTCGGCGTGACGACGCATCTGTCGCTCAGCAAGCGCGATCCCAGCACCGTCACGGGGAAGATCATCCGCCGCGGGTTGCTCATCGTGCTGGCCGGCGTGTTGCTGAACGCCTTCCCCTTCTTCTGGTGGGGGAAGATGGCCGGGATTGCTGATCCGACGTTTCTTCAGCGCGTGGTCTGGCGCGCGCAGCATCTCCGCTTCATGGGCGTGCTGCAGCGAATCGGTTTCGCTTATATCGGCGCGGCGCTGCTGACGCTGCGCACTTCCCGCAAACAGCAGATGGCCATCATCGTGGCCATTCTCCTCGGCTATTGGATCGTGATGACGCTCGTCCCGGTCCCGGGCACCGGCACGATCGGCTACTTTCTCCTCGATCAGCCCGATAAAACGCTGGCCGCCTGGACCGACCGCCTGATCCTCGGCACGAATCACATCTGGGCATCGACGAAGACGTGGGATCCGGAAGGGCCGCTATCGACGCTGCCGGCCATCGCCACGGCCATGCTGGGGGTCTTCGCCGGCCGCTGGCTGTCGGACAAACGGCGATCGCTGCTCGAACGGATCGCCGGCCTCTTCGGCGCTGGATGTCTGGGGATGGTGGCCGGCGAGCTGTGGAGCTGGGTCTTTCCGATCAACAAGAATCTCTGGACGTCGAGCTACGTCGTCTTCTGCGCCGGCTTCGCCTGCGTAGCCCTGGCCACCTGTCTCTGGATTCTCGACGTGTACGAGGTGCGGGGCTGCATGCGGGAATGGTCCAGACCGTTCGTCGTCTACGGCGTCAACCCGCTGGTCGCCTTCGTCGGTTCCGGTATCATGGCGCGCTGCATCGACTCGCTTTTCAAGATAACCATCGACGGGACGAAGGTCTCGCTCCATCAGGCCAGCTTCGATCTCCTCTTCAACCCGTATTTCCCCGACAAGTTCGCCTCTCTGCTGTGGGGTCTCGCCTTCGTCGGGCTCTGGCTGGCCATTCTCTGGGTGCTCTACCGCCGTGACATCGTTGTGAAGTTGTAAACAGAAGCCCGGTTCGCCGGTCGAATCCGGGTATTCTTCAAGCGTTTGCTTGAGAAACCATTGATCCGGGGAGAAGACGTAATGCCGAGAGCGATTATCACAGCCGTGGCCCTTCTGTTCGTGGCCATCGGCGCGGTTGCACAGGAACACGATCAATCGATGACGATGACGCCGCTCGCGCAGGAAGAGCACCTCACCCATCTGCGCGAGCTCGTGGCCAGCATGTCGTCGCACGGACCGGTCATCCCGCAGCCCGACAGTGTCGGCGCGGCCGCGGCTAAGAATTTCACGGTCACCGCCAAGAGCTTCAATTTCAGCATCTCGCCCACGCCGTTTACGGTCAACCAAGGAGACCTCGTCACCATAACGCTCACGGTGCCGTCGAACGATCCATCGACGGTCGGGCACGGTCTCCTGATGGAGACTTACATCCTAAACGGTGTCGACTGTCCGAAGGGGCAGAGCAAGCAGATCCAATTCACCGCGACGACGTTCGGGACGTTCGGCTTCGTGTGCGACATCCCCGACTGCGGATCGGGTCATTCCCTCATGTCTGGAAACTTCACCGTGGTCAAGGTGGCCAATCCCGCTCCGACGGTGAGCAGCATAGCGCCCACCACCGGCAGCCAGGCCGGCGGAACGGCCGTGACCATCACCGGCACCGGCTTTCTCACGGGAGCCACGGTCAAGTTTGGTGGAACGTCAGCGACGAACGTCTCGGTGGTGAGTGCAACATCGATCACGGCCACCACTCCCGCGCACGCGGCGGGGAAGGTCGACGTGGTCGTGACCAATAGCGACAGCCAGTCGGCGACGCTGGCGCAGTCCTTCACCTACGCGCTTCCTGCCCCGACGATCAGCGACGTATCACCGGCTACCGGTCCTACGACCGGCCTGACACCGGTGACGATCACCGGTACCAACTTCCAAAGCGGCGCGACGGTCACGTTCGGCACACGCCCGGCGACCGATGTGACGGTGGTGAGCGCGACGTCGATTACGGCACTCACGCCGCTCGGCCCAACCAGTGAGCAACTGGCGGTGAATGTCGTCGTGACGAACCCCGATGCAACGACGGGGACGGCGAACAACGCTTTCACCTACACCGTCCCTGCGTTGACGGTCGTGAGCGTGACGCCGAATCTTGCCGTGCCCAACGCACCGATCACCATCGCCATCTTCGGCGCCGGTTTCACCTCGGCGGTCTCTTCGTCCGTGACGGTGGCAGGAGTCGCCGCGACGAACGTGCAGGTCATCGACCCCGTCACGATCCTAGCGACATTGCCGTCACACGCCGTCGGCAGAGGCGACGTGGTCGTCACGATCGGCGGCACGAGCGCGACGCTGACGAACGGGTTCTCCTGGCAGAACCCCCCGCCGAAGCGGCGGGCGGTGAAGCATTAGGAGTGCGCCCCCTGGGAGCGCGGGCGTCTCGCCCGCGCTTTTTCTCAACATCCTGCCGGACGCGCGCGCGAGACGCGCGCGGTCCCAGGGGGGCTAATACAACAAGTACTTCGCGCGCCGCGCTTCGAACGCCGCTTCGTCCGCGCGCCACATGGCCACGATTTCGGACAGCGGTTTGTCCGCGCGGATGGCCTCGAGGGTCGCGGGGTCCTTCAACAGCGGCCCCACCTTGTCGAGCGCGAGCTCGGATGGATACAGACGGTGCAACACCAGCGCGATGGCGACGCCGGTCATGACCGGCCGCAGGTCGTTGCGGTCGGTGATGATGAGGCGCACGCCGCCGCAGCGCTTTCCGGCGAAGATGCTCGACGACGGCGTGAACTCCGCCGCCTCGAAGCGGATGCCGGGGAGCGACATCGCCGTCAGTTCGCGCGCAAGCGTTACCCCGTCCACGTACGGCGCGCCGGCGAGCTCGAACGGCGTCTCCGTCCCGCGCCCGACCGACACCGCCGTCTCGATGATGCCGATCCCCGGGTAGAGCGTGGCCTCGGCGAGGCTGCGTATATTTGGTGAGGTGTTGATCCACGGCAGGCCGGCCTCGTCCATCCACAGCTCGCGCCGCCAGCGCTGCAGCGGGATCACGGTGAGGCCGGCACCGATGTGCCGTTCGTCGTTGAACATCCGGGCCAGCTCGCCGACGGTCATCCCGTGGCGGATCGGCAGTGAGTGCCAGGCGATGAAGCTCTCCTCACCGTGTAGCAGCGGCCCTTCGACTCGGTCGCCGCCGATCGGATTGATGCGGTCGAGGACGATGAACTTGATGTGCGCCGCTGCCGCCGCTTCCATCGCCAGTCCCATCGTTGCGATGTAAGTGTAGAAGCGCGCGCCGACATCCTGAATGTCGAAGACCAGCGCATCGAGTCCGGCCAACTGCTCCGGCTTCGGCTTGCGGGTGTCGGCGTAGAGGCTGTAGACGGGAAGGCCGCTCACGGGATCCAGCGAATCACTGATCTTCGCATCCGCGGTTCCTCGGATGCCGTGCTCCGGCGAGAAGAGGGCCACGAGCGTGACGCCCGGCGCGCTGCGCAGCAAATCGATCGTCGGGTTCCAATTGCGGTCGATCCCGGTGTGATTCGTGATCAGGCCGACGCGCATTCCGCGCAGCGGCCCATACCGCTCCGCCTCCAGATGATCGATGCCGTTGTTCGTATCGGCGCCGCCGTAGGTGAAGCGAACCTGTCCGCCGGGCCTTACCGGCAACGCTCCCGGCGGTGTCTCCCTTGGCACGCGCGTGGCCGCGGCGGCGAGCGTGCCGAGAGCCATCTGGAGGCGAAGAACATCGCCGGTGCCGTTGGGGTGCACGCGGTTCGAGAGGAAAACGAAGAACGTTTTCGAGAATGGATCGATCCACATCATGCCGCCGGTGAAGCCTGTGTGGCCGAATGAACCGAGCGGAAAGATCTCGCCGCGCGGGCGGCTGAAAGAGGAGTCGAGATCGAAGCCGCCCGCCCGCCGCACCGCGACATTCGCCGGCGAGACGACGGCAGTCATCCTGTTGACGGTATCCGTTTTGAGGATCGGCGAGCCGCCGCGCAGCAGCATGCGCGCGTAGAGCGTCAGGTCGTGGACGGTGGTGAACATCCCCGCGTGACCCGCCACGCCACCCATGCGGCGCGCGGTGGGATCGTGGACTGTGCCCCTCGGAACATCAACTTCAGTTGGCGCAACGGAGCGCTGGCGTCTCGCCGGCTGGCCCGGCGGCGTCTCGCCGCCGCGTCTGAACGCCGTATCGTGCATCCCCAACGGCGCAAAGATCTCCCGCTTCGCAAACACATCGAGCGGATCTCCCGACACCCTCCTCACGATCTCGCCGAGCAACTCGAAGTTGATGTCGCTGTACCGGAACGTGTACCCCGGCCTTTGCCTCGGCTCCTCGGCGATGGCCATGCGGATGGCGGTGTCGTAGCCGCTCCATGGCGGCGAAAGATCGAGGTCGGGCCGCAGCCCCGAGGTGTGAGTGAGGAGATGGCGGATCGTGATCTCGTCGCGCCAGCCGCCGCGAAACTCGGGGATGTAGCGGCTCACCGGGGCATCGAGCTCGATCTTTCCCCGTTCGATCAGCAGCCAGACCGACGGCGTCGTAGCCACGACTTTCGTGAGCGACGCGGCATCGAAGATCGTGTCGGCCGTCATCGCCTCGACGGAGGGAACGAGCGCGCGGTTGCCGTAGGCCTTCTCGTACACCGCGCCTCCGCGCTCGAGATGGAAGACGCCGCCGGGGAGCTTGTGCTCGGCGATGGCCGTCTCGATCGTCCTGTCGATTTCACGCAAGCGGCCGGCGTCGAAGTCATCCGGCGTTTGCGTCGTCCTGCAACCGGCGAGGAGAACGAGTAAGGCGACGCTAAGCCGGCGCATGCTCTTTCTCCGGGCTGAGGGCGCCGACGGCGAATGTCGTCAGCGAACCGATGACGGTGTACCAAGGCCAGGCGATGTTCGTGGCGAAACGGACGGCGATCACGACGGCCAGACCGGCGCTCATGCCGATGAACGCCGCGCGCGGACCGCCGCGTTTGGCCGTACCGAGGAGGAACACGCCGAGGATCGGGCCATTGATGAAGGAGGCAACCGAGAGCGCCGTATCGACCGCGGAACGCGTCTGCCCCCGCAGCGAAAGCGCGACGCCGATCTGCGCGATGCCCGCGCCGACGGTCAGCAGGCGCGAGACGCGAAGGTAATGCTCATCGCTCCGTCCGCGCACCAACGGTTGATAGAGATCGGAAAGTGCCGTGGCCGCGATCGAATTCACCGACGGTGATGTTGCCGCCGCCAGCACGGCCGCAACGAGCAGTCCCGCAAGGCCGATCGGCATGTGATGAATGATGAAGTCGGGGAAGACTTCATCGGGGGAGTGGAACGGCGCGGCCGCGGCCCCCATCGCGTACGTGGCCAGTTTCGATGGCTGGTAGTAGGCGAAGAGCAGAACCCCGATGAAAAGGAATCCGATGAACTGCACCAGAATGACCAGGCCGGAGACAAGCAGCGCGGCCTGCGCCTTACGCGCGCTGGTGGTACACAGATATCGCTGCACCATGTACTGGTCTGTTCCGTGTGTGGACATGTTGAGAAACGCGCCGCCAATCACGCCCGCCCAGAAGGCGTACGGGCGCGAGACGTCGAGCGCGAAGTCGAACACCCGAAACTTGGAGGCCTCGCGTCCCGCCGCGATCGCACCCGCCAGCCCGCCGTGGATCGATCCGATGAGAATGGTGCCGGCGGCGATCGCTCCGATGATGTAGACGCCGACGTGCAGGATCTCGGTCCACACCACCGCTTCCATTCCTCCCACGGCGGTGAAAAGGAGCATGACTCCGCCGATGCAGACTACCGAGACCGCCGCTGCCGTGGCCCTGTCGGTGTTCGGCAGGTAGGCCTGCCAGACGGACGACATGACCACCGCCGTGAGTAACAGGCGCACGCTGTCGGCCACCGTGCGCATGACGATGAAGAGCGAGGCGGCAAGACTCCGTACCCCGTCGCCGAATCGGTTGCGCAGCAGTTCGTAAATCGTCAGCAGATTCCTTTGAAAGTACGCCGGAATGAAGAGCACGCAGATGGCGATGCGGCCGATCAGATATCCGAGGACGAGCTCGAGGAATGTGAAGTTCCCGCCGCGCGAATAGGCCAGGCCGGGAATGGAGACGAACGTGATCGCGGAAGTCTCCGTCGCCACGATCGAGCCGGAGATCGCCCACCACGGTAACTGGCGCCCCGCCAGGAAATAGTGCCGCGTCGTCTTCTGCCGCTTGCGGCACCAGAACCCGATGGCAACGACCGCCGCCAGGTAGGCGATGATGATGACGAGATCGATGACCGACAAGCGGGGGGCATTGTAACGGCAGGAGCGCAAGCGCAAAGGCGCAAGCGCCAGGAGCGCCGGCACATAGTGTCGCTGCCGCTAACGCGGCAGACGCTGCCCCTCGCGCGTCACGCGCGAGGGGCAGCGGTACCGGGGTTAGCGGACAGCGTCGAGGGCCTTGCGGAAGTTCTCCGGGAGGTCGTCTTCGCCGTTATTGCTGGGGACGAGGTTCGATGCCAGGAATCCCTGGGCGGGAGGCGCCGGTGCAGGCGCGGGCGTCGTCGCTGCCGGTTTGCGATGATTCATGGCCCTCTTCACCACGCGCCGCATCTCGTCGAGATACGGACGCAGGCCGGCACCGTCAGGACCCTTGGCGTAGGTCTTGGCCCAGGCGTATGCCTGCAGCGCCTCCGTGCCCGCCTCGGCCATCTGGCTGTCGATCGTGAATTCGACACCGTTGAGCAGAGCGGACAGGCGCTGTGCCACCGGGCGAAGAGCATCGCGGTACTGCAGCGCCGCCTTGCCGCGCTCGATGTCGAACATCTTCCGCTCGGACGCCGGCGCGAACGAGCTCACGGCGGTAATCGTCGGCTGGATCAGCTCATTGGCAAAGCGAGCCGCGGTGGCAACGCGGTGTACGTCGCCGACGTCATGGGGTTGAAAACCCGGGACGAGACTCTCGAATTGGTCGAGAAGCCCGATCAGTTGGACGGCAATGGTCTCCGGGGTCGCATCGACGGACGGTTCCGCCGAGGCAGTGGGTTGGATGTTGCTGCTGGTTTTCGTCGTATTCATGGTCCAAATCCTCATAAGAGCCACGCGGGACACACACATCGGGTAGATCCGCGCGTGGAAAAGCGGTTCGTAAGTTCGACTTCGCTCTTACGGGCCGGAGCGA
>JADGNY010000185.1 GCA_017883235.1 Thermoanaerobaculia bacterium | reverse complement strand
GCCGGCGGCACACCCGACGAACACGCTACACTTGCTTCCGGACAACACCCGCGCGTCGTAGCCGGCGTTTTCGATACTGTGCCAGCACGCTTGCAGGAACAAGCGCTGCTGCGGATCCATGCTCTCCGCTTCGGTGGGCGAGATGTTGAAAAACAGCGGATCGAACAGGTCGTATTCAGCGAGCGCTCCCACCCACTGGCAGTTGGTCTTGCCCGGCACAATCGCGCCGGGCTGATAGTACCCATCCACATCCCAGCGGCTCGCTGGAACCTGGCTAATGCAGTTCTTCCCTTCCGCAAGATTGCGCCAGAACTCATCGAGGTTCCTGGCCTGCGGGAATTGACCGGCCATGCCGACGATCGCAATCGGTTGTGAGGGCCGGCCGGCCGGCCCGGCCGCCACGAACCGCGAACGCCTGCGACTGCGCCGGGAAATCCGCTTCTCCGCTGCCGGCTCGACCGCGGGCTTGTGCTTCACTGATACCTGCATCTCTCCCGCGGGAGACGCCACAGCGCTCGACAGCGTACCGTGTCTTTCAGCTTCCTCTTTGACGAAGCGACTGAGCAGGGCAAGCGTCGGGTAGCTGTAGATCTTCGTCGCCTCGATCGACGTTTGATATTTCTCGTTGATCTTGCGGAGCCAGGTCACACCGCCGATCGAATCGAGGCCCACATCGACGAACTGTGCATTCTCGTCGATGTCGCTCTCTTTCATCTGCAGCTCGTTCGCCAATAGCGTTCTCAAATTAGCGGTGACGGCAGACAGTATGTCGCCGTCCGCCTGTGAGTTTGCCGGGGCGCGCTCAGGCTGCGGCGCCGCGGCCGGGGACACGTCGATCTCCTCATAAAAGTTGTTCTGAATCTGCGCCAAACTCTCGGACTGGCCCACAAAGGTCTTTTCATGCATGGCCAGTTCGAGTCGATACGTCTCTTCCAGCGATTGGCGCGCATACTCCGTCAACTGCTGTTTGAGGCAGATCAAGCGGTAGCGGGGGACTTGCGCGATTTGGCGGGCTAGCGTCATCGCCGCCGAAACCACTTGCGAGCGAGGGAGCACCGGCAGCAGGACTCCCCTCTCTTTCAATGCGCGGCCGGCAAAGGGTTGCGCCGCGAGAAGGCTCTCGCGCGCCAGATCTTGCCCGATCTTGTCCGCCAGAATCCAGGTGGCGCCCGCGCCGGGCGTGAATCCATAATCCATGTATGGGCTCACATACCGGCTTTCCTCGCTCAGCAGCACGAGGTCGGCGAACATGCCCAGTGACCAGCCGGCACCGATCGCATTTCCCTGCATCGCCGCGATGACAGGCAGCTTGCAGTCCAAGGGCAATTGAAAGACTCTGGTGTCGGTAAATTTGGCCTTGCCTGCCTGAATGGCCAACAAACTCTCTTTGGTTCCGCCCGAGGCGAAATAGCGGTCGTAGCCGGTAAGGACCACAACCTTATACGCTGGCGTCTGCTCGATGTGGTCGAAGACCTCCGCTAGGCCATGTATGAGGGCATCGGAAAACATGTTCTTCGCTTCCCGATCCTCCATCGTGACGACCACAATGCCGCCTGGATGCGCTGTGGCGGCCACCGCTTGTGAGCTGAGCGTAATGGACGCCGACGCGGCGAATGCCTGCTCAGGCGTTTCCTCTCCCGGCTCCCGCCCTGCTGCTGGCAGGCTGAGAATTTTCTCCTGGATGATCGTCGCGCTGTATTTCTTCCACGACGCCAAAGTGGGCCGCGGCAGCGTGGCCCACGACTCGGCCACTCTCACGGCCGTAGGCAGAACATCATCCTGCTCCGCCACGACCACCGTGCGAACGCGTTGCTGGAGATCAAGACCGCGATAATCAGCGCCGGTCAGTAAAATCTCGCTCGCTGCCTCGTTACCGAATCGATGCGCAAAGAGGGCAGCGGCCGTTTCCCCGACGTTGGCCGAGGAGTAGACGCTTTGCCGGCTGTAGACGGAGGCGTCGCAGAACTGAGCGAGGAGCCAGGCACTGCCTTTGGCATTACCCGCCAACGCGGCGACGACCGGAACCTCCGACTCGAGAATCAGGCGTTGAAACTCCAGGACGACGTCATCGGGAACGGCTCCAAGAAACTCGGGACCTTCGCTGACAAGGACGACAGCCTTGCAGTAGCGGGCTTGATGAATCTCCGTAAAGATTTGGCGCAGACCCGGAACTAACTCCGCTGGCGCTACGTTCGCGAACGTAATGACCAGCACGTGGCCGGCCGGGGTGCTCATCCGGACATGCGCCGCCGGCGACGGAACGACGGGATTCTGATCCTCTGTCGCGAGCGTCGCGGCGCCGGCCGGCGTCAATGCCTTTACCAAATCGACAAGCCGGCGCGTCAGATGCTGTTTCAGTAGACGGAGAGCATCCCGCGATTTCGCCGCCAGCGCCGATGCCAATTCTTGTGCGTACGGCTTCACTTGCGCCGCCGGCACGATGGCACACGTCCATCCTTTTGTCCGCAATTGCTTGCCGGTTGCAGCGGGCGATACATACATCAAGTCGTGTGCCAGGACGTCGCCGAACCGTTCGCTGAACAGCGTCAACACGTCGATCGCCGGATACAAATCTCCGTCGGAAGCTGCCGTGTAACCATAGGTCGCATCTTCGTTGCACACCATGAAGTCGCACAGCGCAGCAAACAAGAAGCCGGCGCCGATCGCGTCTCCCTGCAGGACGGCGATGACCGGATAGGGAAACGACGCAACGGCCTGATACAGTTGTTGCTCGACGGCTTCGTTGTAGTCCGCTCTTCCGCCGCGCACGAAACGGCGCTCGACGCCGCTGATCATCAGGACCTTGACGGATGTCTCCTGCCGCACTCTGTCCAGAGCTCGCCGCAGGTGGGTCATCACGTCCTTGGCCGGCCCGGCGCCGATTTGAATCGTGAAAATGCCGTTCCCGTCGTCGTACAGCCGGACCGATGAAACGGCAGGTATCGCGCTCGCGACAGCCGTATTGGAGAGCGGAATCGGCGCACGCGCCGGAAAAGGGGTCGCCGGCGCCGGAAGCGAGGCACCCGGCGCAGCCAGGGAAATCGCCGGCGGCTTTCGTCGTTCGACGAACGCGGCTGACGTCTGTTGAGTTGGAATGAACGCGACTTCTTTCGGCTCCCGCGCCGCAATGCTGATTTTTTGTTTCGCAACGGGAACCACCGGAGAGGCACCTTGAACGATCGTCTGCTCGACTTTACCGACCCAGGCCTGCTGCCCGCCTACACCTCGCATCTGCGCGCAAACATTTCCCCGCGCATCACACAGATCGACATCGAGCTTGACGACACCGTCCACGGTCTCATTGCCAGGCGAGTAGCGCACCCAGGCAACCATCTCTGTGCTGCAGGGCGACACAATGCGCAACGATTCGAGTGCAACCGGGAATCGGGCCTGGTTGGCACGTCCGGACGAAGCATCGACCAACGCAACGCATGCTTGCACGGCGCCTTCCATCAAACTTGGATGGAGAACATAATCGGCCGATGTGCTCTCTATGGCGCTCGCCAGCCGCATGTGCGCCAGTAATTGCTTCTCCCCGTGGCGGATGGACTGGATGACTTGGAACGACGGTCCATAAACAACGCCCATCCGCGCGAACGCGTCGTAGACGCTGTTCGTTTCGACTGTTTCCTGGGCCATCTGCCCCTCGAGCTCGTCGAGATCGAGCGTGGCCGGTGCCGGTTGACGGCTCAAAACGCCGCGACCGCGGCAATGGACGGTGTCGGAGTCCGCGTCCTCGGTGTAGATCTCATAATCGATTTGCTCGTCACCGTTCGCGAATAACGCGATGCCGATTTGCTTTTCGTCGCTGATGACGATCGGCTGCTCCCAATCAACATCGTGCAGCTCCAACACCGTCGATTCCGGCCGCGCGGGCAATGCTTGCTCGATCGCCGCGCGCGCCATCTCCAGATAGACCGTCGCCGGCAAGACCTTGTGTGTGGTGCCATCCACACGGACTTGATGATCGGCAAGGAAGAAGTCGTTAGCTGTAAAGGTCGACCGATAGCGTTGCTCGCTCAGATCGGACGTGTTGCTGTGCAATAGCGGGTGGAGCACTGCCGTGCGTAGATGCTTGGCGGCTACAGCCTCGCCGGCCTCGACGTCAATCCAATAGCGCTCTCTCGCGAAGGGATACGCCGGCAGACTGACCCGTGGCGGTTTCGTCTCGCCGTACAGCTTGCTCCAATCCACCTCCAGACCCTTCACCCACAACTCCAGCAGCCTCGCCGTCTTCCCGTTCGCGATCCACTTATCGACCGTCTGCCGCAGGTCGGCGTCCACGCCGAACAGCGACAGCGCTTCCCGGTTTCGGCTCACCTGGCCGTAATAGACGCCCTCGATCTCCTGCCCGCCCGCGGCATAGGCCTCAAGCTTCTCGATCAGTTGCTCGGCCGAGCTCACGACGAAGCCCAGCCGTTCGTCCATCGCCTCGCGACCCACCTGGAGCGTGTACGCCGTCGCCGTCAGATCGATGGTCTTCTGACGCGAGCGATTGAAGTCCAGCAGATCGCGCGCCTTCTGCTGCAGTTGCCCGGCCGTCCGCGCCGACAGCACGATCACCACGTCCGTAAACGCCATCGGCGGCACCGCGCCGGCCTGGTACTCCTCCACGATCATGTGTGCGTTGGAGCCGCCCGCTCCGAACGAGGAGATCCCGGCGATCCTTGGCACGGCCCGGCCATCGATGACCGGCCGCTCCCACGCTCGCAACGACTGATTCACGACAAACGGGCTCTTCTCGAAATCGATGTGCGGATTCAACTGCGCTGAGTGCAGCGACGGCACGATCTGCTGATGCTGCATCTGCAAGAGGACCTTCGTCAGTCCCGCGATTCCCGCGGCCGACTCGCAATGGCCGACATTCGATTTCGCCGAGCCGATCAGGCAGAAACCGGTGTCTTGCGTGTATTGCGCGAAGGCTTTGTTCAGTGCCGCGATCTCGATCGGATCGCCCAGCTTCGTCCCCGTCCCGTGCGCTTCGATGTAGCTGATGTGTCGCGCGTCGATTCCTGCTTCCGCCAGAGCGCGACTGATGACGCTCCCCTGCGCCTGCGGATTCGGCACGGTGTAGCCGTTGGTCTTACCCCCATGATTCAGCGCGCTGCTTCGGATGACTCCGTAAATGTGGTCGCCGTCTCGTTTCGCATCGGAGAGCCGCTTGAGGACGACCACTCCCACGCCTTCTCCGGGGATGTATCCGTCGCCTCCCTCGCCGAAGCTCTGGCAATGGCCGTCGCTGGAGATGAATTGGCCGGCGCTCAGCATGAAGTACTTGTTCGGGTGGATGCTGACGTTGACCCCGCCGGCGATGGCCATGCTCGTTCGTCCCTGCTTCAGGTCCTGACACGCCACATGGATGGCGCTCAACGAAGACGAGCACATCGTGTCGAGGGTCATGCTCGGACCATGTAGATTGAGCAGGTAAGACACTCGGTTCGCAATGCTGGCCATGCTTCCGGCAACGCCGATGCGTTTGCCTTGCGCAAGAGCTGCCGCGCCGAATAATTGGTATTCCATGTACATCACGCCGGCATAGACGCCGACTTGTCCCGCGAGATCGGGCGTGTCCGCCATCTGAAGAGTGGCACGCGTGTAGCCGGCGTCTTCGATCGCCGTCCAGACGTGTTGCAGAAAGAGTCGCTCTTGCGGATCGATTTGCTTTGCTTCTTTGGGCGAAATGTTGAAGAACAGCGGGTCGAACTCGTCGACTCCGGTAATGAATCCGCCCCACTTGCTGTAATGGTGTCCGCTCTGGGTGCGGTCTTCACTGAAATACTCCCGCCAGTCCCAGCGCTCCTTCGGCACCTGGGTGATGCAATCCTTGCCGTCACGCAGGTTGCGCCAATAGGCGTCGATATCGACCGCCTCGGGATAGCGGCCGCTCAGGCCGATGATCGCGATCGCCTCCTTATCGCTCGTCGCGACCGGAGCAGCGCTCCGCGTACGGTTGAACCGCCGGCTGGAAACCGGCTTGCGTTGCGCCGGTACGTCCGACCGCGTTGCCGCCGTTTTCGTCAGGTCATCGCCATCGGCTGCGAACAGCGTCGCCAATCGGGCGGAATGCGACTGGACGAAGTATTTCGCCAATTCGGCGATGGTCTGATATTCGAAGAACAACGTCTTGGAGAGCGACCCGAATGTCCCTTCCAACTGGCTCGTCAACTTCATCGACAGGATGGAGTCGATTCCGTATGTCTCCAACGGCGCCTGCGGATCGATCTTGTGGGATGGGAGTTTCAACGATCCCGCCAATTCCTTGCGCAGGAATTCCTGCGTCCGCTCGAAAAAGCTCTCGGAATCGCCCAGCGCGGCGTACAGCGGTGGCGTCGGTTCCGGTTCGCGTGGCACCAGGGCACCCTCCAGCACCACTCGGCGCAACTGCGTGAGATCGCCTTCCGCGACGAGCATCTGGTCGTACGGCAGCGCCAGGCTACGATAGAACGCCTCCATGCCGGTGGTCGTCTGCATCGGCTGCACGCCCGTGGTTTGTTGCATCAGCTCCAGCGCGGTCTGATCGAGATCCATCTTGCCGGCTTGCCATAACGGCCAGTTAATCGATCTGGTGCGGCCGTGCCGCTGCTTCGCGGCGACCTGCCGATTGCGATAGGCCGCAAAGTGGTCCATGAAAGCATTCGCAGCCGCGTAATCAGCTTGCCCGAGGTTCCCTGCCGCACCGGCAACGGAGGAAAACAGTACGAAGAAATCAAGCTCAATATCCCTGCTGGCCTGGTCGAGGTTGAACGTACCCGTGACCTTCGGCGCCAGTACCTGGCTGAATTCCGCGCTGCTCTTTTTCAGAATGAAGTTATCGGCAATCGTCCCGGCACAGTGGAGAATCCCGTTGAGCTGGCCATACTCGTCTTTGATACTGTCGATGAGTTGCCGGACCTGATCCAGGTCGGTGACATCCACTGGTCGATAGCTCACGCGGGCGGCTTGCGCGAACACTGCTTGTAAGCGCGCTTGTGTCTCCGCGGTGAATGGCGAGCGTCCCGTCAGGACAACCCTGGCTTGACGAGTCTGATCGAGGATCTCTTTCGCGAAGAGCATCCCCAGAGCGCCGAGGCCGCCGGTGATCAGGTAGACACCACGATCGTGGAACGCGATCGGCGGCTTGTCGTGATCTTCCGGTATCTCTTGCCAGCGCAAGACCTGCCGGCCGCCGCGTTCGTACCTGATCAGCGCATCCGATGCGCGCGGCTTCTCTTTCTGCAGGCGCTCGGCCAATTCCTCAGTCGCGATTTCCGGTGCGGCGAGGATCAGTTGTCCGACGAAATGGGGATTTTCGAGCGTCGCCGTCTTGAGTAACGCCGATAGACCGCCGAAGAGCGCATGCTCCTCGTCATTAGCGGTGACGATCTGGAAGGACACCTTGCCCGACGGCTTGCGCCGGAGGACGTTTTCGATGCGCTCAAAGCACGCGAGCGCGTAATCGCTGTAGCGCTGCGCAATGCTTTGTTGCTGCCCCGCATGCAACAACACGCAGTGACTGTGCGGAAGCAACGAACGTAGTTGCTCGAGGTCGCCCGTCGCGAGCTCGCACAGAACGACGTGGTGTTCGGTATATGCGATGTGACTGGCCTCAATGGAGGCCTCCACACCGCTGGCCTGCCAGGCCGGCGTAGCATAGAGGCGGCCAATCGCCTGTGTCTGTGAGGCAACTGTACTGATTTCCTTACTCAGTGCGCGCAACGAAACCCCGTGCATTTGCACAGCAACGTCACCGCGCTCGCCGCAGAGATCGATGTCCAGCTTGACGACGGGATCCGCCGCCTGGCTGCCCGGCGCGTAGCGCACCCAGGCGATCATTTCTCGCGTGCACGGCAAAAGGATGCGCAACGAGTCCAGCGCAAAGGGCACTCGTGGCTGGGTGAGACTTTCGGACGAGCCGTCGAGCAGCCCCACACACGCCTGGAGCGCACCGTCCATCAAACTTGGATGAAGTACGTAATCTCGGAACGTGTCCTCGACGCCTTTTGGCAGCAGCAGATACGCCAACGCCTGGTCGCCTCCGCGATGGATCGACGTGATGGCCTGAAAACAGGAACCATACAGAAGGCCCACACGCGCGAACGTTGCGTAGACGCCGCTCGGCTCCAGGCGTCCGTTCACCATCGCGCTCTCGAGCTGCTCGAGATCCAGACGGACCGGCGCCGGCTGAGGACTCAAGACGGCGCGGCCTTGACCATGAACGACTTCCTCGCCGGCAACCTGGCTGTAGATCTCGTAGTCGATCTCGCCATCGTCGTTCGACATCAACGCGATGCGGACTTCTTTCTTGTCCGCGACGACGATCGGCTGGGACCACGCGACGTTGCGCAGCTCCAATACCGTCGATTCCGGGCGTGGCGGCAATGCGTGCTCGATCGCCGCACGTGCCATTTCCAGATACGCGACGCCGGGCAAGACCTTGTGTACGGCACCGCGGTCGGTGCGGACCTGATGGTCCGACAGGAAGAACTCGTTGCCGGTGAGCGTAGTACGGTAACTCTGCTCGCTGAGATCCGACGAGTTCGCGTGTAGCAGCGGGTGCAGAACGCCCGTGTCCTGCACCGCGACCGAGGTATCGCCGGCCGTCGCATCGACCCAGTACCGCTCTCTCGCAAATGGGTAGGCCGGCAGCGCGATTCGGCGGGGTCTGGCGTCGCCGTAGAACCTGTTCCAATCCAGGTTCACGCCTTTCACCCACAGTTCCAGCAGGTTCGAGAATTTCCCGTTTGTAATCCAGTTCTCGACAACGGCGTTTCTGACGTCGTCGTTCCCGCTGATGATGCTCAAGCTCTCGCTGCTGCGTTTGGCCTGCGCGCAATGAAAACCTTCAATGTCCAGTGCACCATTGAGATACGCTTCGAGTTTTTCGGTGAGCTGGTCGATCGATCTCACCACGAAGCCGAGTCGTTCGTCCATCGGCGTTCTGCCGGCTTGCAGCGTGTACGCGACGTCCACGAGATCGACGGACGGCGACTTACGAATGAAGGTCAGAAGATCGCGAGTTTTTTCCCGTAGCTGATCTGCCGTTCGGGCAGACAACGGCACGATCACGCTCATGTCTGGCGGGATCGCCGAGACCGGGCCGGCGACCTCGGCCGGCCGCTGGTATTCACCGATGACGATGTGGGCGTTGGTCCCGCTGAAGCCGAACGAGCTGATTGCGGCCAGCCGTCGGGCCGCGCCATGGAGCTCCCACTCCTGCAGGCGCGTGTTGACGTAAAACGGACTGTCCGTCAGATCGATG
>JADGNY010000093.1 GCA_017883235.1 Thermoanaerobaculia bacterium | reverse complement strand
CCTCGCGCACCATCTTGTCGCCGTCCTTGCAGTCGTAGGCCTTCCAGAACTCGGGCATGTTCTGCACGGTGCCGTTGACGCGGAAGGGGCCTTGCGCGTGCGGGTCGGTCAGGGCGCGGCGCGTCGCTTCCTGCGGTGACATGTTCTCGCCCCACACCTGCGCGAAACCGAGGAAGAAACGCTGCTCGGGGGAGAAACCGTCGATCATCTTGCGCTCTTTGCCTTCGAGCGATTTCTCGTAGGCGCGAAGAGCGATCGTGGCACCGCCGAGATCGGCCACCGATTCGCCGTTCACGAGCTTGCCCTGAATGTTGATCCCCGGGGCAACGTTGAACTCGTCGTACTCCTTGGCCACGCAATCCGTTCGCGCCTGAAAACTCTTCAGATCCTCGGGGGTGAACCAGTTACGGAGATTCCCTTCGGCGTCGTACTTTGCTCCCTGATCGTCGAAGCCGTGCGTCATCTCATGACCGATGACCGTGCCGATGCCCCCGTAGTTGTAGGCATCGTCCGCGTTCGGATCGAAGAACGGCGGCTGCAGGATTCCGGCGGGGAAGGTGATGTTGTTCTGCGGCGGGTTGTAGCTGGCGTTGACCGTCGGGGGCGTGAAGCCGCCCCATTCGTTCGGATCGTCCGGATGGCCGATGCGCTCGATGTTGTGGTGATAGGCCCACGCCCGCGCTGCCTGCGCGTTGGCGGAATACGACGCCCTGCTGATCGTGAGCGCCGAGTAGTCGCGCCACTTGTCCGGATAGCCGATGCGGCGCCGGAACGCGGCCAGCTTGCCGAGCGCCGCGGCCTTCGTCTCCGGGCCCATCCAGGTCAGCGTCGGGATGTCCTCCCGCAGCGCCGACACGAGATTGTCGATCAGCGAGCTCATTTTCGCTTTCGCTTCCGGCGTGAAGTTGCGGCGGACGTACTCCTGCCCGAGAAGCTGGCCGATGCTGAAGTCGGCGGCGCGGACGCAACGCTTCCAACGCTCCTGCGGCTCCTTGGTGCCCGACAGGATGCGGCCACTGAAGTTGAAGTCTTCATCGACGAACGCTTTCGTGAGCGTCGGCGCGGCGCCGTCGACGACCTGCCAGCGCAGGAGCGCCTTCCAATCGTCCATCGGCACTTCGGTGAGAAGCTGGCTCACGGTCTTGATGTACTTCGGCTGCGAGACGTTGAGCGTGGTGACGTCGACGCCGAGGCCGTGGAGATACGACGGCCAGTCGACCGCCGGCGCCATCGACGCCAGCTCGGTCACGGGCGTCGGATGGTACGTGTTCTCGGGGAGGCGCAGCTCGACGCGCGGCAGTAGCGCGCTGGCAAGTTTGGTCTCCAGCGCGAGGATCTTCTGCGCATCCGCGCCCGCCTGATCGGTGCTCTCGCCCGAAAGCGTCAGCATCTTCGTGACGTGCTCGACGTACTGCTCCCGGATGGTCTTGAAACGCGGATCATCGCGGAGGTAGTAGTCGCGGTCCGGCAGGCCGAGCGAGCCGGTGCCGAGCGAGGCGATAATCATCTTGCTGTTCTTCTGATCGTTCTGGCCGCCGACCCGAAAGAGGGGCGCGAAGCCTTCCGTGTGCAGGCGATTGAGCTCGGTGATGAGCGAGGCCCGGTCGCTGATGGCGTCGATGCGCGCCAGCTCCGGCTGGATCGGGGTGATGCCCGCCGCTTCGACCGCCGTCTCGTTCATGCAGGAGGCGTAGAAATCGCCCACCTTCTGCTCGGCGCTTCCGGGCCTGGCATTGGTCATGGCCGCATCCTGATCGAGGATCGTGTGCAGGACCTCGCGGTTGCGCTCGGCCAGCTCTTCGAAACGTCCGTAGCGCGAGTACTGCGCCGGCAGTGGATGCGTCTCTCGCCATTTGCCGACGGCGAAACGATAGAAGTCATCGCATGCCTTGACGCTGGTATCCATCGCGGAGAGGTCGAAGCCGTGCGGGGCGAAGAAGGCCGGAGCGCCGGCGACGGCTGTTGCAGCCGGAGCGGGAGCGGCGGTCTGCGATGATCCACATCCGATCACGAGTGCGGTCAGGACGATGACCGCGAAGGCAAGAGTACGGCGCATGTTTCCTCCCAAGGGGCAAAGTTGCGGCGGGATATTACGCGGTTTCGGGGTCTCGCGGTGTTGTTGCATCGCGCGACCGCGCTACCTCGCCCGCACGATCGCGTTGATCGCCGCGAGCACCTTCAGCGCGCGCTTCGACGTCCCGCCGGTGGTGAGCTGGGAGGGGCCGTCGGTCATGATCGCCTTCTGGCCGTGCTTCTGCCACCAGCGGCCGACGTAGAGCAACTCGCCGACTTTGCCGATCACCAGCTCGCCGGAGGCAGCGCGGCCGGTCGGGCGGAGCTCGACGACGAGGAGGTCACCGTCATCGATGCCCTGTTCGCGCATCTTGTCGCCGCGGGCGCGGAAGACCACTTCGCCCTTTTCGAGGAGGGCGGGCGGGAGCGGAGCGGTCTCGCCCGACAGCTCGACCACCGCTTCGCCCTGACGGATCTCGCCGGCGATCGGGATTCCCGGTGGGCCGCCACTGTCGGCGACGGCGCCAGCAGCGCCACGCCGGCGGCGGAGATCGATCCGCACCGGAAGCATCTTCGGAAAGTGGGCCACCAGTCCACCGGAGCGCGCCTTACCGTCACCGCTGTTGTCGAGAATCGTCTCGGCGCGGGCCAGGAGGGACTGGACGCGGAAGGCATCCGCGTGCGCCTCCCGGATGGTGTCGGCCAGAAGCGGCATGTTGACCGCGTTGGATGAGGACTGAGAAGTCCGGACCGTCAGCTCGCCCAGGTTGATCTCGGCAAGCTCGAGGACAGCGGCCACCTTTTGCAGGACATTGATCGAGACGTTAGCACCCTTTTCGAGCGCGGCGAGGTGCCGGCGGCTCACGTCGGCGAGGCGAGCCAGGCGGGCCTGGGTGAGGCCTCGCTTGATCCTGGTCGAGCGTACGATTTCTCCGAGCATGATCGAATTAGTAACGTATAAGTTACTAGATTCCGGCAATGTAAGCAACTAACGACGGTTGCTACCGCCCGAGACCTCGGAGGGTTTGCACGTCCCTCAAATCGCCGGCTCGGGCGGTTGCGAAGCCGCCGCTGCCGACACAGACTCGCATAAGGGGTGACGAAACCGGGGATTTCCACCCCTGGTGGACCAAAAAAAGTTTGACCCGGAAAAGGAACATTGGGTGATGATTGTCAGGAACGAAGTCACGAAGGCAGGATTTTGCGCTTTGATTGCCAGAATTGACCGGTTTCCGGTCCCGCCGTCCGCCCGTACACATTGACACCTATACTGCATCGGCATAAGATCCATATATTGCACATGCCGACACGACTCGAGCAGTACTTGAAAAGCCGCGGGATCAAACCGGCACACCTCGCACGCGAATCGGGGTACAGCCGCCAGCACCTCTTGCGGATCCGAATGGGACGGATGGAACCGACACGCCGCTGCATCGCCGCAATCGTCGCGGCCTGCCGGCGTCTGGCACATGAGCCGGTACGGGCCACCGAACTGTTCGATCTGGAAGAAGAGGAGCGCTAGGCCGCAAACCGGTGCGGAATCCTGCACGTTGCGCTACGCCGCGTAGAGACTACGAAGTAGCGAACAAAGACGCGAATAGGAGGCAATTTACCGAAGTCACGTTTGAGAGTCGGTCTACATCCTGGAGAGTCGGAATGTTGAATGTTGAATGTTCAATGTTGAATGAAAGGCATCCGAGAGGTGTCCCCCTACTACCTCATTCAACATTCAACATTGAACATTCAGCATTCAACATTCCGCCTTTGAAATCAGTCCCCCCCAATCGGCGGCCCCGGCGGAACTTCCGGCAGTTTCGGCTGCGTCCGCGGCTGATCGGGACGGGCCAGGAACCGTTCGATGTCGTCACGAAGCGCGTGGCGATGCGCAAGCTCGGCGTTATCGCCAACGCCGGCGTCGCCCAGTTTCGCCGCGAACCGCCGCAACCCTTCGCTCGCTTCGGCGCGCACCTGCGAATCGGCGTCGCGGTTTGCGGCGAGATCCATGAGTCGCGTCGCCGTGAGACGCGCCGCCGCGCGCGTGATCGCAGCGCGGTAACCGGCTTCGCGGCGCGTGACAACGTCGATGACATCGTCGACGACCTCGTTGAAATCGGGATTGGCGGCATCTTCGGCGTGGAACTGCACCAGCCGGGCGGCACGACGCGCATCGAAGAGCGCGGCCAGTGTGATGTCGGCCGACGACATCGCCGCGCTGACCGGATCGAAGACCGGCGCCGTGCGGTGCTCGAAGAGCTCCGTGTTGCTGGTGACGTCGACGTTGCCGCGCGGCGGGATCAGACTGATGATGCGGGGCGGGATTTCGAGGAATTCCGTATCGAGTGTCGAGAGAACGGCGGTGAGGGCCTCGCGCTGCGCGGCGGCGGGGAGAATGCGGCGCGTCGGCGTCGGAACGAGCCCCCCTTCCTCCTTCACGCTGTAGGTGTAATCGAGCCCGCCGATCGACTTGGCCGCCGCTTCGAGCTGGTAGCGGTGGTGAAGGTAGAGCGGCACGAGCATCTCTTCGAGCTCGGCCAGCGGCGTTCCCACCGGAATGTTGCGCAGCCCGAATTGCGACAGGGCGATGCGCCGCACCTCGATCTCATGGCGCAGCATGGCCACGTTGTCGCCGGGCGAATCCCACACCGATGCCGACGGATGCGCGGCACTGACCGGACGCGACTCCGGATCGGTGATGAAGAGCGGCGCCTCGCGAACGATGCGGCCGAGCTCGCGCTCTTCGGTCCCCGGGGCGAACTGCGCATACGCGTAGCGGATCACCCACTTGTCGTAGGAGCCGATTCCGGTGGCGTACGCCTCGGACAGGTCAAGCTTCCCGCCGGTGATCTTCACGTAAGGCGACGGATAGTCCATGACCGATGCCCGGCCGTAGCTCGAAGCGGCCATGTTGTGATCGAGGCCGAGCGTGTGGCCGGTCTCATGCGCCGCGAGCTGGCGGATGCGGGCCAGAGCCATCATCGACGGAGAGGTTGACGGATCGAGCGCGGAGAGCGCGCGGTCGTGCAGCTCATCGAACTGCGGTACCAGCCCTTCCGCGATCAACACGTCCTGACGAATCCGCAACGACCCCAGCGTGACGTTCCCCTTGAGGATCTCGCCGGTGCGCGGATCGATGACCGCGGCGCCGTACGACCAGCCCCGCTGCGCGCGATGAACCCAGTTGATCATGTTGTAACGGAGGTCCATCGGATCGGCGTCGGGCGGGAGAACCTTGACCTGGAAGGCGTTGCGGAAGCCGGCGGCCTCGAAGGCCTGGCTCCACCACGAAGCTCCTTCGACGAGCGCGCTGCGGATCGGCTCCGGCGCGCCGGCATCGACGTAGTAGACGATCGGCTCGATGGGCTCGGAGACCGCGGCCGCCGGATCTTTCTTGATCAACCGATGCCGCGCGATCCACTGCTTCTCGATCGGTCCGGTGAACGGGCTGGCGAAGTCGAAGAAGTCGACGCTGAAGACACCGACGCGCGGATCGGCGCGGCGCGGCGTGTAGCCCGGCGGCGGGAGAGCGACGAGCGAGTGATGCTCTCGAACGGTGACGCTGTCGGCGATCGGCGTGACGCCGCTGACGTAGTTGCCCGGTCTCTCGCCAGTCTGGAACGTCAGGATCGCTTCCACTTCGGTGTTGCGCGGAAACGCTTTCGTGCGCGGCAGGTAGATGGCACTGCGGTTCCTGTCGAGCGTGTAACTCCCCTGCTGCGTCTGGCGCAATGTGCGCGTTACGCCTTGCTGATCGCTGAGAAAAAAGTCGGTGGCATCGACGAGGACCGACGTCGCGTCGCTTGCTTCCACTTTGAACGACCACATCACCGACCTTGCGAAGGAATCGGCGACCGCGCGCCGCTCCGCCTCGTCGCTGCTGAGGGCCCGGAAGCGATAATTCGTCGCCGTCATCAGCACCTTCGGCCCGACGCGGTCGAAGGTGACGATCTGCGTCTGCCCGAGGAGGCCGCGATCGAGTCCGATCGGATTCGAGCCGATGCCGGCCGGTAGCGAGGACTGATACAGCAGCTCTTCGCCGAAGCGGGAGATCTGCATGAAGAGCTTGCCGTTCTCGGCATCCCAGAAGAGAGGGATGTAGCCGTCGAGCTTCTGGAGCTTGATGGTTTTCGATTCGATCGATGTCGTTTCAGGGCCTACTGCCGGCTTCGGCGGTGGTGCTGTGGTTGTGGTGCAGGCGGCGAGCAGGAGTAGCGCAGCGGCGAAGCGTTTCATGGAAGAATTTTGTCACGCGAAGACGCGAAGGCGCGAAGAAAAGCCGATCCTCCTTCGCCTCTTCGCGTCTTCGCGTGAGCTAAGAACGCGCGATTATCGCGACGCCCTTCATATACGGCCGCAGCGCCTCCGGCACCCGCACCGAGCCATCCTCATTCTGATAGTTCTCGAGGATGGCCACCAGCGTGCGCCCGATCGGGAGGCCGGAGCCATTCAACGTGTGGACGAAGCCCGTCCTCTTCTCCGCGGTGCGATAGCGGATATTGGCGCGCCGCGCCTGGAAATCGAGGAAGTTCGAGCAGGAGCTGATCTCGCGATAGGTCTCCTGTCCCGGCAACCACACTTCCAGGTCGTAGGTCTTCGCCGCGGTGAAGCCCATGTCCCCCGTCGAGAGCGTCACGACGCGGTAATGCAGTCCGAGCGCCTGCAGCACCGCCTCGGCATCAGCAGTCAGCTTCTCGTGCTCCTCCCACGACGTCTCCGGCGTCGTGAATTTCACGATCTCGACTTTCTCGAACTGGTGCTGGCGGATCAGGCCGCGCGTGTCTTTCCCATACGATCCCGCTTCGCTGCGGAAGCACGGGGAATAGGCGGTGTACAGGCGCGGCAGCGCCGCCGCATCGAGAATCTCGTCGCGATGAAGATTCGTGACCGGGACCTCGGCCGTCGGGATCAGGTAGTAGTCGCGGTCCGTCAGCTTGAAGAGGTCTTCCTCGAACTTCGGCAGTTGGCCCGTGCCCCGGAGCGAATCAGCGTTGACCATGAACGGAGGAACGACCTCGACGTACCCCTGCTGCTCGTGAACGTCGAGCATGAAGTTGATCAGGGCGCGATTGAGCTTCGCCCCGGCGCCGGAGAGGATGGAGAAACGGGCTCCGGTGATCTTCGTGGCGCGCTCGAAGTCGAGGATTCCGAGCGCTTCGCCGATGTCCCAATGCGCTTTCGGCGTGAAGGAGAACGCCGGCCTGGCTCCCCACGTGCGGTCGACGCGGTTGTGCGTTTCGTCGGAACCAACGGGAACGGATTCGTGAGGAACGTTGGGGAAGTAGAGCTCGACGTTGCGAAGATCGGCTTCGATCGCGGCGAGACGCTCGTCGAGACGCTTGATCTCATCGCCGGCGCCCTTCATCGCCTCGATCTGCGCGCTGGCGTCCTGTTTGTTCTTCTTGAGATTGGCGATCTCCTGCGTGGCCGTGTTGCGCTGCGCCTTGAGCGCTTCGACCTGGGCGATGGTGCGGCGGCGTTCGGCGTCGAGATCGAGGAAACGCTCCAGATCGACGTTCGTGCCTCGGTTTTTCAGCACGAGGCGATAGGCGTCCGCATGTTCGCGGAGGTATTCGCGGGAAAGCATGGCCGGGGATTCTAAGGCATCAGTGTCGCACGGCGCGGGAGCGGACGGGCGAAGCCATCGCCGGAATCGGATCGGTCAGATCGCCGGTGATCACCAGCGCGTAGCTCTGCCGCGCAGCGAAGCCGAGGTGGGAGGCGGTTACCGAGATCGTGTAGAGACCGCCGGATGGCGGATCGATCGAGACCACTTCCACATTGTTGAGACGATCCGGCTGGCCTGGATGAAGCGATTCATTGCCGAGGAGCGTGGAGCCAGAGGGGTCGGTGACGCGAAGATCGAGATCGTTCACCAGTTCGGACGTCGGATCGGAGACACCGCGCGGTGTACCGGCCGGATCGGTCCAGACCAGCACCACTTTCAGCGGCGCGTTCGCCGAGGCATTGAGGTGCAGCGTAGCGGTCTCGCCTTGCGCGAGCCCCTGCGTCAGAGGCACATCGACGACGCGCGTTCGGGCGCGGTCGCCGGGAAAGTAGAGTGCATCGTCGAGCACCGGGAAACCGAAACCCTGGTCGTAGGACGGGACCGGCTTCGCGGGGGCGACTCCGACGCTGTAGATCCAATTGTTCGGCACCGCGCGCGCGGCGGCGATCAGCGTCGCCTTCAGCAGCGCCGCGCTCGGAACGAAGGCGTTCGACGGCGTGGCCACTCCGGTGGGATAGAACCCGTCCGTGAAGTATTGCCGCACCAGCGCCGCCTCGCCGGCCACCGACGGCGCGGACCACGATGTTCCCGCCTGCGTGCTCGTGGGACAGGCGTGCGTGGTGATGTTGCCGTCGCTGTCGGCGGCCAGCACGACCGCCGGCGCGACGAGATCAGGCTTGATGCGGCCGTCGCGTGTCGGGCCGATGAGCGAGAACGGTGACAGGACATCGTCGAACCGGTTGGAGTAACGCGTCCCTCCCACCTGCAGCGTGTTCTTCGCGCAGCCGGGGGCAGCCAGCGAGCTGGCCGGAGGCGAGGCAGTGTTGCTCGAGTAGTTGCCGGTATCGAAGATGACGAGCATGTCCGGATGCGACCAGACGAAGGCGTCGACGTCGCGGGCCCCGGCGGAGTAGTTCGCCGTCGGCGCCGGCAACGGGGACGGCGTCCCCTGACGGTCGCCCCAGGAGTTCGAATGGATGCGCGCTCCCTGCGTGTACGCCTGCTCGAGAATCGGCGTCAGGTTGACAGGACAGCCGAAGCCGGGGCGCTGGCTGCAGTTGTCGCCGCCGATGAATCCGCCATCCTGCACGATCAGCTTCGCGCCGGGAGCGATGCCGTCCGCGGCATCGTCGAAGACGAGCGGCGTGTGGCTGTCGGCGGCAGCGACCGCGGCGGCGAGCGTGCCGTGTTGGGCATTGTCGTAGGCGGTAGGGCTGCTGGGGTCGTCGCAGCCGGGTGCGTTGGGAAACTGATCGCAGGAGTAGAGAAAATCGTAGGCGATCACTTTGCGGCGGCTGGTGTCGACGTTCGACGAATTCAGCCCCCCCTGCGGCGAGCCGGTGTTGATCGGCGGCGGCGATCCATCCGGCTCGGCGAAATAGCAGCTATCCCAATCGAGGCCGGTATCGAGGACGGCGATGATCTGCCGCTGGCCGAAGATGCCGTGATCGAACAGCGGCGTCGCCCCCGAGCCCCATCCCGACTGGACGGAACGAAAGGAGATGTTGTCGGCGTACGCCGCGGACGCGAGGAACATCAACGTCGCAAATAACTTGCGCATCGGCGAATGGAACGACGGAGGGCGCTCCCATCATTCCGACAACCGACAACCGACAACGGCGAAGCCCCTATCATTGATTACTACCTTGCGCATCCTCCTCCTCGCGATCGCCTCACTCGCCCCCGCGCTGACCGCGGCCGACTACGTCCCCGACAACACTTGTGCAACGTGTCATGCATCGAAATACGCGTCGTACCAGGGAGTGGGGATGGCGCAGTCGATGCGGCGGCCGCGTGCCGAGGTGCTGATCGAAGACTTCCGCAACGGGCACTTCGTTCATCAACCGTCGCAGAGTCATTACGAGATGACCTGGAAGGATGGGAAGCTGCTCTTCCGGCGGTACCAGATCGACGCCGGCGGGCAACGCATCAATCTCATCGAACAGCCGGTCGACTGGATTCTCGGATCCGGTCATCGCTCGCGCGTCTATCTCTATCGCACGCCGAGCGGCGAGATGTTTCAACTCCCGATTGCCTGGTACACGCAGGAGCACGCCTGGGGGATGGCCCCCGGTTACGACCGCGCCGATAACGACGGCATCACGAGGCCGGTCCGCCGCGAATGTCTCTTCTGCCACAACGCCTATCCCGACGTACTGGCGGGAAGCGACGCGCATTGGATGCCGCAGCGCTATCCGGCGGCGCTGCCTGAGGGGACGGGATGCCAGCGATGTCACGGGCCGGGCGGCGACCACGTACGCATCGCCATGAGCGGGGAGAGCAACGCCGCCGTGCGGGCCGCCATCGTCAATCCGTCGCGCCTGCCGCCGGCGCTGCGCGACGCCGTCTGCTTTCAATGTCATCTGCAGCCGGCCGTGGCCATGATCGGCGTGCGTAGGTTCGATCGCGGCGACTACTCCTTCCGTCCCGGCGAAGCGCTCGGCAGTTACATCCTCCACGTCGACATCGACGAGCCGGGACGTCCGCCCGCGCAGCGCTTCGAGATCAACCATCACGCCTATCGCCTTCGGCAGAGTCTCTGCTACATCAAGGGTGGGATCACCTGCATCTCCTGCCACGATCCGCATCAGCCGTTGAAGAAAGATCCCCGTCTTGCGAACGTCGTTTCCGTCTGTCTCGGCTGTCATCAGCGGCACACCGAATCGAACGAGTGCGTGAAATGCCACATGCCGGCACGACGGGCACAGGACGTCGTGCACGTGGTCATGACCGATCACCGCATCCAGCGCCGTCCGCCGCCGGGCGATCCGGTGGCGATACTGGCCGAGCATGAGTCGCACATCGACGATGTCCGGTTTCTCGATCGCGCGGAAGTGCCGGAAGGTCCGCTCGGCGAGGTCTATCGCGCCGTCACCATCCTGCGGGCCATGCCTCGCAACGAAGCCGCCACGGATTTTCTGAGCAGGCATCTCGACGCAACATCATCGATCGTCCCCCGTCTCGATCTCATCGCCACGCAGTTGCAACAGCGGCACTTCCAAGTCGCCCTCGATCTGATCGGAGCCCTCGGCGATGCGGCGATCCGCGATCCGCGTCTGCGCGACTGGCGAGGGACGGCGGAAGTCGGAGTCGGATCGACGGCCGGCGGACTGGCCGATCTACGGGCGGCCATGGAGGCCGACCCGGAGATCCCGGAGTATCAATTCAATTACGCCGCGATCCTCCATCGCTCCGGCCGGGATGCGGAGGCCCTTCCGCCGCTGACGCGAGCAATCGACCTGCGTCCGAATTTCACGGCCGCCTGGATCATGCGCGCCGAGACCTTCACCGCCCTCGGCCGCCGCGACGAAGCGATGGCCGACCTCCGCCGCGCCCTCGCCGTCGATCCTCGCCAGTCACGCGCCTACGCGATGCTGGTTACCCTGTTGAAAGAGTCCGATCAGCCCGCCGAGGCGCAGCGCTGGCGGAAGCAGGGGGAGATGGTGAAGTGATCGCGGCCTCACTGTCATCCTGAGCCGCCTGCGCCGCGTAATCGCGAAGCGATTGCGCGGCGCAGGACGGTCGAAGGACCCCCAAGTCGCAACCCGGGAGGGCGGTGGCTGTCGACGTTCCGCCGCCCTGTCCGGGTTTCAGGCTGGGGGTCCTTCGGCGCGCTCTGCCCCTCCGGGGCTGCCGCCGCCTCAGGATGACAGGTAAACGAAACACCGTAATCCGTTGGCGGCGCAGCCGCGCGTATCCCCCGAAATGTAACATCACCTGACGCATCGGAAGCCTATACTGACGCTCCGGTCAGTTTCCTGCTCACGGGAGTCAGATGGCTACGACAAAGGGTGAGATCGTCGAGCAGTTCCGCAGCCAGTCCATTCGTGAGGCGGCAATGCGCGTGGTCTCCCGAAAAGGGTACGACCACGTCACCGTCCAGGACATCGCCGACGAGGCGGGTGTAGCCAAGGGGACTGTCTACCTCTACTTCAAGTCGCGCGAAGACGTGCTCGAGAAGACCATGTCCTTCTCGTTCGAGGAGTTTCACATCCTCATCCGCGAAGCGATCGGGCGCGGCACGACCTTTCGCGAGCGCGTCGAACAGGTCGTCCAGGCGCAGATCGAGTACTTCGAACAGCAGCAGGAGTTCTTCCGCCTCTATCTGGCCATGGCCGAACCGCTCGGGGAGCGGCGTCTGCGCAAACATGCCTCCTACCGGACGCACATCGCGCAGCTCGTGTCGATGGTGGAGATGGCCGTCGAAAACGATGAGGTCCTGGCGCAACCTCCGGAGCGGATCGCCATCGCCCTGGCCTCCGTCATCCGCGACATCGGCCTGCAGCGGATGACCGAGAAGAACAAACGGCCCATCGCCGAAGACATCGAATTCGTCCGCGACTTCATCTGCCGCGGCATCGCCACACCCGAGGAGAAACCAGCATGAAACGATCCGCCGCCGCCCTGCTCACGATCCTCTCGCTCGGGGCCATCGCCTGCGGCAAATCGGAAGCGGCGAAGACTACTACCCCTCCGCCGGCCGTCATCGTCAGCCAGGTGATCCAGCGCGACGAGCCGATTTACCGCGAATGGATCGGCACGACGGAAGGCGACGTCAACGCCGAGATCCGTCCGCGGGTGGACGGCTATCTCCTGCGGCGTGTCTACACCGAGGGAAGCCTCGTTCATCAGGGCCAGGAGCTGTTCGAGATCGACGCGCGTCAGATGCAGGCGCAGTTGCAGCAGGCCGAGGCCAACTTGGCGCAGGCGCAGTCGGGGCTCACCAAGGCCGACCGCGATGTGGCCCGCTTCGAGCCGCTTGCCAAGCAGAAGGCCATCAGCCAGCAGGAGCTCGACAACGCCCGCTCCGCGGAGACCGCGGCACGCGCGAGCGTCGGCGCATTGAACGCGGCTGTCGAACAGGCCCGCCTCAACCTCTCCTGGACCCACGTCACCTCGCCGATCAGCGGCATCGCCGGCATCGCCCAGGCGCAGGTCGGCAACCTCGTCAGTCCGCAGGCCGTTCTAGCCACCGTCTCGCGCGTCGACCCCATTCGCGTGCTCTATCAGATGAGCGAGCAGGAGTACCTGCAGTTTCAGAACGATCCGGCCATGCGCAACGCCGCGCTGGAGCTCGTTCTCTCCGACGGCAGCACCTTCCCGCAGAAAGGCCACCTGCTGCTCACCGGCCGCGAGGTTGACGTCAAGACCGGCACCATCGCCGCCATCGGAACCTTTCCGAATCCCGGCAACCGGCTCCGTCCCGGCCAATACGCCAAGATCCGCGCGGCGACCGAGATCCGCCGCGGCGCCATCCTCGTGCCGCAGCGCGCCGTCAATGAGATGCAGGGCGGATATCAGGTCGCCGTCGTCGAAAACGGCAACAAGGCGTACATCCGCGCCGTGCAGGCCGGTCCGCGGCTCGGCAGCCTTTGGCTCATCGATCAGGGCCTGAAGCCCGGCGACCGCGTCGTCGTCGAAGGGTTTTCCCGCGTGAAGACGGGCATGCCCGTCGCGCCGAGCGAAGCACCGGCGCCGGTTTCCGGCGCGGCGGGGACAAGGTAAGCAGCGATGGCTCGCTTCTTCATCAATCGACCCATCGTCGCCATCGTCATCTCGATCGTGACCGTCCTGGGCGGACTGATCGCGCTGTTCGGCCTTCCCATCGAGCAGTTCCCCGACATCGTTCCGCCGCTCATCCAGATCCAGACCTCCTACCCCGGCGCCGATGCCCAAACCATCGAGCAGTCGGTGGCCACGCCGATCGAGCAGCAGATGAACGGCGTCGAGGACATGCTCTACCTGCAGTCGGTCAACGCCAACGACGGCACGATGACCGTGCGCGTCACCTACGACGTCGGTACCGACCGCAACACCGATCAGGTCAACTCGCAGAACCGCGTGTCGCAGGCGCTGCCGAATCTTCCGCCCGAGGTCAATCAGTTCGGCATCACCTACCGGAAGACGCAGGGCACGCCGCTGATTCTGGTCTCGCTCTACTCACCCAAGAACACCTACGACGGTCTCTTCCTCGGCAACTACGCGCTCATCAACATCAACGATGCCATCTACCGCGTGCCCGGCGTCGGGCAGGTGGTGAACTTCGGAGCGGCCGAGTATGCGATGCGCATCTGGCTCAATCCCGATCAGATGGCCAAGCTCGGACTCACGGTCGGCGATATCCGGCAGGCCGTGCAGGCGCAGAGCACCGTCAATCCGGCGGGGCAGATCGGCGCGGAGCCGGCGCCGAAAGGACAGGAGTTCACCTACGCGGTCCGGGCCGTCGGCCGCCTCGTCACCCCCGAGCAGTTCGAGAACGTCGTGGTGCGGCTCAATCCCGACGGCTCGATGGTCAAGCTCAAAGACGTCGCCCGTGTCGAGCTCGGCGGACTTACCTACAAACAGATCGGACGGCTGAACGGAAAGCCCGCCTCGATCATCGGCGTCTTCCAGGCTCCGGGCTCGAATGCGCTGGCGGTGGCCAAAGCCGTACGCGCCACCATGCTGACGCTGAAGGAGCGCTTCCCCGAGGACATGGACTACGCCGTGTCGGTCGACAACACCGCCGCCGTGACGGAGGGCATCAAGGAGATCTCGACGACCCTGGTCGAGGCGATGCTGCTGGTCATCCTGGTGGTCTTCCTCTTCCTGCAGAACTGGCGGGCCACGATGATTCCGCTGGTGGCCGTGCCGGTCTCGCTGATCGGCACGTTCGCCATCTTTCCCCTCCTCGGCTTCTCGATCAACACCCTTTCGCTGTTCGGACTGGTGCTGGCCATCGGCCTGGTCGTCGACGATGCCATCGTCGTCGTGGAGGCGGTCGAGCATCACATCGAAGAAGGGATGGCTCCCCGGGCGGCCACTCTGCAGGCGATGAAAGAGGTGTCCGGTCCGGTCGTGGCCATCGCCATGATCCTCTCCTCGGTTTTTCTGCCGGTGGCCTTCATGGGCGGGATTCAGGGCCGGCTGAACAAGCAGTTCGCCGTGACCATCGCCGTCTCCGTGCTCATCTCCGCCTTCAACGCACTCAGCCTCTCGCCGGCGCTTTCGGCGCTCCTGCTCCGTCCGCGCAAGGCGTCGCGCGGCCTGATGGCGCGCTTCTTCGGCGGTTTCAATCGCCTGTTCGATCGTGCCAGAGGCGGCTACGTCAGTGTTTCGTCGCTGCTGATCCGTAAGGCCGTTCTGGGGGTAGCCATCCTGCTCGGCTTCGCTCTGCTGGCGGGATTGACCGGCAGGAAGGTGCCGACGAGCTTCCTGCCGCAGGAGGACAACGGCTCGTTCTACCTCGACGTACGGCTCCCGGACGCCTCCTCGCTGCAGCGGACGGACGCCGTTTGCCTCAAGGTCGAGAAGATCCTCGCCGGGACCAAAGGGGTTCGCTACTACACCACCGTTGCCGGTTTCAGTCTCCTCTCCTACGTTTCGGCGTCTTACAACGGCTTCTATTTCATCTCTCTGCAGCCGTGGCGCGACCGCGAGGAAGGGGGGCTCACGGCCGATGCGCTGGTGGCGAAGCTCAATCAGAGGTTCAAAGCGGAGATCCCGGAGGCGACCGTTTCTGCCTTCCAGCCGCCGGCCATTCCCGGCCTCGGAGCCGCCGGCGGCTTCTCACTCTGGCTGCAGGACCGCAGCGGCGGCACGCCGCAGTTCCTCAGCGAGAACGTCCAGAAGTTCCTCGAAGCCGCGCGCAAACGGCCGGAGTTGCTGAACGTCAATAGCAGCTACCGCGCGCAGGTGCCGCAGATGTTCGTCGACGTCGACCGCGACAAGGCCCTCAAGCAGGGCGTGCCTGTCGCAAGCATCTACGACACGCTGCAAACGCTGCTGGGCGGTTCGTTCGTCAATCAGTTCAACCGCTTCGGCCGCCAGTGGCGCGTCTTCATGCAGGCCGAAGCGCAAAACCGTCTCACCCCCGCGGACGTCGGACGCTTCTATGTCCGAAACAACGACGGCACCATGGTCCCTCTATCGGCGTTGACTACGCTGCGCTCCACCTCGGGGCCCGAATACACGCAGCACTTCAACCTCTATCGCGCCGCTCAGGTCGTAGGCGCGGCGGCGCCGGGCTACAGCTCCGGACAGGCCATGGCCGCGCTCGAGGAGGTGGCCGCGCAGACGCTGCCCCGCGAGATGGGCTACGAGTGGTCGGATCTCTCGTATCAGGAGAAGCGCGCCTCCGGAACCTCGGGACGCATCTTCGCCCTATCGCTGGTCTTCGTCTTCCTCATCCTGGCGGCGCTGTATGAGAGCTGGTCGCTGCCGCTCAGCGTCCTGCTTTCCGTCCCCGTGGCCATCTTCGGCGGCTTTCTCGGACTGCTGCTGCGCAAGTACGACTTCGACGTCTATGGCCAGATCGGTCTGGTGGTGCTGATCGGACTGGCCGCGAAGAACGCCATCCTGATCGTCGAGTTCGCGAAAGCGGAGTTCGAGAGAAGTGGCGATCTCGTCAACGCCGCATTGCACGGCGCGCGATTGCGGCTCCGCCCGATTCTCATGACGTCGTTCGCTTTCATCCTCGGCTGCGTACCGCTCTGGCTGGCCTCGGGGGCCGGTGCGGCCTCGAGGCGCATTCTCGGAACCGTGGTCGTGGCCGGCATGCTCTCCGCCACGCTGCTGGCCATCTTCCTCATCCCGGTGCTCTACGTCATCGTCGAACGGTTGGCGCGCTCGGAGAAGAAGCTGGAGGCGCGGCTCGCCCGCCGCGAGCCGATCGCCGAGGAGGCGCACTCGTGAAGCGCGCCATCATCATCGTGCTGACCGCTGCGGCGCTGGCAGGTTGCAAGACTGTCGGTCCGAACTACCAACGGTCGCCGGTGACGATCCCCGATCAGTTCTACGGCGCGAACGGAACGCCGTCGGCGGCGTCGCTCGCCGATGCGCCGTGGTTCGACGTCTTCGGCGATCCGGCCTTGCGCGCGCTCATCGATGAAGCGCTGCGAAACGGCTACGACGCCCGCATCGCCGCGGCACGCGTCGAGGAGGCCCGCGCGCGATTCGGCATCGTGAACGCCGACCGCTATCCAACGGTCGGATACGAAATCAACCCCACGCGGCAGCGCGTCGGTGGCAAAGGAACGACCATCCTCATCGCCGGCGCCGGCATCTCCTGGGAAGCGGACTTGTGGGGCCGCATCCGGCGCCTGAACGAGGCAGGCCGCGCCTCCTATCTGGCCTCGGAAGAAGGCCGGCGGGCGGCACTGCTGGCTCTGACCTCCGAGGTGGCCACCGCCTACTTCGATCTTCGCGAGCTCGATGCGGAGCTGGACATCGCCCGCCGGTCGACGAAAGCATTTCAGGAGACCTACGACCTGTTCGACCGTCAACTGAAGGGCGGGACGGCGTCGGGTCTCGAGACCTCGCGCGCCGAGGCGTTGCTGGCGAATGAATCGTCCAACATCCCGCTCCTCGAGCAGCAGATCGTGGCGCAGGAGAACCGGATCAACTTCCTCCTCGGCCGCGTTCCGGGACCGATCGCCCGAGGTGCGTCGCTGTCCGACCTTCCGGCGCCGGCCGCCGTTCCAGCGGGCCTGCCGTCCGCGCTGCTGCTGCGGCGTCCCGATCTCCGTGCCGCGGAACAGCAATTGATCGCCGCCAACGCCAACATCGGCGTCGCCGAGGCGGCGTTCTATCCGACGCTGACGCTCACCGGGCTGCTCGGAGGACAGAGCAACGACCTGGCGAACATCGTCGGTCACGGAATCGCCTGGTCGATCGGCGCCGACCTCCTCGGACCGATCTTCAACGCCGGCCGGCTTCGCAACCAGCAACGCGTCGCCGTCGCGCAATTCGAACAGGCGCGCTTGCAATACGAGCAGGACGTCACCAACGCGCTGGGAGAAGTATCGACGTCGATCGTGGCCATGGACCGCCTTGCCGCCGCCGAGCACGACCGCGAGCGCGCCCTCCGCGCCAATCAGGAAGCCGTCCGTCTCGTCAACCTCCGCTACGCCTCCGGCCTCTCCGCCTACTTCGAAGTGCTCGACGCCATGGAGCAGCTCGACACCGCCGAAAACAACGTCGCCCGCACCCGCCGCGACCGCCTGGTCGAGCTGGTCCAGTTCTACCGCGCCCTCGGCGGCGGCTGGCAAGCGGAGCCGGCGAAGTAACGGCATTACTCACAGCATTGCTTGACTTCTTGCCGAGCCCTTTCGTCGAGGTGCCGAAGGCGGACGGGGGGCGTGTACGCGATATATACGATCTACCGACTCGGGGTTCGACCCGGACTGAAGCTTCGCAAGCATGTTGCTGCGCAACCGCGAGACCCCGCAACCGCGCAACCCCGTTCACGGCTCATTGCCGCTCAGCCGCGTCTCCCACCGCTCGTTGCTCACCCGCCAATTCTCTCCGCGATGCACCAGTTGGTACGTCCACGTCTCGTAAACACCACTGGCGATCTGGCCGCGCAGCTCGACGGTGGCCGCATCGTCGTTCGCGTAGCCGCGGACCAGCTTCGGATGCGCCGGCCGCGATGACTTCCAGAGTTTGAAGTCGACGTCATGGAAATCCGTGAACGTCGACCACTTCTTCATCGCATCGAGATCTTCCCGCTGGATGGACTCCAACCATGCCAGAGCGGCGCGCACCGGAGGATCGGTCTCGCGCAACGCCTGCCCCTTGCTCTCGGTGACGGTGTCTTCTTTCGCGCCCGCGTCGCGCAGGATGCGCACGACATCCGTCTTTTCTCCGTCGAGAGCCTGGGTCAGGGCGGTGCTGTGCCACTTTGTGCTGACCGCATCGAGCTTCGCGCCGGCGTTGATCAGAGCGCGGACGATGTCGGCGCGGCCGGCGGCCGATTGCATCATCAGCACCGTCTGCCCCTCGTAATTCGCGGCGTTCACATTGGCGCCGTGCGCGATCAGCCATCGCGCCATCGCCGTGTCCTGGGCCATGGCCAGCGGCGTGCGGCCATCGCTGTCCCGCACGTCGATGCCGGTGCCGTTGTTCATCAGCTTCTCCGCCGCCGCGATGTTGCCGCCGCTCACCGCCTCGTGCATCTCGTCGCGGTGAATGGAGTGCCTCGCGATCGGTGTATCGGCCCAGATCTTCGATTTCCCCGCGGCCACCTGCAGCAGCGTGTAGACCGCGCCGTTGACCAGCGCGGCCACGATGAGGCATCCGATGAGATTGGCGATGCACTTGCCCCACAGACCCTTCACCACCTTCTGCGGATCGCCCTGAAGCAGACGGATTACCCCTCCTGCCGGCGGGGTGAGGCCGTGCTTTTCCGCCGACCAGCGGCCAATGGCGCAGACCTGATCACCCGGGGCGACGATCTGCTCGTCCAGATGCTTGTCGGTCAGGTCGCGGTCCTCCGTCATCTTCCAGTCCTTGCGGAACTGGCCGTCGTCGTCGGTCAACAGCTCTTTGACTTCGTTGAAGATCGTGCCGGGGTGGAATCCCTCCATGTTGGTCAGCGGTGTCGACTCGAGGTATGTGGCGGCGTTTCTCCGCCCTTCCTCGGTATCGAAGCTTGTCTTCGGGAAGCCTTCCAGCAGCGGAAACCCGAGGAGGTTGATCGAGCCGTGCGGTGAATCGATCGCGCTCGGGACGAGCGCGAAGCCGGAGTAGTCCTGCACAGTCGTCGATTCGTGCCTGCCCTGGGAGATGTGATTGATGTCGTAGCTGTAGAGGACAGCCGCCGTCCCGCTGAATGGAGCGCGCAATGAGGAGCCCAGCGCGCGGATGTGCCCGACCACCGTGACGGTCGCGCCGTCTTCGAACTGTTCCCCGCCATAGCCGCCGAACGACGACTCGCTCGTCACGCGCGAGGCATCGCGCGCCGCTGCGATAGCCCCCTGCAACGCACCGATGGAGATCCACATGAAAAAGCTGGCGACGCCGGTCGCCCACCAGAACGCCGGCGGCTCGATGTGCCCGTGCAGCACGTACCAGTAACCACCAAAACATGCACCGAGGATCAGGAGGCTGAGAAAGCAACCACGTTTCATGGGCTTCGATTGTACTCAACCCCCTCCTCCCCTACACTTCCGCCCACATGGCACTTCCGAAAGTCTCTCTCACGCAGAAGATCTTCATCGGTCTGGCCATCGGTGTGCTCATCGGGTGGCTCTGGCCGGAGTACGGGACGGCGTTACGGCCGCTGTCGATCCTCTTTCTCAATCTGATCAAGTCGATCATCGCCCCGCTGATCTTCGCCACGCTCGTCATCGGCATCGCCGGCACCGGCGACATCCGCCAGGTCGGCCGCATCGGCTTCAAGGCGCTGCTCTACTTCGAGATCGTGACGACCTTCGCGCTATTCATCGGTCTCGGTGCCGTCAATCTGACTAAGCCCGGCCTCGGCGTGTCGCTGGCGGGCGTTCACACGGAAGTCAACAAGGCAGTCCTGGCCGATCAGGCTTCGAAGCTGGCGAAGGAAGCAAACCAGGCTGTGGCCCGAGGCGATACCGCCACTGCCGCGGCCAAAGCGTCCCAAGCCGCGGATGCGGTAGGGAAGGGGCTGACCGCCCCCGATGCGCCGGCCAAGCCGCAGAAGTTCGGCGAGCTTCTCGCCCACCTCGCGCCGGTCTCGATCATCAAGGCCATGGCCGACGGCGACGTGCTGCAGATCGTCGTCTTCTCCGTGCTGTTCGCGCTGGCGGTGACCTCGATCGGCGAAAAGGCGCGGCCGGTCATTCAGTGGTGCGAGTCGCTGGCCGACATCATGTTCCGCTTCACCGAGTTCGTGATGAAGTTCGCACCGATCGGCGTCGGTGCCGCCATGGCCAACACCGTCGGCCATTCCGGCCTCGGTGTCCTCCGGAACCTCGGCGTGCTGGTCCTGACCTTGTACGGCGCGCTGGTCGTCTTCCTCATCTGCATCCTGCTGCCGGTTGCGCTTCTCTTCCGCGTGCCGCTGCGCGACTTCTTCCGCGCCGTGAAAGTGCCGGCCACGATCGCCTTCGCCACGACCTCATCGGAATCGGCACTCCCGAAGGCGATGGAGAACATGGAGCGGCTCGGCGTGCCGCGCCGCATCGTCGGCTTCGTCCTTCCGACCGGCTACAGCTTCAACCTCGACGGCACGACTCTCTATCTCGCCCTCGCCTCCATCTTCGTGGCCCAGGCCGCGGGCGTGCATCTCACCTGGACGCAGCAGATCGTCATGCTGCTGACGCTGATGCTCACCTCCAAGGGCGTGGCCGGCGTTCCGCGCGCCTCGCTGGTCATCCTCCTCGGCACGCTGGCATCGTTCAATCTACCCGCCGAGGGCGTCATCGTCATTCTCGGTGTGGACGAATTGATGGACATGGGCCGGACCTGCGTGAACGTCATCGGCAACTGCCTTGCAACGGTGGTCGTGGCGCGGTGGGAAGGGGCCTTCCGCACGAACGAATGGATCGCCGAGGAAGCGGAGCTGGAGCAGGTGACCGGGCTGTCGGCGATCGCGGGGTGATGCGATGCGACGAACGATTCTGATCCTCCTCCTGCTCGCCGGCTGCGCATCGGGCGTGCCGGACGATCCGAACGCCCCGAAGATCACGCTGCATCTGGAGCAATACGAGTCGGCGCCGAATGCCTACACGTTCAACGGACCGGTGAATGTGCAGTTCGCGCTGTCGGTGGCGAACACGACCAACCAGCCGGTGAAGCTCAACCGGATCGAGATCCGCACCATCGGTTCCGGCGCCTACACGATCCGCCCGACGTCCACCAATATCAACGTCGACATCGCCCCCGGTCAGGCCCGGACGCTGCCGCTCGCCGTCTGGGGATACTCCCGTGGCGGACAGCTCACATCGACCGAACCGGTGACCGTCCGCGCCATCGCCTACCTCACCGGCCCCTCCGGCGCCTTCGTCCGCCTCTTCAGCGAATACTTCACCCAGCAGTGAGTGACCGCTTACGAATCCGCGGAGCGCCCAGGTGCTAGTATCCAGCCAATCATGTCGTTCGCATCGGAGCACCCTGCGCGGCCCCAGCTCGGTCGTCCCATGACGCTCGAGGAATGGGCCGCCATGCCCGAGGATGAGCCAGGCGAGTTGGTCGACGGTCGCATCGAGGAGGAGGAGGAGCCCGATCTCCTTCATGCGTTAGTCGTGTCCTGGCTGGTTCACGTGCTCAGTACCTGGTTGGGCCGGGAAGGCTTCGTATTCGGATCCGAGGCAAAGTATGCCGTGCGAGCGGATCGCGGCCGGAAGCCGGATGTCGCGGTGTACCTCGGCTCCGACGGCAGCCATCTGCCGCGACGCGGAATCGTACGTGTACCACCCGACATCGTGGTGGAGGTCGTATCGCCCTCGCCCCGCGACGAGCGGCGTGACCGCATTGAGAAGATGGACGAGTACGCGGCGTTTGGAGTGCGGTACTACTGAATTCTCGACCCGAGCCTGCAGTCGCTCGAGGTGTTCGAACTGCTTGGCGTGCGCTACGCTCGCGCCGCGCGGGCCACAGAGGGGGGGATGGATCCCGTTCCGGGTTGCCGCGACCTTGTGATCGAGCTCGATGACCTCTGGGAAGAGCTCTCCCGACTCGGTCCGTCCAACGAATAGTGCCTGATCGGTGACCGTCCGCCTCATCGCCTACTTGACCGGGCCGTCGGGCGCCTTCCTCCTCCTCGCAGTGACCGCGGATTGCGTCATCGAAGCCGATCGTTGCGATACCGGAACCGACGATTGTGGCATCGCAACGTCCGTTTGCGATATCGGAACCGATGGTTGCGGCATCGAAACCGATCTTTGCGATACCGCAACCCGACGCTTGCGGCATCGAAACCAGTCTTTGCGATGCCGGAACCGATGGTTGCGGCATCGAAACCGACCTTTGCGATACCGGAATGACCGGTTGCGGCATCGAAACCAGTCTTTGCGATGCCGCAACCCGATGGTTGCGGTATCGAAACCAATCTTTGCGATGCCGGAACCGATGGTTGCGGCATCGAAACCAATCTTTGCGATGCCGGAACCGACGGCTGCGGCATCGAAACCAATCTTTGCGGTACCGCAACCGAAGATTGCGGCATCGCAACCGTTGTTTGCGGCATCGCAACCAATGATTCCGCCTTATTACCGCCTGAGTGGAGCATTCTGCTCCCTTTTGGCGTCCGGCACCCCGCCGTGCGGTGCCGCTCCGCGGGATCAACCGGGTATTTCCCGCCGCCGCGACCTCGAAGTGGCCGTGGTAGAATCGCCAGCGTCTCCGAGTCCGATGTTTGCTCAGTATCTATCGGAGAATGCAGGGTTTCCCCATCGAGCGGGCGTAGCTCAGTTGGTAGAGTAGGAGCTTCCCAAGCTCTTGGTCGCGGGTTCGAATCCCGTCGCCCGCTCCAATCGATTCAAGCACTTAGCCCGGGATAGACGACTTCGATTTTGACGGAGTCTCTATCGTGGTCTCTATTGCTGCTGTCGCTTCCTGCCGTTTCATCGCTTCCCTGATCGTTTCGATCCCTTCAGTTCTCGCGAGGGTCTTCCGTTGCATCGTGATCTTCGAACAGGAGATCACTCATGGAGGACCGGATTTCAGCGCCGCTTGTCGCGCGACTCATCGGCATCAAGACCACGACGCTCGCGAAGTGGCGCTGCCTCGGGAAAGGCCCGAAGGGCTGGATACACGTCTCGCCGACGCACGTGACCTACCCACGCAGCGAGGTCGAGAGGTTCCTCGCAGAATGTGCGGCGAAGGCGGCGCCATCGCGTGTATGAACGCGGGGGTGGACCGATGACGAGAAAGCAACTCCCAGGCTTCTCGTACGACGCGAAGCGCAGGCGCGCGATCTTCGATGGCTTTGTCCGCGGCACGAAAGGAAAGGTCCGGCGCCAGAAGACGATCGAGAACGCGACTCGCGATCAGGCGCTCAAAGCGTGGAAAGCGTTTCGTGACGACCTCGCGACGGGCCGGGCGATCGAAGGGCCGCTCACGCTGGAACAATTCGTGGAGCGCTACTACGGTCTCGTCGCGGCGAGCCACACCGCGGGCACGCGCAAGACTCAAGGGATGATCATCAAGAATCACCTGCTGCGGTACTTTGGTGAGGCCGAGCTGACAGCGATTACCACCATCCGCGTAACCGACTTCATGGCAGACATGCGAGCGCGCAACTGCTCGCCGAGCTACATCAACGATGCCGTGCGCGTGCTCAAGATGCTTCTCCGGCAAGCAGTCAAACGTGACGTCATCGCCGAGTATCCAATCAAGAAGAAGACCC
Organism: Thermoanaerobaculia bacterium; assembly: GCA_017883235.1. Taxonomy (GTDB): domain Bacteria; phylum Acidobacteriota; class Thermoanaerobaculia; order Gp7-AA8; family Gp7-AA8; genus JADGNZ01. The sequence continues at coordinate 4,530 of JADGNY010000093.1, read as the reverse complement.
CGAAGGAGAAGGAGGTTCCTCTTCGGCTCGAATTGAAAGTTGACGAGCGCGCGAGGTTTTTCGGTGCGTTCGAGGATGAAGCTGCGTTTCGTGGTCACATCGACGCTGGCCGTACTCTTGGCCCGGTGCAGCCGAGCACGCACTTCCAAGGTGAGCGGCGATTTGGTGGCGGTATGCGTGGCGACAGCAAGGCCGCGACCGCGTACTGGGATCGCTTCCGCGAGCTGCGCGATTTCTTCGTCGTCGCCGTGGAGACCGGCCTTCGTGCCTGGAGCGATCTCCGCGATTTGAAGTGGTCCTCGGTCGACTTGAGCATCGGCTTCATTCGTGTGGTGATGCAGAAGACCGGGCGCGAGGCGGAGATCCCGATTTCAACAGCGTGCCGCGATGCGTTGCGTCGCTGCCGGGCGAAGGCGATTGGAAGTATCTACGTGTTTGTTGGCAGCGATGGCCGCAGGTCCTCCGCAAGCCGGATTCGCCGCGCGTTTTCGATAGCGAAGGAGCTTGCCGGCATCACACGCCGGTTCCGGCCCCACGACCTCCGGCACACGTTCGGATGCCGCCTCGCGAGCAAGTCAGTCGGATTGCAAATCATCGCGAAGGCGCTCGGACACACGACGACGCGCATGGCGGAGCGCTACGCGCGACCCTCAGAAGAGGCGATGAGGATGGTCGTGGCGGCGCTCGACGCTGATCCATTGGCGTAATAGCCACAAGTTCTATGAGAGCGATTGCCCATGGCTTCTCGCGACTCTGAGTAGACAAATCGTTGCCTTTGAACGCATTACGATCGTTGTGTCCCTTCGCGCCGCACGCTAAGCCAAGTTGTGTCCGCGGTCGCGTTGCATCACGTAGATGCGTTGCCCATCGGAACAGCAGCGCGTACAACGCGAATCCGAAGGTCATTACTTGTTTCGCTGGACCAGTCATGTCCCGCTCGGCGCACCACGCCTGACCCCAGCAACGCGAGCTCCAGGTCAGCGCTTCTGCGCGGCGGCCCGGGCGCATGAGGCTCAATCAGCCTTCGGCTGTTGACGCATTCACGATGAAAGACGCTTGTCTATTGGATGCCGTTTCCGGCGCATCCATTCGATGACGACGTTGCAGGAAAGATGCAATTCATTTGGCACAGTTTGTACAGAAGTTGGTGTGGAATCGGTACGTACTCGTATCTGTACCGCAAGATCCTCGCTCAGTGACCTCGATGCTGGAATCGGCCTCGCCGACCTCGCACTTGTTGGTTATAAAGGAAAGATACCCCAATTCTGCCGTTTGATCCTTCGCAATAGTGCCGTTGTATGCCAGCTTATCTGATTCAAACTGCGTGTTGCCACGCGTAGCCTTGGTCACGTTGGCAATCGTATATGTCACCTCGCAGCTCAAGTTGTTATGGACGGTATAATTGTGCTTGGCACGAAAGCCATTCGTGCTCGTTGTGATAAAGTCGCAATCCTTTTGTTCGGTCGCTGTAAGTACAGGTTGGATTAAGGTGATGCGCTGTGCGTGAGCGTGGTTGGCGTCAGTGTTGCGGAGTTCGACCTCGACAACGTCGCCCCGTCTGAGACCCCTGTCGTGAGCCACCCGTGTGTTTACATCGTATTCGATGACGTTATTTGTGCTTACGTCGTATTCGATGACGTTCTTCTTTCCCTCGCTGTCGATAATCTCGATAGTGCGTTGGTTCGCATCGACATTACGAACGGTGCCGCGCAGCATCACCGTGATCTTCTCGCGCGGGGTGTCATCGACCTGAGCTATCTCGGCAGGGACGTGATGTCGCCCGCCAGTTAACGTAGGCTCGCCTTGGCCCGTCAATGTCGCGCTGGCCGTTTGGTTAGCAGGAAGGCCAGGTTGAGGTGAAGAGACCCTCGCGGTAGTCGAAGGGAGCGAGGCATCCTGCAAAACGGTCAAAGTGGCGCCAGATGCTTGCGGCGGTTGCTCAACGGCGCGCGTATATTCCTGACGAGACTGTGCCTGTTTACGGATGTGTATTGCGGTCGCCGAGAGCGCAAGCAGAATGCCTGCAAGGATGGTGGCGATCACCCAACGTCTGGATCGGCCGCCGCGCCCGATCCGCCCGACGGGCGCTGTGGTGACAGCCGCCACTGAGGTGCTCGGGGTCATCGTCGTCGCGGCGCCGGGCATAGCGACGATCGGAACAGTTGCCGGGTCTACCTCACGCGTTTCACGATCCGATACCTCCGATACCGTGACCTCGGTGGTCGTCGACGGCAGATCTCGGCCCTCCTCCTGGCGCAGAGGAAATTCGGCATGCGTGGATGTTGCATCATGCTCCGTTGAGATTGGTTGTAGAGCCACCGAAAATGCCTCCGCCGTTTGGTAACGGTCGGCTCTGTCCTTACGTAGCGCTCGAAGGATCACCTCGCGAAGCTGTGTCGGAACAAGTCCCTTTGGATCGGTCTCGTCGAAGGGACGTGGCGGCCGTGTGAGATGGCCAGCGATCATTGCTCTGTGGTCCGACCCACCGATCGGCGCGATTCCGGTCGCCAGTTCGTAGAGAACGACGCCGAGCGAATACAGGTCACTTCGCTGATCGATCTCCCTCTCACCGAATTGTTCGGGTGAGGCGTACCGCATCTTTCCGACAAATCGGCCATCAGCCGTGAGATTGCTCGTGGCTGCGAGTGGCTTCGCGATTCCGAGATCGATCAGCTTGATAACGCGGGTGCCATCGATCTTGCTGAGCATCAGGTTGTCAGGGGAGATGTCGCGATGAACGAAACCTTTGCCGTGCAAATACCCGAGCGCAGCGAGCGTCTGTAGTCCGATCTCGACGACGAACTGCGCGTCGAGTACTCCACCGGCTCGCGTCATCACCTCCCGGAGATTCACCCCTTCGATGAACTCCATGACGATGAAGGCTGTCCCCTCGCGGGTCACGCTGTAATCGATGACTTCCGCAATGTTCGGATGGCGCAATCGCTTTGCTGTCTTCGCCTCGCGCAGGAATCGTACCTTCAGCTCCTCGTCGGCCTGAAATCTCTCGCGCACCGTTTTGATGACTTGGATCTCATCCAGATATCGATGCCGGACCTTGTAGACGGCACCCATTCCACCCTCGCCCATGATGGCGAGGACTTCGTACTTCGCTTGGATCTCTCGGTCCAGTTTGATGTTCATGGCGCTTTGCGACCTACGGAGGCCGTGCTATCGAAACCCGGCCTGCTCATTTCCCAGAAATCAACGGCGATTCTGAGCAGGGTGCGCGTTGCTCTCGACGCGTCACTATACATTCTCGACTGGACGATTCCTGCCACTGCTATCGTGCACTCCTTCGTGTCCGTCGAGGCCTCTAGCCTATGTCGGCGAACCACGGGTGCCAGGCCTTCGTTTTCTCGCAGCTTGTAACTCATTGAAACGGCGACACTTCAAGCGCCCTGCTCTGACGGTCGCAAGCGATCGTCAATTATTCGCATCGTCTCACGTTGTGTCTAACGGTTGGTGGTGACGTCAGCTGTCCTTCGCGCATCGTCGTACGTTTTTGGCGATCCGTGGCCACCGCGAGGGTCTGGCTGCGGTAACCGACTGGGAGTGTAACGGGCGGGAGGGGAGCGTAGGGGAAGATGAAGGCTTGACGGCCGACCCTGAGATTCGTCTGCTCTGCTCACCACACCTGTAGATCCAGGCCGGCGACTTCCTTGAAGTGCGGATCGCGAGACACGACGGTCACACGATGTTGCAATGCTACCGCAGCGATCCACGTGTCGAGAAGGAACCTACCGCTCATCGGGATTGACCTGCTCGCAGCCGGCTTCGATTGCCCTCTCGATGAGCGTCAAATCGCTTCGTCCTATCACTCCACTGAGATGGATCAGCGACTTGCCCGGAAGTCCACGAACCTCTTTTGCAGTTAGGGCGCGGGCGAAGTTGAGCACCCGCTGCTGCCCATCGGCGTCCATCCGGCTGAGCTGTTGACGAAGCTCGTTTTCTATCGCAGGGTTCACCGCTCGCAGCCTCCCGATCGATTATAGGTGCAAGAGAGCGAACGATTGATAGCATGCCATAGATGTTGGCAGGCTCGTTTTTGAGAGACACTCCGGAAGCACGAGGCCGGTGGCTGGGCCGACTCGCCGCCGGGTTGAACAGCGACGGTCTGCTCTACTTCGTCCTGCTCCTTCTGGTTTGGGGGCTGACCATGCCGATGCGCGGCATGTGGCAGGATGACACTCAGGGCGCGTGCAAGAGTAGTCGGTTTCTTGAGTCGACGCGTGCCACTGGTGTCACGACAAAGAAGGCGAAGGAGCACCGAATGGGCGTCCGATATTCGGACAGCCGTTCGTTTCGCGGACGCACGGGCGCACTCCCGGTGCGCCACAACTCACTCAGCATGAGTTGTTTACCACGAAACCACGTCTGGCTGCGCAGTTGCCCTTATGGGTGGCATGCGCCGGACGATCACAGCCACGGTCTTTCTCCTTCTCGCCGCCGCGACTGCCGGTGCGCGCTCCGTGAAATCCGGGTCGCTCATGGTCTCCGCAACCGTCGTCCCGTATCTTCGATCGAGCGTGA
>JADGNY010000184.1 GCA_017883235.1 Thermoanaerobaculia bacterium | reverse complement strand
GGCAGTCACCTGCCACCTCCGGCCGTCTGCCCCACGGGCGCGCTCTCGGAGCATCTCGACGCGGAAGGTCGCCGCCGCGTCGCGCTCGACCTCGCGCGGTGCGTCTTCTGCGGCCGCTGTGCCGAGGATCCATGGGCTGGCGCGATCACCATGGGACGGGACTTCGAACTCGCGGCGCGTTGTCGCGCCGACCTGCGGATCGAGGTCGCGGCCGACGACCCTGCCGGCCCGGCGGCGGGACCTCCACCCGACCCTCACGTCGAGGCGGCCCGCGTCTCGTCCGAGATCCACCGTGTGCTCGGCCGCTCGCTGCACCTTCGCCACCTCGATGCGGGCTCCTGCAACGCCTGCGACTGGGAGCTCAGCGCCCTGCTGAACCCGATCTACGACGTCCGTCGCCTCGGAATCGACTTCGTCGCTTCCCCACGCCACGCGGATGGGGTCGTGGTCACCGGCTCGGTCACGCGCAACCTTGAAACGGCCGTCCACCGCACGGTCGAGGCCATCCCCGAGCCGCGCATCGTGATCGCCGTGGGAGCCTGTGCCGCATCGGGGGGCATCGTCGGGGAGGGATACGCCAGCGCCGGCGGGGTCGACCGGGTTCTCCCGGTCGACGTCTACATTCCCGGCTGCCCTCCGCGCCCGGAGGCCATCATCTTCGGCATCCTCCTGGCGCTTGGACGCCTCGATGCCCGCCACCCGCGCGTGGGGTGACGCGACAGCGCGGTCATAGAGCCACGATGCCGGCACCGTTATCCGCTACCCGCACGTCATGAAGCGGATCGCCGCACCATGATCGGCGGATTCTTCACGTCGTCATTGATGGAGTCGCTAGTCAGTCTTCTCTACGCGAGCGCGATCGCCGCATCCCGAGCGTACGGACGACGACCATCCGAAAACACTACTAGCGGCAAGACAAGCTGACTTGACATCCGCCTGCTCCAGCCCCATCATCCGATGGAAAGTCGGCTTGACATGACACCCACGATCAAAAATCGAATTCGGGAGCTTCGCAGCGATCGCGGCTGGACCCAGCAGCAGCTGGCCGATGCGGTCGGCGTTTCGCGGCAGAGCATCAACTCGATCGAGTGCGACCGTTACGTCCCGAGCCTGCCGCTGGCGCTCACGTTCGCGCGCGTCTTCCGATGTTCCACCGACGACATCTTCACCATGGAGACCCGCAAATGAAGCCTTCCTTCCTCGGCAAATTCATCGACGAACGTTTTCTTATGCATCGCCTCCGCTCCACGAGCCTTGGCGGCGTGATTGGCGGCTGCACGGCCATCCTTCTTCTCGAATATCGCTACTTCCACGACCACTTCTGGAGCTGGGACCTTTTTACCGTCGGCATCACGATGGTCGTCGTCAAGCTGACAGTCCTGATCTGGTACCGCCTCAATGATTGAACGCGCAAACCAAATTGAAGACGCAAACCAAATGGAGACTCACCAATGATCCTCAAACGACGGCTTGATCCCGCAACCACCCTGAGCATCGGCATGGCGTCCCTCATCGCTGCCCTGATGTGGCCTCGGCTCGTCCACCCGACCGCCAGCCTTGGCCCGGACCTGCTCGATGCAATCCAGGGATTCCTGTTCGGTATCGCGATCGGCATGAATCTGCTGTGGGTAGTGCTCACCAGCCGCCGACACAGCGGAAAGGGATGTTAGGCCATGCGCATCACGATGATCGGCCACAGCACCCTCCTTCTCGAAGGCGCGGAAACGAGACTCATCACCGACCCATATTTCGGCACGTTCGGCCACGTCGCGTACTTCCGGCTTCGACCGCCCGCATTCAAGCGGGAAGATCTCAGCGACATCGATGGTGTGCTCGTTTCGCACAGCCACTGGGATCACACTGATCGGAAATTCCTCAGCAGCCTCGACACCTCGATCCCGGTGCTCGCGCCGAAGTGGACCTCCACCGTGCTGAAGTTGAAAGGCGCCCGCACAGTTGTTCCGATGACGCCGTGGCAGTGCCGTGCGGTCGGCGCCGCGAACATCACCGCCGTGCCGGCGACGCATCTCGCGCGCACGGTCGGCTACGTCATTGAGCTCGATGGCGTCTGCGCCTACTTCGCGGGCGACACCTATCATCGTCCGTTCATGGCCGAGATCGGCCGCAGATTCAACATCGACGTCGCCATGATGCCGGTCACCACGTTCCGCATTCCTCCGACGATGGGCGAGCGCGGCGCCGTCGCGGCAGCGCGCGACCTCCACCCAACGACGGTCATTCCGATCCACCTCGGCATTCAGCCTCGATCGCCCCTGCTTCGCAATTCGCAATCGGTGCAGGGCTTCGAGCGCCGGCTGCGGGCCGCGGGGATTGAGACCGAAGTCGTTCACCTCCGCGAAGGCGAGCACTGGGATTCGGCCGGCGAATCGGCGTCCCGCGCGGTTGCGACTGGTTAGGCGCGGAGGCGGACTGCTGCGGCTCCATCGCGTACTCGCAGCTATCGGGCGACGACCTGGCCCTCTGGAGTCCGACCTCGATTCCCCGATGTGGACCTGTTCGATAAGCGCCCACAGATCGCGGATGCCTTCAAGGATCTACGGCGTCGGCACTCACGCTCGTTTGAGCGCCGTCAGCACCCGCTCCGGGGTCATCGGCAGGCGGTACATCCGCACGCCGGTGGCGTCGAACACCGCGTTGGCGATCACGGCGCCCATCGGCACGATGGCCGGCTCGCCGCCGCCCTGCGGCGCGAGGTCGTCGTTTTTGATCAGCACCGTCTCGATGTGTGGAACCGCAACGAAGCGCGGCAGCTCGTAGGTGTCGAAGTTCCGGTCGAGAATGTCGCCTCCGCTGAACTTCAGCTCCTCGCTCAGGACGTAGCCGAGGCCCATGGTGACGCAGCCTGACATCTGCATCTTTGCTCCCCAGGGGTTGATGACGGGGGTCATGGATGGGGTCAGGTCCCCAGCGCGCTGCGCGCCTACGGCCCGCATCGCCCCGCGACGGGTCAGAGTCAAAGTCTTTCGCGAGCAGTGCCGCGATGATGACGGAGCCTGGACCTCATCCTTCCACGGCGCGGGCGTGATCCCCGCGCCGGCATCCACGCCCCCACTCCGACCCTGTACTCCGAACAGCGCGCTGGGGACCTGACCCCATTCCCGACCCCTATCGTTCCGGACTTCCCCCTCGTCAACAAGAGCTTCGAGCTCTGCGCGATGCGTCTTCTGCGGCCGCTGTGCCGAGGATCCGTGGGCCGGCGCGATCGCCATGGGACGGGACTTCGAGCTCGCGGCGCGTTGTCGCGCCGACCTGCGGATCGAGGTCGCGGCCGACGACCCTGCCGGCCTGGTGGCGGGACCTCCGCCCGACCCGAACGCCGAGGCGATCCGCGTCTCGTCCGAGATCCACCGGGTGCTCGGCCGCTCGCTGCACCTTCGCCACCTCGACGCGGGCTCCTGCAACGCCTGCGACTGGGAGCTCAGCGCCCTGCTGAACCCGATGTACGACGTCCGCCGCCTCGGAATCGACTTCGTCGCTTCCCCACGCCACGCGGATGGGGTCGTGGTCACCGGCTCGGTCACGCGCAACCTCGAAACGGCCGTCCACCGCACGGTCGAGGCCATCCCCGAGCCGCGCATCGTGATCGCCGTGGGAGCCTGTGCCGCATCGGGGGGCATCGTCGGGGAGAGCTACGCCAGCGCCGGCGGCGTCGACCGCGTCCTCCCTGTCGACGTCTACATCCCCGGCTGCCCACCGCGCCCGGAGGCCATCATCTTCGGCATCCTCCTGGCGCTCGGACGCCTCGATGCCCGCCACCCCCGCGTGGGGTGACGGGACGGCGTCGAATGACCACCCGTACCGCGAGGCAGCCCATGCGGAGCCGATCGCTTCCCTGATCGACGAAACGGATGCTTCGTCCATCGCTGCAAGCCAGCCAAAGCGGAGTGGACAGGAGCCGCGTCGGCAGGCCATCAGACCCTGCGATACCCACGATCGATTGACAATCGCCAGCTTCCGAGGGAGCCTCGGGTGATGCCAGAGCCACCGCGACTCCTCGACCGCGTTCGCCAGGCGATCCGCACGCGCCACTACAGCCGCCGCACGGAAGAGGCCTATGTCGCCTGGGCAAAGCGATTCATTCTCTTTCATCGAAAGCGTCATCCCGCGGCCATGGGCGCGGAAGAGGTCAACACGTTTCTCTCGCATCTCGCGGTAGACCGCAACGTCAGTGTATCGACGCAGGCGCAGGCGCTGAGTGCTCTCGTGTTTCTGTACCGGCACGTTCTCGATGATCCGCTGCCATGGCTCGACGACATCGTTCGCGCGACCCGGCCGCGCAAGCTCTCGGTGGTTCTGTCGCGTGAGGAGGTGCCATTGCTGATCGATGAAATGCGAGGCACGGCGCGCCTTGTAGCCGCAATTCTGTATGGAGGGGGGCTGCGCCTTCTCGAGGCGCTTCGGCTGCGGATCAAAGACGTCGACTTCGCGGCGCGCCTCCTCGTCGTTCGCGAGGGGAAGGGTGCGAAAGACCGTCGCACCATGCTGCCCGAGAGCCTCGAGAAGCCGTTGCGTGCGCAGATCGAATGGGTGCGGCGCATTCATCGGAACGATCTCGCCGCGGGGCACGGCGAGGTTGGCTCCCCGACGCGGTCGAGCGGAAGTTCATAAACGCCTCACGCGAGATCGCCTGGCAGTATCTCTTCCCGGCCTCGCGCCTTTCTGTCGATCCCCGCAGCGGCGTCGAACGCCGGCATCATCTCGACGAGTCCGCCGTGCAACGCGCCGTGAAAGAAGCCATGCGTGCGGCAGGCATCGAAAAACACGCAGGCTGTCATAGCTTGCGCCACTCCTTCGCCACGCACCTTCTGGAAGACAACTACGACATTCGCACCATCCAGGAGCTCCTCGGTCACGCGGATGTGAAAACGACGATGATCTACACCCACGTCCTGCAGCGCGACGGTCGCCGCGCCATCCGCAGCCCACTCGACGCCATTCAGCGGAGTCCCGAATGACCGAACGTCAGGGCACATCCATCCCCGCAGCCTATCCTCCGAGTGTTACACGGCGAGCCACGCAGCCCATCATCCCCACCCCTCATCACGCTCCTCGCGCATCCCTCACCTTCCGAGATACTTGCATCCCCGGCACCAACGCGCCACAATCCGGATACGCTGCGCGGCAGTCGCATATGCTGCTGCAGCCTAATGCAACTTAGTGACGAGTTGGGCGCCGAGAGCGTGCCGAGTCCGATCGCAGCACCGCCCTTTTCGTGGTTCTGCCACGCGAGCCCAGAATTCAAGCACAACGTTCGGGTAGAAGGCGTTGCGCTCGAACCAAATGGCGGCGATAATGCTCCGCGAGCGGCCGGTGGGAGTCCAAGCGCCAGCAGGCGCGCCCGGGGCGGGACCAACAAATGGCGTCAGCGCTCATACGACGTTGCCTGGAAGTAGAACGGACCGAAAAGACGGATTGAGCCAAAAGCAATCGGGCCGGCCGTGCCAATCGTGAGGCCCGCCTCGACGTGTCCGAAGACCACGGACGGAGCGCCGGCATGGCGAACTGACGTCGGCGGTAGTCGATGCTGAGAGAGGAAGAACAAGAACGACGAGAACGATGAAACACAAAACACCCAACAGGCCGCGCCACTCGACTTTGCGCGGGTGTCATCGTGCGCGCTCACGGGTGAGCGCAGACGCTAGGCGGGCGACATCGTGAACCGAGGATCGCGCTCTCGCTGACGAAAAATCACTGACCAGCTTGCAGAAAGGGGATTATCTTGATGACAGTCGCTGTGCGAATCCTACGCTCTTGCTTAACCGCCGGTCTGTTGATTGGGCTGCAGATCTCATTGCGCTCGTCTGAGTTGGCGGCCGCTGTCTCGGAGCACGTCGAACAGGAGAGCACGAACAACACCGAACTCCTTAGGACGGCCGGTCCGTCTCTCGAGCAGACGACACAGTGGTTGAAATCGAATCTTCCAATCCTTGCGAAGGAAGCCATACAACGCGACGCAGACATCACGCTTCGACGCAGCATCCAAAGCGCCCAAGTCACCGGCTGTACACTGACGATACTCGAGACTTCACGACAGGAATCGACACATTATGGCAACTTAACTGATCGCACCACCTACACTGTGGCCCTTGCGGACGTCGACCTCAACAGGCTGCGCGAGTCGCAGAATTTTCGAGATATCAGCCAGATGAAATCCTGGTCCGTTAACATTGTCGCCATGAGCGACCGTGGCAAGCCGTTTACATTCACTAGCCCTCGGACTCCGACGAGCACTGTGGTCCTTTACTTTGCCGAGGGTGAGCCAGCAAGTCGCGCGGCAACTGCACTCCGGCGAGTGGCCGCTCTTTGCGGAGCGACCCTGCCGACATCGGGAAACTGGTTGAACCCGCGGTCCAAAATTCAGAACGTGAATGCGCCGGCTCTTCCTGGCGGAAAGTACGTCAAGCGGCGCAAGCCTGACGATTACCTCGAGATTGGGCCGGACGGCGCGTTCTCGGTTCGACAGAATGGCCAGATTCTCAGCGGAACCTATGCGGCAACTGGAACTACCGTCGACTTTCATGCCGGCCCCTGGTCTGGTGTCGCTGTCGGCGCTGATGTTGTCGACGCAGATTTCGTGGTCTGGGAGCGCCCAACTCCCGCCGCCGCGGTTCCCGCTCCGGCCGCTGCGAAAGCCGAGCCGGGAATGACGAACGACGACGTTGTGAAACTTGTCGCGGCAGGACTCGACGATGAAGTAGTGATCGCCAAACTCAGAAGTGCCACAAGAGTTCAGTTTGATCTGACGACGGATGCCCTCTTAAGGCTCAAGACTCAGAAGGTCAGCAAAACCGTCGTGGCAGCGATGATTGAGCGCGACGCGACGCAAGTGCAACCAGCACCGCCGAAGGCGGCTCCGGCCGTTGCCGCGTCGGAGCCAGCGCCACCGGATCCATGCTCCGGCATTGAGTCGATGGGAATCTACACAAACGAGCTAATGTCTCCGCAAATGACTCAAGGGGGGCTCTATGAGTGGCTCGCCAAGATCAGAAATAACACCGCGGTCACCAAAATCATTAGATTCAGCTGGATCGATGAGTACGGGCAGCAAAAGGTGTCGCAGGTTCAGTTGAAGGGTGGCGACATTGCCACATCGCGGCTCGATCTCACACAGAAGAAATTCATACCTCCGGTGAGAGATCTGAAGATCGTGTCATGTCAGTGAGCGGCCGACAACTCTGCTCTCAGTTCTCTCCAGTAAGCGCCGCCCATGCTCGCGACTATGTGCTCTGAAGTGGCAACACCGGCATCGCGGCGAAGGCGGCACCCGTCGGCGCGAGCCTGGTGAGGCGGACGGCGCCCAACTCGCGGTTGCACCCGACACGAACCGCTGCGTTGCTGCGGCGCGAGAGGTATACTTCCTCGCGTCGCGGTTCGTGCGGGTGAACCGCCGGGCCGTTGGGCGACCATGGCAGAGGATACGAAGCTCGTAAAAGTCGAGTTGCGCCGTGACGACGGCGAGGTCGAGACGTTGTGGGCGTTTGATCTCGGGCAAGGTCAGTACAAACTGGATAACACGCCTTGGTATGCGTACTGTGTCTCCACCGGTGATGTGATAGAAGCAGAACGCGAGGATCCGGCCGGGTTTCCGGTATTCAAACGAGTTGTCGCGAAGTCCGGCTACCGCACGGTCCGAATCACATCCGACACCGATTTCACGGATGATCTCTTCGAAGAGATCAAGAGCCTCGGCTGTTCCTTCGAAGGCGCGAACCGGCGCTACGTCGCTATCGACGTTCCGCCTGCGGTGCAGTTGAACGCCGTTGCCGACTTTCTCACCGAAAGCAAGATCCGGTGGGAGCACGCAGATCCTACGTGGGAAGAACTCTACGGCACCGACGCGTGACTGGTCGCCCAACTCGCAGTTGCACCGGACGCGAACCGCTGCTTTACTGTGCTCCGAGAGCCCTGCTTCGTCGCGTCGCGGTTCGCGCCGGTGAACTGCAGGAACGTTAGGCCGCGTAGCTTCGGTGCGATACCCTATTCGAGATGAGCCATATTGACGTCCCACGCACACAGCTACTAATAAGTAGCATCATCGCGACGATCGCTGTCGTCGGCAATCTTGTCTCCATCGCCATGGTCTCGTGGCAAATTCGGCACAGAAACCAACTCGAGACCAAGAAGGTCGAACAGGACCAGATCAATCACCTCCTCGCGGCACTCGACAAGCCACTCGACGTCGCTCTGGCTAACATCATGGACGTCGAGTTCTTAAGGGGAACAGATCCATCGGTTCTCAAATCAGCGGAATCACTCTTCAAGGCGCGCCCGGGCCTGGTATCGGAGTTCCGCTCCGCATACCAAGCGTTCACGAACGTCGCTTCGAGTGTAATCACGGTACTGCCAGCTTGTAGGAAACGGCGCGGAGCCGCCAAGGCTGTCGACTCGCAGATGAAGGCATTCGAGAAGTTGCTCGAAGAACTCGTCGAGAACTACAACGAGCTCGGACTCCGATATGCAAACACCGCTCAGCTCATAGTGCTCCGAATGGTTGACTGGGAGAAAGATCCACTCCAAGATCAGGCGTTCAGTCTGGTGGCAGCGGTCCGGCACACGTCGAGCGCTTTCCTCGCGGAGCTGTACGCATAGACTCCGCGGCCTAACTCGGCGCTGCACCGGACCTGGAGCCGCGCGCTGCGGCGTCCCGAGTGCAGTACAATCTCGCGTGCGGCTCCAGGCCGGTGAGCTTCGGACCGTTATGCCGCACGAACATGACTGACGCGATGTGGTGGTCTGCAGTCCTGAGTGTCGCGATCCCCGCGCTCGTCGCGCAGGGTCTGATTGATGCCGTCGTGTCGCGAGAATACCGAAACGCGCGCGCCAGCTGGGAGACTGACGGGCGGCCGAGAGGCTTCGCATGGCGAGCGCCAGAGCAGAATTTCTTCGTCGGCGGAACCGCTGCCCGAATGAAAGTCATGAAATACGTGGCTTTTCGCGGATCCGCCGTGGGCAACCGTGGTGATCCGGCGACTGCTTCGGGCATATCGCATGGCCACGATCGTGCAACTCGTTGCGCTCGCCATCTGGTTCTTCGTCGGCATCGCGTCGCGTGCGGCATAACAAGCGCTTGCAGCCGACGCAGCCCGCAGCGTCGGTCCCGCAAGCGGGGTAGTATTCGGCGTGCGGGCTGCGCGGCTGAAGCGCAGAGCCGTTAGCCGCCATGGCACATCCACGGAAGCACGTACGAGGCGAGCATGTGTCCTTCTGGCTGGAGGAGGAGGGGTGTGGCGTTGTGTTCTCGCGCTCG
>JADGNY010000246.1 GCA_017883235.1 Thermoanaerobaculia bacterium | reverse complement strand
CAAGTACTCTTCTGCAACCATAATCCTGTCCTCCGCTGTTGAGAGCGGAGGCACAGGACAAACTATGCCGAGCCGATTACATGCCGGTCACGACGAATCCTGGGGAAAACGAGTCCGTTCGGCATAGTTCGGCGGGCGGCATAAACGGCCAAGCTCAACGACGTCGATCCTCAGTGTCAATGGCGCGCGGAATCTCCCCACTTGTGGCGGCTCAATTTTCCCCACTTGGGCGGGCATGGTGATCAGCCCTTGATGTGATCGGGGCTCCCGTTCTTAGGCGGCCGTCCGCGGCGCTTGGTGGTTTCCGGGATCGGGGGCGGCTGGATGAGCGATTTGGATCGTATGTGTTCCGGCACGAGCTCGGCGTGCTGCCGGAGGCGATAGCTTGAACCCTCGATCTGGACAACGATGGCATGGTGCAGGAGCCTGTCGAGCAGCGCCGTGGCGACGACGGGGTCACCGAAGACGTCGCCCCATTCGGCGAAGCCTCGGTTCGACGTCAGGATCATGGCGCCTTTTTCATAGCGGGCGTTGACGAGCTGGAAGAACAGATTGCCGCCGCCGGGGATCACGGGCAGGTAGCCGATCTCGTCGACGATGAGCAGGGCGAAGCGGCAGAAGAATCTGATCCTCTCGCGCAAGATGCCTTCGCGTTCGGCCTTGGCGAGCGCGCCGACGAGATCGGCAAGGGTGGTGAAGTAGACGCTGCGGCCGGCTTTGATGGCCTCCACCCCGAGCGCCAGGCTCAGGTGGCTTTTGCCCGTGCCGGGCGGTCCGACGAGGTGCAGGACCTCGGTGCGGTCGATGAACTTCAACTCGGCAAGCGCCATGATGCGGTTCTTGTCGAGGGAAGGCTGGAACGAGAAGTCGAAGCTGGCGAGTGTCTTGATGGTCGACAGCCTCGCCATGACGAGCGCGGTCTTGATGCGCCGGTTCTCTCGCAGGGTAAGTTCCTCGGTCAGCAGAGCGTCGATGGCCTCCAGCGCGCTCATCTCGCCGCGTTCGAGCTGTCGCACAGTCGCGTCGAGGATTTCGATGGCACATGGCATCTTGAGGCCGACCAGGGTGCGCTTGATGCGGTCGACCACGGAGGGAACGATCTCAGGATGGCTCGTCATTAGATGCCTCCCTGATCCGCGAGACGTCGTCCGACGGCGTCGTAGAAGTCGAGCGAGCGGCGGGCGACTTGGTCACCGGGGCGACGGATGACGAAGGAGCCGCCATCGGGCGATCGCCGTCGTGACGGCAAAGAGGTCTTCCGATGAGCCGGATCGAGCCGCGTCTGATCGCGACCTTCGAGCGGAACATGGGTGGCGATCAGTGCGCCATTTTCGAAGATTCGAATCTCGTCAGCGAAGGCGTGGACGTCAAGGATGCGGCGATGGGTCGTGTCCGGGACGCTATAGAGATTCCCGCCGATGCTCACCATGCCCTCGTGGGAGACGCGCCGTTCGAGCTTGAGAACCGCTCGATAGGGCGTCAGTGGCAAAGGCTTCAGCGCCGGCTTCTCCTCGGCGAAGGTCTCGTTGACGATGCGCTGCGTCGTGGCGTGCACACGCGGATTGGCGACCGTGTCGAGCCAATGACGGAGCTGGACATTGAGATCGTCGAGATTGCGGAACGAGCCAGCGAGGAAGAAGTCCTCGCGGATATAGCGGAATGGCCGCTCAACCTTGCCCTTGGTCTTCGGCCGATAGGGCCGGCAGGCGCGAGGCTGGAAGCCGTAATGCCGCGCAAGATCGATCAGGCCGCGGTTGTAGACGACCAGCCCATCGGCATCCTCACCGACGACCGCCGTCTTCATGCGATCGTAGAGGATCTCGCGCGGTGCGCCGCCGAGCGCCTCCAGGGCGGCAATATGGCAGCGTAGCACCGTCTGGAGATCCTGGTGTATGACGAAGCGGCACCAGATCAACCGTGAGAAGCCGAGCACCATCGAGAACAGCCAGACGATCCGTTTCACGCCAGGCTCGTCGGTGAACACGACCTCGAAGTGGGCCAGATCGACCTGCGCCTGCTCGCCGGGCGCCGTCTCGAAGCGGACCTCGAAAGCAGGCGTTCGCGGCGGCCGTAGCTCGCGCACCGCCTCCTTGAGGACGGTATAGCCGCCCCGATAGCCCCGATCCTTCAGCTCGCGCCACAAGCGGCGTGCCGTCAGCGCCGGGAAGGACGTGATCCGCTCCGCCAGATATGGCCTGAACGGATCGATGACGCACGGCTGCGGCACCCGCGGCTTATATTTCGGTGGTTCCAATCCGCGAGCCATGTAACGGCGCACGGTTTTCCGGTCGATGCCCAGTTGCCGAGAAATGGCCGACACGGACAGCCCTTGTCGATGCAAGTCCAAGATCATCACGAGTTCCCCGAGTTTGATCACCGTGCCGCTCCTCCCGCCAATAGGAGCAGCATCGGCGATGGTGCGATGCCTGGCCTCCCCAGAGCGCACCCTGGGAACATCCGGCTTCATGAAAACTGGAGAATTTTCAAACGCCACTTTTGGGGAGAATGCACCCGCCACTCACACCAGGCGCTGGGCGAGATTGCGGATCAGCTTCTCCGCCTTCGCCGCATCGTCGAGTTCCCAGGCTTGGCGCAACGCACGCCGGACC
>JADGNY010000245.1 GCA_017883235.1 Thermoanaerobaculia bacterium | reverse complement strand
TCCCGCCAGCGGTCGCTCCAGCGGTGCCGCTCCTTAACCGTGGGAAGCCACGGCGAGAGCCCCAGCGCGGCGATCCGCGCCTCCACCTTTTTCTCAGCGCGCGACTCGGTCCAGATCACGAACCACGAATCTGGCTGAGCTTCATGAGAGCTGGCGGAATGAATCATGGGCACCCGGATGCACGGTCAGTCACATTCTCGTGAAAAACCGTGGAAGAAGTTTCGACAAACCCAGCGACCTGCGAGCTACGGTACTTCTACAGCGCTCTCGCTCTCCCGCTGAAGCCGCTCGATCTCGAGCCGGAGAGCGTCGTACTCCTCGCGCTTACGTCCCAGAAAGTGTCGCGTCAGATCCGCCTTGGCCGCCACCCCCTCTGGTGTCAACAAATAGACGTAACCACGCTTGTTCGTGCTCTTGCGAAAGTTCTGAACCTTCACGAACCCCTTGCCGAGCAGTGCGCGCAGGCAATAGTTCGCCTTCCCGAGACTCACGCCCAGCTCGCGCGACATCTCCCGCTGCGTGAGCCGCGGGCTCGCGTCGAGCAGTCGAAGGACACGCAGAATCGAGGAATCGGGCACAAGCACGGCAGGCATGGCTTGGGACAAAAAGGGTTCGTTCAACGCTTGAACATAGCGGTGCGATTACACGGCGTCAAACCTCTGGCCCGGTGCGCCCCCTCACGTTCACCCTCTCAGCCATTACTGTTGTGGCCTGACTGAGGTGAACTCTAGTCCTTCCGCAGGTAAGACACTAGTTTAGTGTGCCGGTTATCTCGAGTCTTCCGGCCATCTCGCACGCATCCTGCTATTGAGCGCCAATAACCCGTCACAGTCGTTAGACCACCCGCAAGCTGGCAAGTGACACCACTCAAAACGTTCCTCCCCAAGCGGATGAGAAACCGGCATCTCCTCCTGCTAGATGCAGCTTCGCTCGTTGCCGCGCCGGTCATTGCGTTCGCCGTTCGCTTCGAGGACTTCAGTTGGCTCGGCGAAAACTTGCGGATGGTTCTGCCATACATTTTTCTCGCGGGCCCGCTCCGCCTGGCAGTCTTCTACAGTTTTGGCATGTATCGGCGCCTTTGGCGCCACGCGAGCATCGGCGAGCTCAATCAGATCCTGGTTGCCGGTGGAGTCGCGGCCGGTTTTGCGGCGGTCATCGGCCTCTGGCTTATGCCGGCCAGTCACATTACGCCGAGTCGCGTTCCTTTCTCCGTCGTATTCATCGACGCATTTCTCACGACCGCGGCGATCGCTCTTCCGCGCCTACTTGCGAGGACGATACGCCTCAGCAACCGGCGACGGCGCCGCGACGATCCTGGTCGGCCGGCGCTCATAGTCGGCGCCGGGCACACCGGAAAACTCGTTGCAAAGGAGCTGATCGCCAATCCGCGCCTCGGGTTTGAGCCAATCGGCTTCGTCGATGACGATCTGACCAAGCAGAACCACATGCTGCTGGAGCTTCCCATCCTGGGGACCCTTAGCGCGATCAAGGGCATTGTGGAGCAGCATGGCGTGTCGGAGTTGATCATCGCTATGCCCTCCGCTAAGGGAGTGGTCGTGCGCAAGGTTGTTCGCGCCGGATTGGACTGTGGAATTCCGACGCTGACTGTTCCCAGCCTGCCGGAGTTGATATCGGCAAAGACCAACGGAACGAGCCTCCGCGAAGTGGAGATTCAAGATCTCCTTCGGCGAGAGCCGGTCGAAACTGATCTCGCGGCAGTTGCGGAGCTGGCAACGGCGGAAACCGTCTTGATCACCGGCGCTGGTGGCTCGATCGGCAGCGAGCTCTGCCGGCAGATTGCCAGGCTCGCGCCCGCGCGCATTGTCCTGGTCGGTCACGGCGAAAACTCGATCTTCGACATTTTGCACGAGCTGCACGCGGATTTCCCGGAAGTGTGCTTGGTGCCGATCATCGCCGATGTCCGTGATCGCAAGCGGATCGCGGCGATTTTCAAGATGCAAAAGCCCCACGCCGTCTTCCACGCCGCTGCGCATAAGCACGTCCCTTTGATGGAAGAAAACGTGGTCGAGGCGATCACGAACAACGTCTTTGGAACGCTCAACGTCGTCGATGCGGCGCTCGAGGCAGGTTGCGAGCACTTCGTGTTCATCTCCACCGACAAGGCGGTGCGCCCAACCAGTGTCATGGGCGCGACAAAGAGGGTCGCCGAGCTCATCGTTCAGAACGCCGCCTCGAAACACGAGCGCAACTTCGTATCCGTACGCTTCGGCAACGTGCTGGGAAGCCGTGGCAGCGTAGTACCGACCTTCCTTCGGCAAATCCGCGCCGGCGGTCCGGTCACCGTCACGCACCCGGAAATGCAGCGCTACTTCATGACCATTCCCGAAGCGGTGCAGCTGGTCCTCCAGGCCGGCGCCCTCGGACGCGGCGGCGAGGTCTTCCTGCTCGACATGGGCGACCCGATCCGAATCGTCGACATCGCCACCGATTTGATTCGCCTCTCGGGTCTCACCGTCGGAATCGACATCGAGATCAAGTTCACCGGGATGCGTCCGGGCGAGAAGCTGTACGAGGAGATGTTCTTCAGTGCCGAGAACGTTCTCAGCACCGGCCACCCCAAGGTGCTGCGCGCGCGGAACGGCATCCTTCCGCAGGG
>JADGNY010000183.1 GCA_017883235.1 Thermoanaerobaculia bacterium | reverse complement strand
TGCCAGACCGTTGCGGATGTCCTTGCCGTGCGCGATCCCTTTCGAGAACCAGCCGATGACGGTGCGGGCCTTGTGCAGCTTCCAGTTGATGACCTGCGGTGCGCCGTCGATCTTGGCCAGGTAGCGGTGCATGGCCTCGATGCGGCGGTCGACTTCATTTCCCGCCGGCACGCCGCTCACGTAGGCGAGGATGTCGCGGAAGATGAAGGGATTGTGCAGCGCGGCACGGCCGATCATCACACCATCGACGCCGGTGGTCTCGAACATCCGGATGGCGTCGGCCGGCGTCTTGACGTCGCCGTTGCCGAAGATCGGAATGGTCAGCTCGCTCTTGACCTGGGCGATGTAGTCCCAGTCGCTGGCGCCGGTGTAGGCCTCATTGCGCGTGCGGCCGTGAATGGCGATCGAAGCCACGCCGATCTCCTCGAAGCGCTTCAGCAGCGGGATGACGTCGTCGCTCTCCCATCCCTTGCGCACTTTCACCGTGACCGGGATCTTCACCCGTTTCCTGATCTTCTCCACCACGCGCGCGGCGCGGTCGAAATCTTTCAGGAGCGCAGAGCCGGCGCCGCTGCTCACGACCTTGCGCACCGGGCAGCCCATGTTGACGTCGACGATGTCGACGCCCTCGGCTTCCACGATCGCGGCCGCGTCATCCATCCGATCGGGATCGCCACCGTAGATCTGGATCGCCACCGGCCGTTCGTTTTCGTTAAACGCCAGCATCTGCTTCGTGCGCACGTTGTCGCGCGTCAGCCCCTCGGCGGAAATGAATTCGGAGACGACCAGCCCCGCACCGCCAAGCTCTTTGACCAGCGACCGATAGTACATATCGGTCACCTCGGCCATCGGGGCGAGGGCCAGGGGCGGATCGATCAGGACTCCGCCGATGTGAAACGGTTTGCTCAGAGACGTCATCGGAGTGTTCTTCAACGCGGCCGGAGCGACCTCTGTTCCAGGCCGGCACGGCCGGCGGCGTTGGTTGCCCAAGGCTCAGCCACCGTCTCCGCTTATCGGTTTCTGCCGCGCAAGCTGCTAGCATGTGGCCCTGCCCCGATCACTGGCAAAACGAATGGAGGCTCTCATGCGCCCGAAAATGATGCCCCTGCTGCTCTCCCTGATGCTCCTCGTGCCGACGCTCGCTTCGGCCGCGACGCTCGCGGACGTAACGCTCGAAGACAAGATCACCGTCAATGGCCAGACCCTCGTCCTGAACGGACTGGGGCTGCGCAAGAAGTTCTTCATCAAGGTCTACGTGGGCGGGCTTTACCTGCAGGCCAAGATGTCGATTCCGGCGTCGATCCTGGCCTCGGATACGTCGCGCCGCATGACCATGGCCTTCCTCTACAGCGTCAGCAAGGACCAGATGTGCGATGCGTGGGAGGAAGGTCTCACCGCGAACGTGCCGAATGCCACCGCCGAGGTGAAGAGCGGCTTCAAGACGCTGTGCTCGTGGATGGAACCGATCCCGAAGGGCAACCGCCTCGTCCTCACCTATGTCCCGGGCACCGGCACGACGGTCGAGGTCAATGGCAAGCCGAAGGGAACCCTGCCCGGCAAAGCGACCGCCGATGCAATCGTCTCCACCTGGGTCGGCCCGAAGCCGGCCATGGGAGATGACTTCAAGAACGCGGTGTTAGGGAAGTAGCGAATCGCGTTTCCTGCAAACGAACACCAGCTTCACCGTTCTCCCCTCCACCCAGGGATCGAATTCGCGTACCTCGATCGGAAGGAGGCCGGCTCCGGTGAGGGCGGCGACGATGTCGTCGCGCTCGTACGAACGTTGGGTGTGGCGCTCGCGGATGTCGATGCGCTTGCCGCCGACGGCCGCCCATCCGGTGACGAGCGCGCGGCCCAGCCCTTCGCGGCGCCGGTACGTCGTAGCGATCTCCAGGTGAAAGTCAGGCCCTTCATCGACGAACGGCTCCTTCAATCCCCAGACCTCGGGATAGATCTCGGGATGGTTCATGTCGAAAATGAACAGCGAGTCTCCGTCCATGACGCCGGCAATCTCGCGGAACGCGGCGGCGAGATCGCGCGCATCGAGCAGATGATTGAGCGAGTCGTAGAGGCAGGT
This sequence comes from Thermoanaerobaculia bacterium, assembly GCA_017883235.1. GTDB lineage: Bacteria > Acidobacteriota > Thermoanaerobaculia > Gp7-AA8 > Gp7-AA8 > JADGNZ01. Next base: position 7,230 of record JADGNY010000183.1, on the reverse strand, counting down.
AATGCGCGAGAACGTCGTCCGCAGCGGCAGCGCGCGCGTGTCGCCGCCGACGAGGCGGCGCGCCCGTTTGCGGGCCACATTCAGCATGACCGGCGAGATGTCGACGCCGGTGGAGACGAATCCGCGGCTGGCGAAGAACGGCATGGCCAGACCCGTGCCGCAGCAGACGTCGAGATGCGTCATCGATTCGGAGGGATAGCGGTCCAACACGTCGGTGAGCAGCCGGCGGACCGCGCGGAAGTAACGCTGGCCGAGTGCCTGGTCGTACGCGTAGGCGAACGCGCCGTACGACTCGGCCGCGCTCACTTCCCGGCCCTGCTGGCAACGAGCTGCATCTCGCGCTCGACCGACAGATTCGCCGGATCGACCGTGTTCGCGACCCGGTAGGCCAGCAAGGCTTCATCGAATTTCTTCTCGATGGCGAGATAGCGGCCGGTCATCACGAAGATGGCCCGATACGCGGGCACGATCTCCGTCGGCACCTCATCGTCGTCTTCATAACGGACCGTGCCGTCAGCGACGCCGCGCATCTCCAGCGGCGTGTAGCGAACGTCTCGTAAGGCATGACCCGGCACCAGCTCGATGAGCAGGCCGCGCGGCACGATGTCATATCGCTCGGACATCCGTTTGCGCAGATTCACGTCGCGCGGTTCGGTGCTGGCCGCGACCTCGCCACTCACGTAGACCGGACCGCGGCGCAGGTGCTGCTCTATGAGAGAGATGATCACGTCGTCGATGCGTCGATTGAACAGCTCCATATCGAGATGATCGCGATCATTCTGGAAAGGTCCAAGCATCGGCACCAGCGCATCGATCTCGCGCCGCGAGTCGCGCGTAAGCGTCGGATAGCGCCGCGCCAACTCACCGAAATACCACTGCCGCAGCAGAAAGCCGGTCTCGACGATCTCGACGTCCGGCCGGGCGTGCTCGACGTCGAGCCGGTAGCGCATCGGCGCATAGAGCTGCCAGTCGCCCGTCAGCATCAACGCATTCGGCCGCATCGAGCGCAGGCCGTTCTCCGCGTAATCGTGCGAGACCCAGTAGCGGCCGCGGTCGCGGAACGGATAGGTCGTCACGAGCGAAACCAAGGGAAGGATGAGCATGGCCCCGGCTATGACCGAGCGCATCCGATCGGTCCCGGCCAGCGCGGCGATCGACGACGCGCCGAACGCGAATGCGAACAGCAGCGCGATGAAGGTCGGGATCGCGTACGCCGGCGCGTCGTTTGTGACCGGATAGATGGCAAACCAGGCGGCGTTACCGATGATGAACAGGACGACGTACCAGAAGATCGTCCGCTGCCGGAACCAGAGCAGGCCGATGCCGCCGGCCGCGATGAGCAGCACCAGCGGCATCCATGACGGCCCAAGCTCGTGCCCGACGACACCGAAGTAGCGGTCGATCTGCGCGCTGTTCTGCTCGCCTGTTGTTTTGATATATGCGCGGTACTGCTTGCCGGTCACATGGTCCCAAACGGCGGAGAGCGAGGCCGGATCGCCCCAGTTCATGACCGGCTTCCGCGACGCGGCGACCGGCAGATAGACATAGACCAGCATTCCGGCCGCGAGCAGCAGCGCTCCGATGAGGGTCGTGCGCGTACGCCAGAAGTTGATGCCGCCAACGCGCGTGATCAATACGCCGATGGCGATCGCGCCGGTGCCGATGGTGACGTGATGCACGCACAGCCCGAACCCGAAGAGGAGGGCGGCGGCGTAGAGCCAGCGCACATCCCGCGTCCGCGCCCATCGCAGCATCCCCCAGGCCACCCCCGCCATGAGCGCGCTGTTGATCGCATAGACCTCGGTGACGGTCGCGAATTGCCAGAGTGTGCGCGAGAAGGCGAAGAGGAGGCCGGTGGCGAGCATGATCAGCGCAATCACCCATCGGGAGGGACGTAGGTCGGACTCTCCAGTCCGACTTTTCGGTAGGCCGGTCCGGCCCGCGCTTCGATCGATGCGCTGTTTCTTCTTCGACCGCTTCTCCTCGACCGGCGCCCTGGCATGGCGCGGCATCAACAGAATCTCCGCGGCCGCCAGCGCGACGAGAGCGCACGCCAACGCGGAGAAGAACGCGCTGGCGATATTCGTCCGCACCGCGATCGATCCGACCGGAAGCCATGTGAAGAGGTGCGTGACGATCAGAAAGAACGGAAACCCCGGCGGATGCGCGTTGCCGAGCGACCAGACCGCCGAGGTGAGCTCGCCGCTGTCCGTCGGCCCGACCGCGGGCGCCAGCGTTTTGAGGTAGAGCGCGAATGCCGCGATGAAGACGATCGTAGCGATCCGGAGGTCGGGGGTCGGGGGTCGGGGGTCGGAGACGGGCGCAGTGTCGGGGTTCTCCGACTCCCGGCCCCCGACTCCCGACTCCCGCTTCATTCCGGCCAACGGTAAAATCCCTCTCCCGTTTTCCTGCCGAGTTTTCCGTCGGCCACCATGCGCCGCAGCAACTCAGGCGGCTCGAAGCGAAGGCCGAGCGTCGAGGCCAGATACTCGGCGATGCCGAGACGGACGTCGAGACCGACCAGATCGGTGAGGCGCAACGGACCCATGGGATGGTTGTAGCCGAGCTCCATCGCCTTATCGATGTCCTCGGCCGAGGCGACGCCTTCTTCCAGCATCCGAATGGCTTCCAGTCCGATGGCAACGCCGAGACGCGACGTCGCGAAACCGGGCGAATCGCGGACCACGATAGCCGTCTTCCCCATCGCCTCCGCCACCTCGCGCGCCTGCGCCACCGTCTCGTCCGAGGTACGCTCGCCGCGCACGATCTCGATCAGCTTCATCACATGCGGCGGATTGAAGAAATGCAGTCCGACGAAGCGGTCGCGCCGCTCCACCGATTGCGCCAGCAGCGAGATGGAGATCGACGAGGTGTTCGAGGCCATGATCGTCTCATCGCCGCAAAAGAGATCGGCCTGCCCGAAGAGGTCTTTCTTCAGCTCGAGATTCTCCGGGACCGCTTCGACGATCAGATCGGCCCCATGCACCGCCGGCTCGAGATCGGATGCGAGATGAATCCGCGCGCCGGCCTCGGCCGCCTCGGCCGCCGTCACCTTCCCCCGCTCGACGCCCTTCTGCAGCGTCGACTCGATCGAAGCCTTCGCCGCATCGAGCGCCCCGCCATCGGCATCGTGAATGACCGTCTCATATCCGGCAACCGCCGCGAGGTACGCGATCCCCCGCCCCATCGTGCCGGTGCCGATGACCGCAATCTGCCGGATCGCATTCCGCGTCATGGCGGCGGAGTGTATCGCAGCGCCTCGGCTGGATTCAGCGGGTGGCCTGTTTCGCGCGCGCCATGTCGAAACTCTGGCGCGAGGCTGTGCACTGTTCCTTCGAGGCCGTAGATGCGATGACTTCGGCCGAAATGGTCCGCGTACCGCGGCGAACGCTCAGATGAACGACCGACCCTCCCCCGATCCGACTGAGACGTTGCAGGAGAGCAAGCTCGTCGACATAGCGAATCGGCTGGCCATCGACGGCTGTGATCACGTCCCCGGTGACAAGGCCCGCGCGCTCTGATGGACCATGGGGCGCGAGCCGCTGAACGTAGATCCATCCATCGATGTGTCCATGCACCGGCGGCTGATAGCGAAAACCGAGGCCGAGCCAGCCGGGGCAATCGCCATGCGTGCCGTTTGAAAGAAGAGCCAGCACCAAGAGCACGGATGTCACTTTTTCGCTTCCTCGTCACGCAACGACGTGAAATCGACGATCGTTTCCGTTCCCGGCGCGAGCGTTCTTTGGAAACACTTTTCCGGAGAACGGGACTCAGGACATAGGAGATAGACTCCCGGATCGAGCTCGAACTCGTATCCGCGCGGCGTCCGGTTCGGGAAGGATGGGCCGCCCATTGGGCTGGCGAAAAGCTCGGGAAGGAGGTGGGAATTGACGTTGCCCTGCATCGGGCGCAGGGCCGGCCATGGGGGAGCTCCGGCAACTTTGGCAATCAACAGCGCAGAGATGCCACCCAGGACCTCCTGCGGATTCGGCTCCATGTCGGCAGAAATGAGAAGATTCATGATGCGGATCGGAAACCCGGCAGCGGCCACGATGACATCAAGGGAATCGATCCCACGCGGTACTGCATAGTGGACGTCACCACCCGGCCCGGTGATCTCCTCCCGCGAGTAGTGACCATCGTTGAATCGGACGACAGCGCCGGCGACGGGCTGACCGGAGGGAGAAACAATCCATAGCGTGAACTCACGGCGCGGATGGAGGGTCAACGTCACCGGCTCGGAGGTACCATCACCGACCGTAAACGGCACCGGGCCGCTCTCGCCGATGGGAAGGGCGCGTGCATTCAGTACGATGTCTCCACGGTCCACACCGATGAGCCGGAATGCCCCGTCTTCCGCGGCCGTCGTTGACATTGGCCACCGCCCGCCGCCAGGGAGAATCTGGACGTAGGCCGCCACCGGAGCGCCCGTCTCGTCGACGACCTTGCCGTTAACGACGCCTCCCGGTACCTCAATATCTACATTCACAATGCCGTCAGGGTTCGGCTTTACCTCGACACGCATGTGCAGCCGCTGCGCGCTCCCTTTCGGCGATATCTCAACGCTGTATTGGCCGGCGGCCGGGAACGTACCGGCGAACACTCCGTTTTCGTCGGTGGTGAGATCAAGATCGCCTGGCGCTTTTGAGTTGACGAAGTGCAGGGCGGCGGCGAGAGGTTCGCGGCCAAGGTGTACGAGGCCATGGACGAGAAGAGAGTCCATGTGAAACCGGAGTGGCGGTTCCCCCGGCTGAATGTTGACGCTCAGGCGCTCGTAGGCCACGCCGCCGCCGTCGAGAATATTCAGGCGGTACTTTCCTGCCTCGACGGCGTCGGCTCTCCATGTACCATCGAGAGAAGCCTGCTTATCCGCCAGCGGCGGGAGCGGCTGCATCGGAATGGCATCGCGGTCGAGAACCACCCGCCAACGCCTTCCCTTCGTGTCGAGCGCCGGATCGATGATCACCTCGGCACGCGCTAGTGCCGGCAGCGTCAAAACGCCTGCATCCGTCTCCTTCGCGCTGCCGACACGCACTCGCCGGGTGGCACGTGACCACCCCTTCTTCGCGGCCACAACGTCGTACGCTCCGTCCTCTACCGATGGAAACTGAAAGAATCCGCGCTTGCTTGCAGCGGTGGTCCGGGATCTGGCGCTGAAACGCCGCTCGTCGGCAGGCATACGCGCAAAACCGACTGGCCGCAGTTCTACGGCGACTTCTTCGGGCAGCGCATGCCGGTCGCTGAGTGCAACGCGCCCGCTGACGGAAGCGCCACGCGCCAGTGCGACACCGAGCGTTTTCTTCTTCCCCGCCGGAACCTCCAACCCCCAGAAGTATCGAGGAACGAACCCATCGGCGGCGAGACGGACATCGACTTTGGTCGCCGGCACAGAGCAACGCCACTTGGTATCCTCGATGTAGCAGTCGAGCGATGTCTGCGGGATAGCAGCACCAAGCGTTACGGCATCGTCGGCCTCTATGGTCGCTTGCAGTTCCTTCGGCGGTGTCTCGCCCTTCTGCATCGTGAAAACGCCCGCGATCGTGGCTGCCGGCCATACGAAGGCCGTCCTCGTCTCGCCGTTGTTACCACCGGCAATGATGAGCGGCGGCGCCCAGCAGCCCTTCCCCTCGATCGATACCTCCCACGCCAACTCAGGGCGCAACGCCAATTGCGCCTCGGCCGATCCACCACGAAACGTCCACTCCGCCGTCAGAGGAGCGAGATCACCACACCCGCTGCCGCTGCAGCGCGGTATCGCTCGCAGCGAGCCAACGCGACAGAGCGGCTGCGCCGACTTGTCGACGGAGAAGAGTTGGATGTGGGTTACGCCGGTGGAAGCATGCGATTCAAAGGCCGCCGCCAGCAGCGCGAAAATGACGAAGCCGCGCATCGCTCACACCCAATAGCATTGACTGCCCTGGCACTGACCTTCACAGTTGATCCAGTGCCCGTTCTCGTCGCGATCACAACGGATGACTGCGGTGCAACTGGCCCAATTCCCGCCCCCGGGGTCACACGACGAATAGGGGACGCCGTTGTCAGACCAGACACTGCATACGCTCCCGCACCCACCTCCCTCGCCCGGCATAGACTTCGCCGGCATCGGAAAGAACGTGATCGTGAGAACAGAAAGAGCGATGGTCAGGGCGCGCATATTCCGCATGACAAATCTCCTTCGCCACAATGTAGTGCCCGGCAAAGGCTGGCGTCAATAGGTAAGGAAAGGAGTCTATACCGCCCGCATGGCCAGCTTCAGAATCTCGCGATGGGTGAAGTAGTTCACCGCCGGATCGTCGAGGTGGAAGCTGTAGATGAACTTCTCGTCGTTGTCGGCCACGAACGTGAAGCGGAAGTAGCGCTTCTCGGAGCCGCCGAACTCCTTCACGCTGGCCGAGTAGCCGTCATCCGGCTCGACTTTGATCACACGGTAGAGACGGTGCGCGCTGATCGGCAGATCGTCGGGCGGGTAGTGGATGAACTGGATGGCGTAGATCTGCTTCGGATCGATGTCGCGCTCCGGGTAGTCGTCCAACTCCCCCTCGGCCCCTTCGCCGGTGAACCAGGTGTCTTCCTCTTTGAAAAGCACGAGGTTGGCGGAGCTCTCCGTCATCGGCATCACGCCCTGATCGAGATGGATGTGCTGCTCCGGATCGCTGGAGTCGCGGAGCTGCGAGAGGAGATCGATCATGTACTGGAGGCCTTCGCGGGTCCCGGTGAAGGCCACCTCGTCGTCCTCGTCGGAGATCCAGACGTCCAGCCAGGCATTCTTCGGCAGCTTGACGCGGCTCTCGAGCGTATCGAACGTCACCGCGGCGAAGCCGAGGCGCTTGGCGGCGGCATCGAGGAAATCGTTGCAGTGCGGATCCTCGACCAGATGCGTCCGCGCATAGTCGATGGCCGCCTCGTACGCCCGTTTGCGTCCGAAATCGTGCGTCAGATCGAATGGCAGAATGATTTGGTCGAGGAGTTGTGCGTGGCGCTCGGCAGGTCGTAACATTGGCGTTTCGGGCTGCAACAACCGCCCAAAATTTATCACATTCCCGGGGCTGCGGCTTTGCCGCGTTGTCTGCGCTGGCGCGCGTTGTCTGCCTTCGGCGTTGTCTGCGGCGTGCGCGCCGCGTGGTCAGAGATTCACGGAACGCGCGAAACGCAAACAAACCGGCAACTGACAACGCGCGATAGCGCAGACAACGCCGAAGGCAGACAACGCGCGCCAGCGCAGACAACGCG
>JADGNY010000182.1 GCA_017883235.1 Thermoanaerobaculia bacterium | reverse complement strand
GTTTGAAGCGCTTATCCAAAGGTGAACTGATCCTTACGAGAAGCAGCGACGCGCTGCCATGCGAGTTACATCGATGTTGCTGAATCGTTGACGCATAAAACACGGAAAGGGTCACGGGGTTCCACGAGCTGGCCCTCGGGTTCCGCTGAGGTGGACGTTCGAATCGCCCCCATCTGCGGACGCTGTGTCCGAGGCCGGGTGGGCGGGCGGAGGTCTTGCCCGTGCCGGTGGATGTGTCTTCATCGGTTCTTCCTCGTTGTCATGTAGACGCATGAGGCCGGGGAAAGGTCACGCAGGGGGGGTACCCACCGGCAGCGGCGCGCTGGCGGTGGATCTCACCGATGTCCCTGTCATGTGGACGAACGAGGCGAGGGAAAGGTCACGCGGGGGGTCCACGCGCCAAGCCGCGGCCATCCGGAGCAGCAGCTTCGATCAGGTGGACGATCGACTACCGTTCGACGGTGAACGATTCTCGTTCGACGGTGAACAACTTTTGTTCGACGGTGAACGATTCCTCGTTTGATGGTGAACGACTTTCGTTCGACGGTGAACGACCCCTCGTTCGATGGTGAACGACTTCCGTTCGACGGTGAACGACTTTTGTTCGACGTTGAACAACTTTCGTTCGACGTTGGACGACTATCGTTCGACGGTGAACGACTCTCGTTCGACATTGGACGACTTTCGTTCGACGGTGAACAACTTTCGTTCGACGGTGAACAACTATGGTTCGACGTTGAATGACTTTTGTTCAACGTCGACAGACTGTCCCATCAATTTTGGAATATGGCGATCTACGCCAGGCCGAGATCTGACAGCAAAAGGCTCAGATCACCGATCGCGTGAGCATCGGCTACCCGCGCCCCAGATCATTAATGCTTCCAGAAGTAGCGGATGCTGGGATTCCTGGCGAATTGGGCCGCGTTGTCCCGGCCGCCTCCGCGGTCGGAAATTGGCGGCACACTCTTCCCCCGCGCTCGCGCTACGCCGAGCGCGGGGTTGGATTGTCGAGCGCGCCTTCGCGCGCGGCACGCACCGTGCCCGATTCTCGTCATCAGGCCGCACGCCTAGAATTACCCAAAGCCTGTGCGGACTCCAGTTCCCCGACGCACAGCGAGGACTCCCATCACCGGGACCGGTGACCACGCGCACATAGGCATGGTTGGCGACATGGAGAATGTCGAATGAATGACGGCTCATTCATTCGCGCCTGATGTGCGCTCCGGAGGTCTCATGAGATTCGAAGGCCAGTCCATCCAGTGCTCCATGCTGGACGGGGGCATCGTTGAGTTGCGGTTCGACCTCCAGGGTGACTCCGTCAACAAGTTCAACAAGGCAACACTCACCGAGCTCGGCGAGGCGCTCGCCCTCATCAAGGCAGACCCCGACGTGAAGGGGCTGCTGGTCACCAGCGGCAAGGATTGCTTCATCGTCGGCGCCGACGTCACCGAGTTCGTCGACTATTTCAAGAATCCTGAAGATCAGTTGGTGGCCTGGATTCTCGACGTACACAAGCTCTTCTCCACCGTCGAGGACTTCGATTTCCCCACGGTCACGGCCATCAACGGCTTCGCCCTCGGCGGCGGCCTCGAATTCGCGCTGACCACCAGCTATCGCGTCCTGTCGTCGAGTGCGAAGATCGGCTTCCCCGAGACGAAGCTCGGTATCTTTCCGGGCTGGGGCGGCACCGTCCGGCTCTCCCGCGTTGCCGGCGCCGACAACGCCATCGAGTGGATCGCCGGTGGGGAGCAGTACGCCGCCGGCGTGGCGCTCAAGACCGGCGTTGTCGACGCGGTCCTTGCCCCGGAAAAACTGCGGGACGGCGCATTGAACCTGCTCGGCCAGGCCATCGCGGGAAAGCGCGACTGGAAGGCGCGCCGGCTCGAAAAGATCTCTCCCCTCAAACTCAACCCCACCGAGACCATGATGGTGTTCGAGACCTCAAAGGGTTTCGTCGGCGGAAAGGCCGGGCCCAACTACCCCTCTCCGGTGGCGGCCATCACCGCGATGCAGCAGGGCGCCGGCCGCGGGCGCGAAGATGCCTTGAAGATCGAGGCTACAGCCTTCGCCCGCATGGCGAAGACTCCCACGGCGTTCAACCTGGTGACCATCTTCCTCGGCGATCAGTTCGTCGTGAAAGTAGCCAAAAAGATGGCCAGGACGGGCGCGAAGGTGGAATCGGCGGCCGTCCTCGGCGCCGGAATCATGGGCGGCGGTATCGCCTATCAGTCGGCCTCGAAAGGCATCCCGATCGTCATGAAGGACATCCAGGAGAAGGCGATCGCCCTCGGGCTGTCCGAGGCCGAGAAGCTCCTGGTCAAGCGGGTCGAGCGCGGCAGGATGACCGCGGGCGAAATGGCCGAGGTGTTCACTCGCATTCGCCCGACGCTTTCCTTCGGCGACTTCAAGGGAATCGACTTCGTCGTCGAAGCGGTGGTGGAGAACGAGAAGGTCAAGAAGGCCGTCCTCGCCGAGGTCGAAGAGCAGGTGGGGGAGGAGGCGATCCTCGCCAGCAACACCTCCACCATCTCGATTACGCGCCTCGCGGAGGGCCTCAAACGTCCGGAGAACTTCTGCGGCATGCACTTCTTCAACCCGGTGCACAAAATGCCGCTCGTGGAGGTCATCCGCGGTGCAAAGTCCAGCGAGCGCGCCGTGGCAACCACGGTCGGCTACGCGCTGGCAATCGGGAAGACGCCGGTGGTCGTGAACGACTGCCCCGGTTTCCTCGTCAACCGCGCTCTCTTCCCCTACTTCGCCGGCTTCATCAAGCTGGTCAGCGAAGGCGTCGACTTCCTGAAGATCGACAAGGTCATGGAGAAGTTCGGCTGGCCGATGGGTCCTGCCTACCTGCTGGACGTGGTGGGCATCGACACCGGCCACCACGCCAACGCCGTCATGGCAGCCGGCTATCCGGACCGGATGGCCTCAGCGGAGAAGACCGCGATCGATGCGATGTTCGACGCCCAGCGTTTCGGCCAGAAGAACGGCAAGGGCTTCTACGCCTACCTCCCCGACAAGAAGGGCGTCGCCAGGAAGACCGTGGATCCGGAGGCGCAGGAGATCCTGAAGCCGCTCGTCCGCGCGGACAACAGCGCGTCGTCCATCACCGACGCGGACATCGTCGACCGGATGATGCTCCCGCTGATTATCGAGTGCTCGCGTTGCGTTGAGGACGGGATCGTCAATACGCCGGTGGAGGTCGATATCGCCCTGGTCTATGGCCTGGGCTTCCCCCCCTTCCGCGGCGGCCCGTTCCGCTACGCCGACGCGATCGGTCTCAGGACCCTCTGCGAGAGAGCGGCGAAATTCGCCTCGCTCGGGAAACTCTATGAACCGACAGCCCGGATGCTCACGCTCGCCAAAACCGGCGGCACGTTCCACGGAAGCGAGGTAATTCAATGAAAGAGGTCGTCGTCATCGATGCCGTTCGCACTCCCATGGGCCGTTCGAAGGGAGGCATGTTCCGGAACGTCCGGGCGGAAAACCTCTCGGCGGCGATGATCACGGCGCTGCTCGACCGCAATCCGAAAGTCGATCCCAACGAGATCGAGGATGTGATCTGGGGTTGCGTGCAGCAGACGCTCGAGCAGGGCTTCAACATCGCGCGCTTCGCATCGCTGATGACCAGGATTCCCCACACCGCCAGCGCCCAGACCGTCAACCGTCTCTGCGGCTCGTCGATGAGCGCGTTGCATACGGCGGCCATGTCGATCATGACGGGCAACGGCGAGGTGTTCGTCGTCGGAGGCGTGGAACACATGGGCCACCTGCCGATGAGCCACGGCCTCGACCCCAACCCTGCCGTCAGCAAGTACGCGGCAAAAGCGGCGGGCATGATGGGGGTCACCGCCGAGGTCCTGGCGAAGATGCATGGGATCACGCGCGCGGCGCAGGACCAGTTCGCCCTCCGGTCGCACCAGAAGGCCCACGAGGCCACGGTGCAGGGGCGCTTCAAGAATGAGATCGTGCCGATGGAAGGCCACGACGAAAACGGCTTCTCCGTGGTCTACGACTACGACGAAGTCATCCGCGAAGACACCAATATCGAGAGCCTCTCCGCGCTCAAGCCGGCCTTCGATCCGAAGAACGGCACCGTGACCGCGGGCAACTCCTCGGCCCTCTCGGACGGCGCTTCGGCCCTTCTGGTGATGTCTCTCGACCGCGCCAAGGCTCTCGGTCTCGTGCCGATGGCACGGATCAAGGCCATGGCCACCGCCGGCGTCGACCCGTCGATCATGGGCTACGGCCCCGTGCCCGCCGTGAAGAAGGTGCTGGCACGAGCCGGGATGAAGAGCCAGGACATCCAGCTCTGGGAGCTCAACGAAGCGTTCGCGGCCCAGTCGCTCCCGGTGCTCAAGGATCTGCAGTTGCGCGACCAGATCGAGAAGAAGGTCAACCTCAATGGCGGCGCCATCGCACTCGGCCATCCCCTCGGCTGTTCGGGGGCGCGCATCACGACGACGCTGCTCCATCTGATGAAGGCCGGAGGCCAGCAGACGGGCATCGCCACGATGTGCATCGGCCTCGGGCAGGGCATCGCCACTGTCTTCGAACAGGTCTGAAAAAGGCGATCAATAGCCAGGGAAGACCCGATCGTCGATAACCACGGATCACCAGAGAACACATTACGAACGACCGATTACAAATCCTGATCACCAGTCACCGATCACTACCGGAGGCATCATGGCCCAGACTCTCGCGGACCGCAGAGATATCGATTTCATCCTTCATGAGCAGTTGAAGGTCGAACAGTTCGCCAAAACCGAGCTCTTTCCCGAGTTCAACCGCAAGGCCGTCGACCTGATCATCTCGGAGGCGCGGAACCTCGCCGTGAAAGAGATCCTCCCCATTCAGGCGGACGGCGACCGCATCGGGCTCCAATTCGACAATGGGAAGGTGACGGTCCCTGAATCGTTCCACAAGGCGTGGAAGGCCCTTCGCGACGGCGAGTGGCTGGCCATGACCGAGGATCCCGAATGGGGTGGACAGGGCATGCCTCGCACCGTGGCCACCGCAGCTTCCGATTTCCTCATGTCGGCGAGTTTCGCCTTCCTGATGTACGGAAGCCTCTCGCATGGCGCCGGAAAGCTCATCGAAACCTTCGGATCCGATCGGCAGAAGAAGCTCTTCCTCAAGAAGTTGTTCACGGGAGAGTGGACAGGAACCATGGCACTCACGGAGCCAGCGGCGGGGTCGGATGTCGGTGCCCTGGCCACCACGGCTACGCCCAACCCGGACGGTACCTACTCGATTACCGGCAACAAGATCTTCATCTCCGGCGGCGAGCACGACCTGGCCGGCAACATCATCCACCCGGTCCTGGCACGCATCGAAGGCGCTCCCGCCGGCACCGCCGGCATCTCACTATTCATCGTTCCCAAGATCTGGGTCAATGACGACGGCACGCTCGGCGAGCCAAACGACGTCGTCTGCACTGGCATCGAAGAGAAGATGGGCATTCATGGCAACGTCACTGCTTCACTGGCCCTCGGCAGCAAAGGCAAGTGCCGCGGCACCCTCCTGGGCGAAGCCAACAAGGGCATGCGCGCCATGTTCCTGATGATGAACGACGCCCGGCTGATGGTGGGTAACCAGGGTCTGGCCTGCGCAAGCGCGTCGTACATGTACGCGCTCAACTACGCGCGCACACGGATCCAGGGTCGCCATCTGCTCAAGATGATGGACAAGGACGCCCCGGGCGTACCGATCATCCAGCATCCCGACGTGCGCCGGATGCTGATGATCATGAAGGTCTACGTCGAAAGCCTGCGGAGCCTCATGTACTACGTCGCCTTCTGCATCGACAGCATCGCCATATCGGCGGATCCCGAGGAGAAGGCCCGCCTGCAGGGCATCGTCGATTTCCTGATTCCCATCGCCAAGGCGTACACCACCGACCGCAGCTTCGAGGTTTGCAGCCTCGGTGTCCAGGTCTACGGCGGCTACGGCTACATCAAAGACTTTCCGGTCGAGCAGTTGCTGCGGGACTGCCGCATCACCCAGATCTACGAGGGGACGAATGGAATCCAGGCCATGGATCTATTCGGCCGCAAACTCGGGCAGAACGGTGGCAAGCCGATCATCGACCTCGGCGAGGAGATCCGCCGCGCCATCGCCGCGGCCTCCGAAGTCGATCGCATCGCCCCGATGGCGGAAAAGCTGGAAGGGGCCCTGGTCCGTCTCGAGGAGGCCGCCCGGCACATGGGCGTGACCGCCATGTACGGCAACCTGCTCACCGCCGCGGCCCATGCTTTGCCGTTCCTCGAGGTATGCGGCGACGTGATCGTCGGATGGATGCTCCTGTGGCGCGCGCGGATCGCCGCGCAGGCGTTGGGCAACGGCGGAAAAGAAAAGGATTCGGCGTTCTACGAAGGGCAGCTCAAGAGCGCTGAGTTCTATACGCAGGTCATGCTGCCGGTGACGCTGGGAAGAATGGAGGCAATTCTCTCCGGCAGCAGCGCCGTGGTCGATATCACGGAAGATTCTTTCGGGGGCAAGTAGCTTCGCCTTCGGTGGAGAACGCCATGATCCGCGAGCCCTTTTCTCCCGCGGCCGCCACGCTGGCGGGAATCCCCGCGAAGGTGCTGTTCGTGCTGATCCCGCTGGTGGGGCTGGTTTGTTTCGGCTGGATCATCGCGCGCCGGCTCGCGCCCATGCTTCGGGCCGCTCCCGATCCTCGCTGGCAGCGCATTCCTGAACGGATCCTGCTGGTGCTGAAGATCTGGCTGGCGCAGTGGCGCCAGCCGCGCTACATGCTGGCCGGGGTGCTCCACATCGTCGTCTTCTTCGGGTTTCTCATCCTGGGGGCCCGCTCCTCGCAGCTCGTGATCCTGGGCTTCGTCGATGGCTTCGTCTGGCCCGGTCTTGGCGGCACGCTCGGTGCGGCCTACAACGTGGTCAAGGATTTGGCCTCCACCGCGGTCCTGGTGGCCGTGGCCATCCTCGCCGTGCGCCGCGCCTTCTTCAAACCTTCGCGATACGCCGTCCCCGAGAAGTACGGCAAGGACCACACACCCGAGGCGCTGTTCGTCCTCGGACTCATCGCCGCGCTGATGATTTCCGAGAGCCTGTTCGAGGGAAGCCTCCTCGCGGCACAGGGCGAACGCGTAACTTCCGCCACGGTCCTTACGTTGACCTGGGGGTTCGCGAGGATGCTCTCCGGCGTGCGGAGCTCCACGCTCGCCGGCGTCAATCTGGCGGCGTATGCGATCCACGACCTTACGTTCTTCTTCTTCCTCTGCTTTCTGCCGTTCGGCAAGCACTTCCACGTCATCACGTCCCTCTTCAACGTCTTCTTCATGCGGCTGCGGACCGGCAACGTCAAGCCGGTGGTCTACGGGATTTCGGATGCGCAACTGGATGACGTGAAGTCCTTCGGAGTCAAGAAATTCGAAGACTTCACCTGGAAGCACATGCTGGATTTCTACAGTTGTGTCGACTGCGGCCGCTGTTCGGACCGGTGCCCCGCCACCGCCGTCGGAAGGCCTCTCTCTCCGCGCTTCATCAGCATCAAGGCGCGCGATTACGCGTTCGAGCACTACCCGATCTTCGGCGATGCCAAAGGCGATCCGGTTCCGCTCATCGGCAGCATCTACAGCGAGGACGAGATCTGGTCGTGCACCACCTGCGGCGCCTGCGAGGAGGAATGCCCCGTCGGCATCGAGTACATCGACAAGATGGTCGACCTGCGGCGCGGCATGGTCGACGACGGACTGGTGCCCCAGTCGCTCCAGAAGCCGATGAGCGCCCTGGAGAAGCGCGGCAATCCGTGGGGCAAGCTGGAGAAGAAACGTGCCGAGTGGACCGCCGGCGTTGGCGAAGGGGTAAACGTGAAACTCGTCGAGAAGGGCGAGACCGCCGAGACCCTCTACTTCGTCGACAGCATCACGTCCTACGACGACCGCATGCAGAAGATCGCGCAGGCGACGGCACGGATCCTCAGCAAGGGCGGCGTCGACTTCGCAGTCATCGGCAAGGACGAGAAGGACAGCGGCCACGACGTCCGGCGCTTCGGCGAGGAGATGCTCTTCCAGAGCCTGAAGGAACAGAACAGCGAGGCCATCCGCGCGTCGGAAGCGCGCAGGATCGTCGTCAACGATCCTCATGCGATGAATGCGCTGCGGAACGACTACCAGGACATGCCGCCGGTGCAACACGTCAGCGAAATGATTGCCCTGTGCCTCGAGAACGGCAAGCTGACGCTCAACCCTCTGGCCGATGCCTCCAAAACGTACACGTATCACGACCCCTGTTACCTCGGCCGCCACAACGGCACCTACGATTCGCCGCGCCAGGCCATCGATGCCATTCCCGGACTCAAGCGCGTCGAAATGAAAGGTAACTGCCGCGACCGATCCTTTTGCTGCGGCGGCGGTGGCCTGATGCTCTTCTACGAGCCGGAAGAGGAGCAGCGCATGGGCGTTGTGCGGGTACAACAGGCCTCCGAGGCCGGTGCAGACGTCATCGTCACCGCTTGTCCCTATTGCCTGACCAACATCGAAGACGCCATCAAGGTCGCAGGCCTCGAAGGCAGGATGGAAGTGCTCGACCTGGTCGAGCTGGTTGACGGTCAGCTTCAACACTGACGCGTTGTGAGGAGCTCGCTATGGAAATCCTGGTGTGTGTCAAACGCGTCCCCGACGCGGCCGAGAACGAGATCAGCATTGGAGCGGGAGGCGCGGATATCCGTCGCGATGACCTCGTCTACTCCGTCAATGAATGGGACAACTACGCGGTGGAAGAAGCCGTCCGGATCGTGGAGCGGGAAGGCGGAAACGTCACCATCGTCTCCATAGGGGATAGCGACTCCGAAGAGGTGGTGCGCCGCGAGATGGCCATGGGTGCCACCCGGGGACTCCTCCTGACGGATACCGCCTTCGACGGCTCCGACGGCCTCGGGATCGCCACGATTCTCGCGGCCGCCGCGCGAAAAGGGGAGTACGACCTGATCCTCACCGGAGCCCTTGCCGATGACGGCGCGGGCCAGGTCGGTGGGATGCTGGCGGCGCTGCTCGACTGGCCCTACGCCTCCGTCGTCAACAGGATCGAGACAAGCGGAGGCAAGGTCCTTCGCATCGGCCGGGAGATCGAGGGAGGCACGCAGGAGATCAGCGACATCGAGACTCCGTGCGTCCTCTCCATCCAGACGGGGATCAACGAACCTCGCTACGTCGGCATCCGAGGCATCCGCAAAGTCGCCTCGATCGAGATCCCGGTTCTCGACGCAGGTGCCCTGGGCCTCGACGCAGCAGCAGTCGGCGCGGCCGGCGCCAACGTCAGGCGCGCCGGCTACTTTGTTCCGCAGTCCGGCGCGA
>JADGNY010000092.1 GCA_017883235.1 Thermoanaerobaculia bacterium | reverse complement strand
TGGCGGAGGCGCGTCGGAATCGAACCAACCCTTCGGACGCTTCCGCGCCGAAACAACGGTTTTGAAGACCGCGGGAGCCACCAGACCCCATTCGCCTCCTCGGGTGGGAGCGTTTCGGACGATAGCACGCGGTTGTGCGGGGTTGCGGGTTGGCGAGGTTACTGGGTTGCTGAGTTGCTGGGTTGCCAAGGACGGTGACACGGCAACCGAAAAGCCGGGCAACCCGAATACCCAGCAACCGAGCAACCCTGCAACCCCACAACCGCGCAACCCCGCCTCCCCACCATTCATCACCCGAAACCGACCGTTCACCGGCATTGCCTTGCCGGGGCCTGCCTTCTCGTCATAATCGGCACGAATGCCGCCGCACAATGTCGCCGCGCTGGTGCATCTGGTCGGCTTTCTGACCGGGGCGGCGCTCTACGCGATGCTGTTTGCGCTCGTCCTGCGGCGGAGCACGAGCGACGATCGCCTGCCGCTGGCCACGGCAATCCTCGGCTTGCTCTGGAACGTCAGCGGTCTGGCCGTCTTCGGCATCCGCGACTTCGCCGGCGGCGATCCGCCGGCATTTCTCGTGGCCACGGCCTACAGCGCCCTCGGATTTCTGCCGGCAGTCGTCGTTCACTCCGTCCTCCGCTCGCAGTCGGAGGCGCGGTATCGCCGGACCGCGGCCATCGTCATCTGGGCGTCCTACACGATGAGCACGATCGCCGAAACGATGATGTTCTGGGCCGCCTCCCACGGCGGCGCGGTGCCATCCGCGCTCGCTCTGCAGACGCTGACCTGGTTTTACCTCGCGCTGACCATCCCACTCTTCCTGCTCACTCGCCGCCGGACCGGCTCAGCGCGCGCATGGTCGATCGTGGCGCTGGCCATCTTCGCCGTCTCCGCGCTGCATCTCAGCCATCGCGAAGGAGCGACGGAGTCCTGGTACGTGCAACTGGTGGGACACCACGCATCCATCCCTTTAATCTTCGCCATCCTCTATCAGGACTTCCGCTTCGCCTTGGCGGACCTTTTCCTGAAGCGGGCGCTGGCCCTCTTCGCCCTCGTGGCCATCGCCTCGGGTCTCTACGTCGGCATCGAGGTACCGCTGCTCTCGCAGCACGACTTCCGGAGCGATCCGGTCGCGGTAGGCGTTTCAGTGATTCTCTGGGTCGGGCTGGCGCTGCTCTACCCGCCGCTGTGCCGTGCCGCGACGTGGATCGTCGACCGCGTCGTCCTGCACCGGGCCGACTACAAGAGCCTTCGCGATGATTTCGACCGGCGACTGGCCACACTGGAAGAGACGCAGGCGGTGATGAATGCACTGGTCGATGTATTGCGCGCGCCCCTGGCCGCGGATGAAGTGCGGTGGATGGAAGGCGATCACGAGAACGGCACGATGATTCCGACGACAGAGCCGCCGCACTACGTGCTCGTAGCCGGTCCGCTCGCCGGCGGCCGGCGGCTGCTCTCCGACGATCTGGCCATGCTGGACAGCATGGCTCTCCTGGCCGCGCGCCGCATCGACGCCATCCGGCTGGCGCGCGAGCGGTATCAGCAAAGCAGGCTGACCACGGAAGCCGAGCTGCGCGCGCTGCGCGCGCAGATGAATCCGCACTTCCTCTTCAATGCACTGAATACGATCGGCTTTCTCATTGAGACGTCGCCCGCACGCGCGCAAGGGACACTGATGAAACTGACGGCGCTTCTGCGCGGAGTGTTGCGTTCCCCGGAGGCCGGCACGACGCTCGGCGACGAGATCGATCTGGTCAGCGCGTACCTCGAGATCGAGCGGGCACGCTTCGAAGAACGGCTGCTCATCGAGATCGACGTCCCGCGCGAGCTGCGCGGTATCCGCGTGCCGGCCCTGATGATCCAGCCGCTGGTCGAGAACGCAATCAAGCACGGCATCGCCAACTGCAGGAGCGGCGGCCGCGTGGCCATCGAAAGCCGCGCGGATGGAGACAATCTGGCCATCACCGTCCGCAACAGCGGAGCGCGGGTAACCGATCTGGACATCGCCCGCGGCCGCAAACGCGGTGTGGGGCTGGCGAATCTCGATGCCCGCCTGCGCCATCAGTACGGCGACGCTGCCAGTCTGACGCTCGTCGCAACGGCGGACGAGACGCGCGCCGAGATCGTCCTCCCGATCGCGAGGCGGGCATGAGAGACCGTTTGCGCGTGGTCGTTGCTGATGACGAACGGCCGGCGCGTTCTCTCCTTCTATCGATGCTGCGCCGCTTCGACGACGTCGAGGTCGTCGGCGAGGCGGTGGACGGAGCGGCGGCGGTGGAGCTGATCGAGCGCGAGAAGCCCGACCTGGCGCTGCTCGATCTGCAGATGCCGGAGGTGGACGGCATCGGCGTAGTCCGCCTTCTCAAGCGCGGCGCCATGCCGATGATCGCCTTCATCACCGCGTACGACGAGTACGCGGTCCGCGCGTTCGAGCTGAACGCGGTCGACTACCTGCTCAAGCCGGTCGATGCCGCGCGCTTGCGCGAGACCGTCAGCCGTGCCATCGACCGTCTCGACCGCGACGACGCCCGAGCCACGGCAGTGAAGAATGTCCGCTCGGCAGCGAGCGCGTTCGAAGGGGCGAGCGCAGGGCCGCTCCGGCGCATCCCGGTCCGCCGCAAGAACGAGATCGTGCTCGTCCCGGTGAGCGAGGTTGCCTCGGTCATTGCGGACGGCGAGCTGCTGCACATGACGACCATCCGCGGCGTGAAGCACACCATCTCCTACCGCTTGAAGGACCTCGAAGGCCGCCTCGATCCCGAGGAGTTCATCCGGGCGAGCCGCGGCATCCTGGTGAATATCAGCGCCATCACCAAAGCCACGCCGATGCCAGGCGGGATGTTCGTCCTGTCGCTGTCGAACGGTCAGGAGCTGCATACCAGCCGGTTTCATTCCCGGCTGCTGAGGGAGCGCCTGTTGAAGCTGTGACCGAAGCTCGGGAGGAGTGCTGGCGTCTCGCCAGCGCTCCAAGCCGGCTTCGCCGGCAACGAGGCAGTAAGCCGTTTCACCAGAAGCAGTTGACTCATCGATCCAATCTGATGCGGTATCGATCCGATCTGATGCGGTATCGAACCAATCTGATGCGGCATCGATCCAATCTGATGCGGTATCGATCCAATTTGGAGCGGCATCGATCCAATTTGATGCGGTATCGATCCAATCTGATGCGGTATCGGTCCAATTTGGAGTAGTGGTAGCGTTTGACCCCTCGGTTGTAACATCCGGCGCACGGTGTCGAAAGGCGAACGTGCGCGACGCTGACCTAAATCAAGGCAACCCCGATCGCGCAAACAACGAGACGGTCCACTGGTCCAGTTAGATGCGGGAGCGCAATCTGACGGTTCTAGGATCGTACGTCGGGTCCGGAAACAGCCTGCCACTGTGTCGTCCGAACGAGCGTCGCCCAGAGCCGACGGGGAAGATACCTTCCTCGGCTAGCTTCTGGAGGAGTTCCAGAGCATCGCTCAGCTTTTGCCGGTCTACCGTGGGGTACATGCGCGCAACCTCATCTAAATCAAAGGTTTTCATGATGGTCACCCCTCGTACGAAAGAGGAATATAGCTCATGCGTCGATGAAAGACACCAGCCCAGTTTCGCCTCATCATGTAACTCTTTAGCAGTTGGTAGTAATCCCTCACCACGCTACCGTGGGGGGTCGCCTCAAAGTCCTCAATCTTCAGCTTTAACTGGCTCCGAAGTACCTGCATCGAGATTCCATGACCATGCGTATGCCAAAGATCAGTTTTGTTGAGTGTCCGCGCGATCGTCTCGGCTCGCTTCTTCTTCATGCTCTGAGTAACGACCAGACCACGCGTTTCCGTTCTGTCCCAGTCCTTAAACTTGTACTTGACGAGCCACTTTTTGAGAAGGCTGATCGAAAGGTCACGCGCCTGCTCAAACTGGTACATCTCGCCTGGGTCGAATTTTGCGATGAGATAGGCAACTTCGGCAGCCGTGACCTTCGGATCTTTGCGGAGTTCATCGTACTTCTCGATGTATCCAAGTGCCGGAATCCGTTGGCCGCTTGATGCCTCAATCTGAGGATCAATCGGGCCAAGAATTGAGAAGTAGTCCATGTGGATCGCGTCACCGGACATGACGAGAACGGTGCCGGCAGACATAGCGTAGTTCGGCACCACGAACTCCACGATCGTGTAGTGGTGACGAATCGTATCGGCAATCCTCTGGGCTACTTCGATGTAGCCGCCGGTCGTTTCGAGGATGACAACAAGCCTCTTGCTTTGTCTTTTTGGTAGGATCGCCTCGACTTCATTTCGAATGTACTCTTCTACGCCGTAGGTTATGGGTCCGCAGAACGTGAATGCGTCACCATCCATCGCGTCCTCGATCTCGCCGAGAAGCTCATTCAGCTTAGCCTCTACTAGCGTTTCCGGATTGAGTATTTGGCGTTTCATCTGGTTCAACGTCCTCGGTATGACCAACGTTTCGCCGCCGCCTTTTTCGCGATCTCCGACCGGCGTTTCTTGCTCAGGCTCGCGGCCCTTGCCTCTCCACCCTTCGACGCCCCCAGCTTCGACAGCGCAGAAGCTGCGGCACTCACGGCGGGATCGACGACGCGCTCCGTCCTCTCGATCACGGTACGGATGACGCGGACGGCGGCCTGAACTTCATCTTCCTTCGGAGACTTCTTGCTTGCTCGTGTAGGCATGGAGCAAGTCTACCTCAGATGTCAATGTGATCGATCAGCGAGCCCGGACGGACGTCGAGAGCACGAGCGAGCAAGAGGATCATCGTCAACTTCGGAACGTTGTACCCGCGCTCGATGAAGCCGACCTGAATCGACGCGATACCTGCGGCCTCGGCAAGTGATTCCTGTGTCAGCTTCCGCTTCGTGCGGACCTCGCGGACCTTCGCGCCGAACGCGATAGCTTCGGGCGCTTTCTCCTTTCTCGGCGGCATCACCTTGTACTTTGCCACGGCAAGCATTACCCTACCACTTGCCGTGGCAAGTACGAACGCGAGGAGGATGCATGCGCAGGAAGAGACCGGTAGTGAACGCTGATGGCACGACTCGACTCGACACGTACATGCGCGAGTGGGGCGTGATGTCGTCCGCGTTCGCGCGGCGCTCGGGGATAAGCCGTCCGCATCTTCTCCGGCTTCGCAAAGGCGATGCGGAGCCGAGTCGGCGGGTCATGGTTGCGCTAACCGAGACGGCCACCCTGATGCGGGAGAGCCCCGTCTACATGGTGGAACTCTTCGAACTGTCCCCCTCCGATGAGACGGTCTATCTGGCTCTGCTGGAGAAAAGGAAAGCGCCGTGAGTCTTCCGAAGATTGAAACGGTCAACGTCGTGACGATGGACCACGGACGGAAGTTCGTTCAGCAATTGTTCAGCGGCGTTGACATCGGCGAGGCTTGCGATGAAACCGAAATTCTGAAGTGGCCCGGCGATGATGCCGACGAAGACCCGACGAACGATGAGACGGAAGGCTTCCACCTGCTGACGAAGGACATTTGCCGCCGTCTCCGGGCAGCGATAGGGGATCGGATAGCTGAGACATTCGTCCGTGTCGCGAACGCAGTGATTGATGCTGAGCGGCGGCGCGCGGAAGAGACGCTGACGCCGCCGCGAATCGAGACGGTTGACGTCGTCACGGTGGAGCATGCCGACACCCTGATTGATGTCGTCAACGGAAGAGTGATCGACTCCGGTGCATTCGTCGAAGGGTTCAGCGAAGCAGCGATCATGACATGGCCCGATGATGATGAAGCGGCTCAGGAGCATTACAACCGGCTGGCGGATGAAATCCGGGACCGGCTTTTCGAGGAGACGCGCCCGTTCATCGCGGAGGCATTCGTTCGCATCGCTGGCGATGTCATCTCGCGCGAGCGGAGCCGCTGATGCCCGATCTAGCCGACTGGCGCGAACGTCTCCGAGGCGCGATCAGGCGAACCGGGAGACGGCAGAACGCCATCGCCGAGGAGGCTGGCGTGTCTCCCGACACGCTTTCCCGCATCCTCATGGGAGGGCATGCGAATCCGAGATTCGAAACTGTCGTGGCGATCGTTCACGCGGCAGGTGAGAGTGTCGGATGGCTTCTGCGCGAGCCGCAAGCGCCGCTCTCAGGCAGCGACATGTTCATGATGCGCGAGATCGTAGACTTTCTGGACTCGCACTTCCCTGCGCAGCGGAAACATCCGGTGAGTCGCCGATGAACTGGCGCGAGCGGCTTCGCGACGCGATCAATCGATCCGGCAAGAAGCACAGCGTCATCGCATGGGAAGCCGGGATCACGCGGGCGACGCTGAGCAGAGTTTTAACCGGGACGCATGCTCAACCGCGCTTCGAAACCATCATGCGAATCGCTCACGCAGCCGGAGAGCGCGTCGGGTGGGTATGCGGGGAGGAAGGGTTCAGCCTGGACAACCATCAGCGGGCGAAGGTGAGGACGGTCGCGTGCATCCTGATGGAGATGACGGGCGGACGGCAGAAGTAATGGCGGTTAATTTTAGAGATAGCCGCGCGCAACTAGAATCGCGCGACCTTTCGGGGTTATCGAGTAGTACCCGTACCAGCCGAGTTCTGCGTTACCGGTTGCCTTCAGCCGGTCAAGGTGGAATAACACCCTTTCCTCGGTTAATGAGGTGTGCGCCACGATCTCTTCCGCTGCGTGGATTCCTTCACCGGTACCGAGGACGCGAAGCGCTCGAATATCGTCGTCGTTAAGCACGATCTCGGCCTCGATAGGCGGCGGCGGGTTAGCTGAAGATATCCGCCTCAGTTCAAAAAGGATCAGGACAAACCCGACCAACCCGATGTAGAGGAGGTTTACGTTCGTGACGTACGGCGCGATCCTTGGAGTCACGAATTGGTCAACCAACCTCGCCTGACCCCAGGCAGCCAAAATCGGGCGCACCAAGGCAGCTACGAACAGGACGGCTCCCACGATGCCGCTAGGGCCGAAACGCTTCCGCATGAGCGGGCGATCATATCGCTCAGCCATGACCACGGCGCGCCTGACCCCCAGTAACCCGCCATGACCCGCAAAGATGTTACAAACGGACGGCCAAACGCTACCACTACCCAATTTGGAGCGGTATCGATCCAATTTGATGCGGCATCGATCCAATTTGATGCGATTTCGGTCCTGGCCCTGGCGAAGGTGGCAAATTTTGCCGTGTTCGCGCGTCGAAACATACAATCTCCAGCCGGCGGCGAAGGCCGCCGTAAGAACCATAGCCCCCGGCTTCAGTCGACGGCTTCAGTCGGGGGATCCAAGGGCATTCCCCGGTGTCCCGAGCCCGCTTCAGCGGGCGACAGAATGATTTCCGAGGTAACAATCACACGAAGGTATCGTTTGAGCAGGAGCTCGAGCGACTCCTGCGACGACATGGCGTCGTGATCGATGCACGACACCGGTGGACATGATCTGCCGCCCGCTGAAGCGGGCTCGCAAACTGGACGGCACCGTGACCCCCGGCTGAAGCCCGGGGGCTACGGTTCTTATACCGGCTTCGCCGGTTTTTGCGCCGCTCGGAGGGCGTTTAGCCGCATAGCGCACGAACAAACGTCCAATCTCCATATGGCGGCTTCGCCGCCGGTTGTGCCTTCGCCGGCGGAGCCGGCGAAGGCGCCGCGGAGCGGCGCAATCTACGTAGCCCACAGCGTGAGCTGTGGGGTTGTGATCGGCCAAATCTCCAGCCGCGGAGCGGCGGCATTTCGAACGTTGGCAGTGACGCAATCCGATGTAGCCCAGTCATTCGAGATATCGCCGCTCCGCGGCTTGAGACTTCTCGCACCCGAGTCCCACAGCTCACGCTGCAATGGCGTTAACTTAGCGCGATTTCGACGAGGGCGAGCTGGTTTGTGTGATCCACTGGTTTGCGGTGGTTCAGGTAGGGATAGCGATATGGAGGCTTCCTCTTGGCGCGCGGGTAGTTGCGATTGGGTCGGAGAGGAGTTCTTTCTTCGCCAACTTCAGCGACCATGCGTCGATGGCGTATCCGGGAGCCACCAGAGGGGGGAAAAGGAAACCATTTCCGGGAGTCTGCGGATGACCACGCGAACGGCATGAACAAAAGAGACTTCGGTGGGCGGGATGTTCCGTTCATGTGCCGCTTCGACCATCACGCAACGAACACCGAAGTGAGCGAGCAGCAGACCGTAAAAGTCTTGTTCGACGAGGTCGGGGCGTTGACTTCGCAGCAGCACACCCCGGCCGCGCAAATACGTTTTCAACTCGCCGAAGGCCGTCTCGATCCCCCATCGTCTTGCGAATAGGTTTGCCAGGTCGATGGCTGGAGCTTTCTTAGGATCTAGCAGAGTGGTGATGACGCGATAGTGCTCGCATTTTTTTTCGACCGTGACGTTGAACTCGATCACTCTGACCACGACCCGACGAGCACGCTCGGCGACTCTCGCGTTCGAACGCGCGCGTACCTCGCTCAGGTACGAGCCATCCTTCAACATCTGCAGACGTGGCAACGGAATCTTTTTCTGGACTCGCCACAGCAACTCCGCGCCGGTCGCAACTGCCTGATTACACAGGTCAAATCCGTAAAACAAGCGATCTGCCAGACAAAGCATCCCCGGCTCGAGTCGATTGATGAGTTGTTTGGTCAGCGCCACCTCGCTGATCTTCCATGCTGCCATTCGAGCGGCGAACAGCACGTGCGTTCCGATCTCGCAAAGCGCTACGAATCTGATCAGCGGCAACGGACTCGTTTTTTTCTTTCCCGCGGCTGCTGCTTTGCCGTAGCGCTTTCGGTTCGCGGGGGTGTCCTGTAGGTTCAGACTGCTTCCGTCGAGTGCTACCAAACGAAGGCGCCCGTACCATGCCCCCTTGGTTACGCGCTTGGCGATTGGCCGAACTACCCGTTCAAAGAGCTCCCGTATCGGTTCTACCCCGAGCCGCGCTCGAGCTTTGCAGATCGCCGCTCGGCTTGCGATCAGCTCGGCACCATCTGCCAACTGGTCCCGAACATCATCGAGCAGCCGGCGCAGTACTTCCCGAGCGCTAACGCTAACCATCAGACCCAGCGCGATCACGTAGTACACCATCAGATACGCTGGAAGCTTGCGACGACGAACGCTCGCGCGGTCGGTCTCCTCCAGAATCTTCTCGATCATCGCTCGAGGAAACGCCTCCGTCATCTGCCCAAAATCAACTGACAAACGAGCCGCCGCCGGTTCCGTTACGCGCCTCATCACACCCTCCCCTCACTCCCATCAGCACACCGACACACCCTAAGTTAACGCCATTGCAGCTCACGCTGTGGGCTACGTAGATTGCGCCGCTCCGCGGCGCGGTTGCCACGTAGCGCACGAAGAAACGTCCAATCTCCATACGGCGGGAAGCTGTTCTCAGAACGTGTACCTCACCCTCACCGCCAGCATCCGCGGCGGGATCACGTGCGTTCCTCCGAACGTCGACAGGATGTTGTAGACGCCCTTCTTGTTCGTGGCGTTCAGAAGGTCCGCCTGGAGGCTGAGGGGTATGTGGTACGAGACCAGATCGCTGCCGAGGGAGAGGTCGACGATCGTGCGCGGCTGGACGCGGTTCGGATCGAGGTCTGTTCCTGAATGTTCCTTGATGTAGGGCGCCGCAAAGGCATTGTCCGGATCCGCCAGGAGCGAGGCGACATCGGCGCCGGTCACCAGTCCCGAGTCGTAGCGGACGTTCGTGGCTACCCAGACTCCCGAGTCGCCGAAGTCGTAGCTCAGCGCTCCCTGCGCCTGCAGCTTCTGATCGTGGTCGATCAGGAAAGGGCCTCCCGTGAGCGTGTCGACCGCGCCGGCGTCGAGAAATAGGCCGCCGGTGAGAGGTGGTACGTACTCGGCGTGCACATGTCCAAGTGAAATGAATCCTCGGAAACCGGCAGTCTTGGCCAGATCGAGGCGTGCATCCCATCCATCGAAATGGCCGGCCCTGAATGCGAGTGGGAAGACGATGCCGGTGTTCTCGAATTGATCCTGATCGCCGGCGAAGCGCGAACGCCGCCGCCAGTAGTCCACGTCGAAGCGAACCCGCCCGCCAAGCGCCTGTTGCAGGCCCACGGTCAAGGCGGTCTGCCGTTCCGAATGAACCAACAGATCGCCTCCACCCAATGCCTGAGAATCCTTCACCGCGGGCGGAGCGAGCGCCGCTGCCTCCGCCGACGAGCTGAAGAGAATGTTCTCGAACTCGGGCGTGTAGAGGACTTTGTTGTACGAGGCGCGGAACACCGTCTTCGTGGATGGGATGAACCAGGCGGCGCCGAGCCGCGGCTCGACGTCCGACTCGCTCAGTGGCAGCGAGTTACGGTCGTAGCGCACGCCGAGATTCGCCGTCAGGTTGCCGAACTTGATGTTGTCCTGAATGTAGGCGGCGTTGTAGGAGCCCGTATCACGGCCATTGAAAACGAAGAGATGGCCGCCGCGCGTCAGGTCAAACGGCGCGAGATTCGGGTTGAACGATTCGGGAACGGATGGATCGTTCAGGCCTGGATCGGTGATGCCGAACGAGAACGTCTCGCGGATCGGATAGCGCTTCAGGTTGAGGCCGATCTTCACCTCGTTGTTCGCGTTGGTCCAGTTGAATGCTGGAGCGAAGCCGTAGTTGTTCAGCGTGCGGTCGGACGCGACGATGACCGGCGTGTCCTGCGGCGTGCCGCTGAGTTTGAACTTCGAGAATCGGCCGAACGCGACCAGTTCGAGAACCGACGTCTGCGAGAGGATGCTCTGCCATCCGAGGTTGAAATTCTGATCGGCGCTGCGGACACGTTCACTCTGCCCAGCGGCTTCCTGCGTGAATGTGTTCGGAACGTCGCGATGCGTTTCTCCGAGTAGTGCGGTGAAACGGAACGAGCTCTTTGAGTCCGGCGCTTGCGTATCGAGGCGCAGGAACCCGCGGTATGTGTCGCCGTGGTTGTGCAGGTTGTCGAAGTTGACAGGATCGAGGAAGCGATCGGATTTCGACCCGTTGATCGAGCCGAAGTAGCCGAACGTCTGCGAGCCGCCGGCCATGGAGGCACCGGCCTCGGAGGTGCCGAATTTCGATCCACCGGCGACGACCTCGGTCTTCGGAGCTCCCGCGCCGAGGCCTGACTTCGTGGTGAGATTGATGACCGCTCCTACCTTCTCACCGAATTCGGCGGGGACGTTGCCGTAGATGATCTCGATGCCCTGAGCGATGCCCGGATCGATCGAGTTGGAGAAGGTCACGCCGGTCTGGTCGGAGATGGTCTGGCCGTCGATGACGTACTCGCTCTGGCTATGCGCGCCCTGGAAGTGGAAGCGGCCGTTCTCGTCCTTGGCGAAGCCGGGCGTCGAGGTGACGATCTGCTCCATGGCCCGCGAGGCCACCGCGGCGGGCGCCTTGGCGATGTACGACTTGTC
The DNA here is from genome assembly GCA_017883235.1 of Thermoanaerobaculia bacterium. Lineage (GTDB taxonomy): Bacteria > Acidobacteriota > Thermoanaerobaculia > Gp7-AA8 > Gp7-AA8 > JADGNZ01. The sequence continues at coordinate 17,389 of JADGNY010000092.1, read as the reverse complement.
GATGTCGATATGGCTCTGCGAATTGTCGGTCTCGAGCTGCGCCGCCGGCGGCTCGGCAGTCACGTTGATCAACTCCGAGACGCCCGACACCTTGAGCGTGATCGTCTCATCGACGGGTACCGGAGAGTGAACGTCGACCGCAAGATGCGACGGTTGGAAGCCTTGTACGTCGACGTGCAACTCGTAGGGGTTGTACGGAATGTTGTTGAAGGAGAACGACCCGTCCGCCGCCGTGGCCACATCCTGCTTGAAGCCAGTGATGTCGTTGCGAAGTTGCACGAGCACTCCGGCCAGCGGCTTATCGTCAGGCCCGAGGACCTTGCCGCGCACGGCTCCGGCACTGGCGGCGAAAAGAGAGGCGGGGACGAGAATCACTGCGAGGAGCAGCAGGGAAAGGGCAATTCGTTTCACGGTCGGTTCTCCTGTACGCGCACGTAGCGCGGCGGCAGTAGATGCGCCGGGGCCGAGGGGCCGAACCGTTTTTCAATGAATGGAACGAATGTGCCGTTGAGTGGCCGCGCAAGCGGAACGACTATCCCTTATCGGCATTGAGAACCCATTTTCAACGAACGATCGATGTCGCCCCATGAGCGGGCTCTCAATGTTCCGGAAAGACGTCACATCCTTTTGGCAAGACTGGCCGCGAAGATCAGCGAGGCGACGGCGACGATGGTCGGGCCGAGCGGAAGGTGCCAGTGGATCGAGACCGCGAAGCCGAGGCCGACCGCGATCATGCTGACCAGCGCGGAGAGGATGAGGTACTGGTCCAGTGTGCTGGCCAGGCGGCGCGCAACCGCGGGAGGAACGATGATCATCGCGCCGACGAGCAGCGCGCCGAGGAAATGAAGGCCGAGGAGCACCGTGAGACCGAACGAGCAGAAGTAGAGCGTGTTCGCCCGGTCGACATTGATCTTCAGGGAACGGGCCAGGTCAGGAGAAAAGATGCCCAGGATCATCTGGTGCCGGAGAAGGTAGATCGTCGCGGCGACGACCGCGCAGCCGGCGAGACCGAGCACGAATCCGGCGGCAGTGATCTCGCCGAATCCGCCGAATAGAGCGTCGATGAGGTCCTCGGTCGGCGTTACCAGCGTTCCGGCCGCCAGCGCCGCGACGAATACGACGCCGATCGCTGACTCGGCGATGAGGCCGCTCCGGCGCTGCAGTTGATCGATCAGAACGATGCCGATGGCCAGCGTCGCCGCGGCGCCGGCCAGCGGCGGGAAGTGCCAGAGAAACGCCAGGCCGAGTCCGGGCAGGGCCAGATGCGAGATCACGTCGCCGGCAAGCGTGATCCGTTTCATCAGAGCGAAGCTGCCCACCAGTCCCGCAACGAGAGCGGATGCCAGCCCGAGAACGACAGCGAAAAAGGAACTGGCGATCATGAGTGCGTGTGTCCATAGAACGTCGGGGCGTCGAACAGCGTGGCCAGCAGCTCCGGAGTGAGCACGCCCGCGGGCACACCGAAACAGAGTCCCGATCGATTGAGACAGAGCACTTTGTCGGCGTGGCGATAGACGAACGACAGGTCGTGCGATACCACCACCGCGGTGATTCCCGCTTCCGCTCTGAGGCGGTCGAGCAGCGCGTACATCTGCTCTTCTCCCGGCTCGTCCATCGACGCCGTTGGCTCGTCGAAGAGAACGATGTCCGGCTCGCCGAGCAGCGCGAACGCGATGAGCGCGCGTTGAAACTGACCGCCGGAGAGGTGTCCGATCGGCGTAGCAACGGATTCCTTGCTCAGTCCAACGCGGCGGATCGCTTCCGCGATCTCCTTTTCGCCTTTGCCGATGATGTGTGCCTTGGACACGAGAAGATTGCGCACATTCAGCGGGACGCTGCGGTCGGCATCGATCTTCTGGGGAACATAGCCGGCGGTCGTTCCAGGCCGCCAGATGATCTCGCCTTCGTACGGCACGAGATTGAGGATCGCTTTCAGGAGCACGGTCTTACCCGAACCGTTCGGACCGATGATGGCGATGTTTTCACCATCTTCGATAGCGAAGCTGATGTCGCGCACGATCGCGTGGTGATCGAGCGTGACCGAGACGTTCTTCAGTTCGAGGATCGTTGACATCGACCAGGATTCAAACGCGAAGGCCGCGCCAGTATGAAGCCGTTTCCAACGAGTGGCCCGATCTCGTACGCGTCGCCACTCTGGTGACTGGACCGCCCTTCGCTCCCGGCAATGTTCTCGGATGAGCGCCTGTTCGAAACGCCAGCGTTCCGCCGGCGAGGGGCCGGGACGCGGTCCCCATCATCCAATTCGTCGAGAATGTCTTCTCCCCGGCCGCGATCAGTAGCCGAACCTCCGATCGACCTGGACGGACATCACGCGTGCTTCGTTGTAATGCGTTCCCCCGAACGTGTTGCTCCGGTCGAGCAGGTAGCGTTTGTCGAACAGGTTGACGGCGGTCAGCTTGAATGACCAGAGGTTCCAGCGGGTGCCGCCAGCGAGGTCGATCGTCGTGTGGCTCGGAAGGTGCGCGGGGCCATCGCCATTGAGGAAGCCGGAACCGTAGCTGAGATTTTCGCCGATCCAGAAGGCGCGCGGCAACTGCACGGTCGTGCCGGCGCTGAGCGTGTCTCGCTGGTCATGATCGAGGAAGAAACGACCCGCTTCCGGCGGCGTGAAGTCGGTGAGTCCGCCGGCGACGCCGCCCTCTCCTTCGACCGTCTGATGCGAGTAGGCAAGGTGAACGCGGGCCCGGCCGGCGAGTGAAGGAGACTGCACCGTCGTCTCGAAGCCGCGGATGAAGACGCGGTCGATCGTCAGCGGGAAGAAGATGTTCGAGCTTCCGAGAACGTCGTGATCGAAGAAGTTGCGGGCGTTCGTGCGGAATGCCGCGGCATCGAGGGTCCATCCGGCGACGGGGATTCCGATCCCCATTTCGGCCTGGCGATCGCGCTCGCCGTGCAGCGGGAGGAAGCCGAACCCCTGATCGAGCGCGAACTGGAGGAGCGGACCGGAGACGGTCGAGAGCGGCGGCTCCTGATAATAGGAGCCGTAGGACGCGCGAAGAACGGCGCTCGTGCCGGGCAGGTGGATCGATGCACCGACACGCGGACTGAGCGCCGACTCATGCAGGCCGGCGCGAAAGCGCGTGTAGCGCACTCCCGCTCTCACCGTGAGCCCCGAAGAGACGTTGTACTGGTCCTCGGCGAAGGCCGACTCCACGTTTCCGCTGACCTTCTCGCTCTGCGACAACGCCACACCGCTGCCGTCGTTCGCCCGCAGGCCGAAGAGCGTGGAATCGCGCTCGCTGAACGCGAATGCGCCGATGCGGGTCTCGTGGCTGCCGATCGTGAGGGCGTAACGCAGTTGGCCTCCGGCGTAGCGGGAAGCACGGTGATCCGTGGTCACGATCGGATCTTCCGCGCCACCATCGAAGCGCGCGGTGTTCGCGTGGAAGAACGGGGCGGCGGTGAGCAGCGAATCGGGAGAGAGCGTGCGCACCCACGAGAGATTGACGAACGTATCGTGTTCCCGCTCGCGGTCACGCACCCCCGAGGCCTGGAGGTCTTCGTCATTCGGGATGTCGTAGCGATCGGCGCGGGCCGAGGTAACCAGGCGAAACTGATCGACGGCGTTTGGAAGGAAGATCAGTGAAGCAAAACCGCCATACCCGCTGGCGCTGTCGTTGATGATCCGGGCGGCCGGCGTCTCCAATCCCGCGTCGGTCCGATTGCCGTTGGCGCTGACGTAGTAGGCAAAGCGCTCGGTATGGCTGCCGAGGTTCAGTTGATCGTTGGTACTTCTCCGGGTTCCGTAGCTGAGGAGGACGTGTCCTTCGTTGCTGCGCTCGAAGCCGGAGCGCGGGATGACGTTTAAGACGGCGTACGTACGATCGCCATACTCGGCCGAGTAGCCGCCCCGCTGTACCTCGAGAGAATCGATGTCTTTCGGGTCGAACTGCGGGCCGACGTTGCTGGCGATGTTCGTGTTCGGCACCGGCACACCGTCGATCATCCACTCGATCTGATGGCCGCCGCGGATATGCAGTTGATCGTGGACCATGTACGCACCGGGAACGACGTCGGTGATCATGGCCAGACTGTTCGATCGGTCGGCGCCGGGCGTCTCGGCGATCGCTTGCCGGCTCACGGTGCTCTGTGTCGTCGACGAGCGTGGATCGACATCGGCCGCCGCGGCCGTCACGTTCACTTCCTCGGTCACCGCCGCAAGCGATAAGTCGATCGCTACGTTCAGCACCGCTCCCGAATTGAGGACGAGCGTGCGTGCGGAAGAGGCGAGACCGGTGGCCTGCACCAGCAATTTGTAGGAGCCGAACGGCACGGCGGCGAAGGAGAACGCGCCGTTCGCGTCAGTCTTCAGTGCGCGGCTCCACTGCGCCGTCTGCGATTGCAGCGTTACCTCGGCGCCAGCCACTGGACGACCCTGGACATCGCGCACCGCGCCGCGGATCGTCCCGAAAATCGTGGCGGCGGCAGTGCACGCAAAGAGCAGAACGATGAGGATGAAGAAGAGAAAGCGTCGCGCACTCACGCGCGAAGAGGGAACCATCAGAACCTCCTCGGTGCGGAATCTCAGTGTCGAAGGATGAGATTCAGGCGCTTCGAGGGGGCGGGACCTCTGGAGGGGTGTTCAACGCATTCGGATCAGAGTCTGACGAAGGCGTAAAGAACCGCGCCACTGAAGGTGTGCATGCTCGAAAGTGATACCCGGTCAGCGTCGATGGCTCCCTGTTTTCCTGCGTGCGCAACGACTGCGCGACCGTGCCCGCGTCCGACGGCCCGATCGAGCAGGTACGGCCTTGGTCACATGAGCGGTGACTGGCCTGTTTGAGAGGGCACGAATTCGCCATGCCGGCACAGCAGCATGCCTGAGCCATCCGGGAGGCCGTGAATGCGTCCGCGAAGAGCAGAGCGATGCTGAGAGTCAGCAGCCATCCCGCGGTGAGGCGCATGAAGGGATGGTACACCCCCCGAGACTCAGTTCACGCCTTCCGTCTACGCATCCGCCCGATCACTTCATCGATCGAGAAGAAGCCGGGGCCGAAGGCGAGGACGAGGAGGGAGACGAGCAGGTAGAGGAACGGGGCGGCGCTGGTGAAGGCGTCCTGGTCCTTGAAAAAGTTGACGACGGCGTCGTGGTCGGCGGTGAGGTAGGCGACGATGAAGTTGACCGTCAGGGGGATACAGATCAGGCGGGAGGCCAGACCGAGGAGAAGGAGCAGGCCGCCGGCGCATTCGAGCGAGGCGACGAAGTAGGCGTTCGCGGCCGGCATCGGGATGTGCAGGTGCGTGAGAAAGTCGATGAAACGGCCGATGTTCTCCAGCTTCCCTTTCCCGGTCTGGAAGAGCCCCCAACCGAATACGAGTCGAAGCAGCAGCAGGAGCGGGCTGCGCAGCCTGTCGAAGCAACGCGACATGGCCAGGTCATACCAGCGGACCAGTGTGCGGAACATGAGCCTCCTTAGTCGACCTCGATCGCGGCGAACAGGCCCGCGGCACTCCAGTCGCGGAACCAGGTAAACAGCTCATTCTGCTCCGGCAGGCGGCGAAAGCGTCGATGGAACATCGTGATCGCGCTTCCGATCGTCTCACCGGCGATGAGAAACCCGAGGAACGCAAACGCCTCGCGCGTGAGCGTCATGCGAAAAACGCCGTAGTCGCGCCGGTGAACGGCGATCCATGTCTTCCCGCGGCGCGGCTTGATGGCGCGCTCCTCCCGCCAGGCCTGGAACGCTTCATTGACGTCGTAATCGGCCGACACCAGGCGCAGAGCGGGAATCGGGACGATGCGCGCGCCGGCGATCTGCTCGGGGGCGATCGAGGAGACGGCATCGCCCGGCAGCGGCTCGGTTTCGGCTTCGTCGAAGACCTGCGTCATGGCCAGCTCCAGGCTTGCCAGATCGCGCAGAAAAACCCGGCCCTTCAACAGTTTCGACGTGGCGATGAACTCCGGCAGCGCGTCGCCAAGCCGGTTCAATGTGTAGCTGCGCGAAGGAAAGCGCAGCACGTACGCACGGACCAGCTCCTCGAACGTCTCCTCGCCGAGGATGTTGGCCAGCGCGCCGTAGTCGACGCCGAGCGCCTCGATCATCCGCAGCATGTACATGCTGTGGTAGATGCCGACACGCTGGATCGGCTGCAGAGTGGCCGAGGGGAGGATGACCGTTTCGACGCCGATCGATGCTTCTTCCGCCGCCTCGTAGACGTCGCCGTGATGCGTGACCACCGACTGCATCCACTCCTGTAAGGCGCCTAGTACGACCTCAGACCGGGGATCGGGGGTCGGGGGTCGGGGGTCGGAGAATATCGTAGGTCGCAGATCGAGGTTTTTACTCCGACCCCCGACTCCCGATTCCCGACTCCCGGTCTCAGCATCAGACAGCGGCATAGGCCACCTCCGCCTCATCCGGTTGTCGGTTATCGGTTGTCGGTTCTCGTTGATCGAGGCCGTCGCTCCGACCCCCGACCCCCGACTCCCGACTCCCGCGGAACGCCTCCGCCTTCCGCGCCTCGGCGTGCACGGTCTCGAAGTCGGGGATGTCGGCATCCCACTCCATCAGCGTCGAGACGTCGCCGATGCGCGCGCAGGCGCGGCCGTACAGCGACCACACCTCGTCGATGACGAAGTCGTTGTGCGTGTCGATGATGTGCGTGCCGTGGTTCTGGTGCCCCGCGAGGTGAACCTGAACGACGCGGTCGGCGGGGATGGCATCGACGTAGACGTTGGGATCGAAGCTGTGGTTGAACGAGCTGACGTAGATGTTGTTCACGTCGAGCAGCAGCCCGCAGTCGCTCTCGGCAGCCAGCTCCGCCAGGAAATCCCACTCCGTCATCGTCGAGGTCGTGAACTCGACGTAGGACGACGGGTTCTCGACGACGAGCGGCGTCTCCAGGAAGTCGGAGACGATCTTCACGCGCTCGGCCGTATGCCGCAGCGACTCGGCGTTGTAGGGCATCGGCAGGAGATCGTGGACGTTGCGGCCGCTGACGCCGGTCCAGCAGAGGTGATCGGAGATCCAGCGCGCGTTGACGGACCTGGCCAGCGCTTTCAGTTTCCGGAGATAGTCGAAATCGAGCGGGTCGGTGCCGCCGATGGAGAGCGAAACGCCGTGCAGCACGATCGGGTAGCGCTCGGCGACCTTCTCGAGCACGTAGCGCGGGCGGCCGCCCGTGTCCATGTAGTTTTCGGAGAGGGCCTCGAACCAATCGACGTCGGGCTGCGACCCCAGGATGTGCTTGAAATGAACGGTGCGCAGCCCCACGCCGATACCGAGGTCAGGGAAGTTGAATCGGTTCATTGGATGTCCGTTGGATGTGGAGGACAGGCGCCGGGCGACGCCTGTCCTCGGGAATCGAGCTCGTTACGAAGCCTTCGGCGGAACGGCACAGGTACCCTTGCCTTTGCATTCGTTCTTGCCACCCTGGCCCTGACCCTTGCAGGCATTCTTGCCGGCGCAGGAATGCTTGTACTCCTTCGAGGCGCAGGAGCCCTGGCCTTTGCAGGCGTTCTTGCCGTCGGCACCCAGGCCCTCGCAACCATTCAGGCCTTTGCAAGCATGCTTGTCGGACGCTTTGGTCGTGTCGGTGCCCATCTGGACGGCCTGCGACGTGGCCTGGTTGAACGAGAGCGCGTTCGCCTTCACCTGGTCGGCGCGCAGGTTGGTACCGGCGCTGAGGCCGGCGATGACACTACCGAGAACGAGATACTTGGCCAGATCACGACTATTCATGGAACTCTCCTCCTAATTTTGTTTGAACAACGAATGAGATACGTTTACGGCAACCGACTGGATGCGCCCGCCCCCACGAGACGGCTTCCCCTGGCACCTCGGATGCAGTCATCTGCACCTTGATGAGACGCTGTCTCGCTTGCTTGATTGCCGGGATTGTAGCGCTATCGGCCGGCTGAAGAGCCGGGGGCTACGATCTCTCGCCGGCTTCGCCGGCAAAATGCGCCGCTCCGCGGCGAAGCGCTCGGAAGGTTGCGGCACACATTTATACTTCTTTCGCCAGATCGAGCACCGCGACCGCCTGCTCGCGAGTCACGGACGGAAAATCGTCGAGGAACTCTTCGAGAGAGTCGCCGGCCTCCAGGTAGTCGATGAGATTCTTCAGCGGAACCCGCGTGCCGGCGAAAACGACGGCACCACCCTGAACCTCGGGATCGGATGAGAGCACCTGATCAACCGTCATCGGCGGATTCTACGCTCGGTCTTCTTAATCCATCTTTAATCGCCCTCCCGTCCATCCTGTGTTTCACTACCCTGCACCTGATGCGCCGAACCAACCGACTGCTCACCTGGATCGCCGCGCTCGGCTTGCTTGCGTTCGTCACCGCGGCGGGCAGCGCGTTGCGGCTCAATCCCAATACGGTCGGCTTCGCGTATCTCATCGCCGTCCTTCTCATCTCGGTCTGGGGAGGGTTGCTGGCGGGAAGCGTGTCGTCGGTCGTGGCGACGCTCTGCTACAACTACTTCTTCTTTCCGCCGCTCTATACCTTCACCATCGCCGAGCCGGCAAACTGGTTTGCGCTGGTGGCCTTTCTCGTGGCCTCGGTGACTGTGAACCGCCTCGTCGCCGCGGCGCGGGTGCAGGCGGAGAAAGCGGAGCAGCGGCGGATGGAGCTGGAGACGCTCTACGGATTGAGCATCGATCTCTTCACCGCCACCAACCGCGTCGGCGCTCTCGGCGAGGCGGCCGGACGGGCGCTGCAACTTCTCGGCGCGCGCGCGGGCGGGCTCGTTCTGTTCGACGGCAGCCCGTTCCGGCAGAACGTGATCTCGTGGAGCGGTGACAAGCCGGACGAGATCGAAGATCTGATCGCCGGCGTCGGGCGGCACAAGGAACCGCTGGAGTTCCCCTCGCCTCTCGGCCGCGACGTCTACCTGCCGCTCATCGTCGGCGGGAAGACCACCGGCGCGCTGGTGGCGCGCGGTACCGAGGCATCGCAGCAAGCGCTCGTATCCGCATCGCGGCTGGTTGCGCTGGCGGTGGAGCGGGAGCGGTTCATGGAAGAGAACGCGCACATACAGGCGCTGCGCGAAAGCGAGTCGCTCAAGACCTCGCTGCTCCGGGCCATCTCGCACGACCTGACCACGCCGATCACGGCGGTGTCGATCCGGACCGAATCGATCCGCCGCCGCGCCGGAGCCGACTCTGAGCTGCTCGACGACGTGGCGGCCATCACCGAAGAAACCGCGCGGCTGCGGCGGCGCATCGACAACCTCCTGGCCATGGCGCGGCTGGAAGCGGGAAAGGCAAAGCCGCATCGCGAGCCGACGCCGCCCGCCGATCTCTTCCGCGCCACCCGGGAGAATCTCCCCATCGTCTTCGGCTCGCGGCCGATCACCGTTCACGTCGAACCGGATTGCCCCGACGCCAACGTCGATCCGTCGCTGGCGCTGGAGATCCTGGTCAACCTCGTCGAGAACGCGCATCGCGTCTCGCCACCGAATGCGGCGATCGAGCTGGTAGCGCGCAAGCATCCTTTCGATCCCGACAAGATGCGCATCGAGATCCTCGATCGCGGTCCCGGCATGCCGCCCGGGGTGGTCGATGCGGACGGGAATGTTGCCACGGAGACGACCGATCTCGCGCAACGCGGCCTCGGCCTGGAGATCGCGCGCGGTCTGGCCGCCGCGAACGGCGGAAGCGTCGGCCTGGCACCGCGGCCCGGCGGCGGTACGATCGCGCGTGTCGATCTTCAAGCGGCGTTGCTGCCGCCCGAGGAACGCTCATGACCATCTCGAACGTCATCCTCATCGTCGACGACGATCCGGCCATCCGCGATTCGTTGTCGAAGGAGCTGCGCGCCGCCGGTTACGCCACGGTGACCGCGGCCGACGGCACCGAGGGGATGAGCGCGTTTCAGTCGCACGTCCCTGACCTGATCCTCACCGATCTGGCCATGCCACGCTCGGATGGATTCGAGCTCATCGCCGGCATCCGGGCCACGTCGCGCGCTCCGATCATCGTCCTCTCCGTCCGCGGCGCCGATCCGGACAAGGTCCGCGCCCTCGACCTCGGCGCGGATGATTTCGTGACCAAGCCCTTCTCGATGGCCGAGCTCCTGGCGCGCGTGCGCGCCCAACTGCGGCGCACCGCACCGCCGTCGACCACGCTCACCTTCCCCGACCTGACCATCGAGATCGATCGCCGCCGCGTCATACAGAGCGGTCGTGAAGTGCGCCTCACCCCGACCGAGTTCTCACTCCTCGAAGTGCTGGCCACGAACGCCGGCAAACCGATGTTCATCGAACAGATCATCGCCCGCGTCTGGCGCTCCGCCCCAAGCACGAGCGCCGATACCGTGCGCGTCCATATGAGCTCCCTGCGCAAGAAGATCGAGCCGAATCCATCCGAGCCGCGCTACATCATCACCGAGCCGTGGGTGGGGTATCGCTTCATTGCCGAGCCGATTTGAAAAGCAGAAGGCAGAGGGCAGAAGGCAGAAGTAGAGGCGGCAATGGACCTTGTTGAACGAACTCGTGATTTTGCACTTCGCGTGATCCGGCTTTCCTCTGCGCTGCCATCCAATCGCACCGCGGACGTGATCGCGAGGCAACTTCTGAGGTCAGGGACATCGCCCGGCGCTCACTTTCGCGAAGCGTTGCGTGCCAGATCGAAGAGCGAGTACGTTGCCAAACTAAACGGCGGCCTGATGGAACTGGAAGAGACACTCTATTGGCTGGAAATCGTAGAAGGTGCGAAGTTTATGACCCCGCAGAAGCTCCAACCGCTGAGGACGGAGACAACCGAACTCATCGCAATCTTCGTGTCCCTGATCAAGAAATGGAGGGGAAAGTAAGAGGGCAGAAGGCAGAAGGCAGAGGGCAGAAGTTGGTGTAGCCTTCTGCCTTCTGCCCTCTGCCTTCTGACTTTTCGAACGTGAGCGACCTTCATCCGGAGAAATCGGCGATTCAACGCGTGCGGCGGATGATCGTCGGTCCGCCGCGGGACGTGAGTGATCCAAAGATCTTTCACCACGTTTCTCTCGTGGCGTTTCTGGCATGGGTGGGGCTCGGCGCGGATGGGCTGTCGTCGTCAGCCTACGGCCCCGAAGAGGCCTACAAGGCACTCGGGCCCCACTCGCACCTGTCGATCATGCTCGTGGCCATGACCGCGGTGACCATCGCGGTCATTTCGATCGCCTACTCGAACCTCATTCAACACTTTCCCGGCGGTGGCGGCGGATACCTCGTGGCAACGAAGCTGCTCGGGAGCCGCGTCGGCGTCGTATCGGGTTGCGCCTTGCTCGTCGATTATGTCCTGACCATCACGGTATCGATTGCCAGCGGTTGCGATCAGCTCTGGTCTTTCCTTCCGCCGGCGGCGGCCCCCTACAAACTGCTCACGGAATTCATCATCCTTCTGATCCTCGTCGTTCTGAATCTGCGCGGCGTCAAGGAATCGGTGAATATCCTGGCGCCGATCTTCGTGCTGTTCATCGTCACGCACGTGTTCGCGATCGTCTACGCGATCGGCTCGCACGTAACGGGTCTGCCGAAGGTCTTTCACGACGCGCACATGGACTACAGCCATTCCATGAGCACCATCGGCTTCCTGCCGCTCATGCTCATCCTCCTGCGCGCCTACTCGCTCGGCGGCGGCACCTACACGGGAATCGAAGCGGTCTCCAACGGTGTGTCGATGCTCCGCGAGCCGCGCGTCCGCACGGGGAAGCGGACCATGGCACTGATGGCCGTTTCGCTGGCCTTCACCGCGGGCGGGATCATGTTCGCCTATCTCCTCACGAATTCGGTGCCGGCGGAGGGAAAGACGATGAATGCGGTGCTGCTGACGAACCTGTTCGGCCGCTGGCACCTCGGACCGTTCTCTGCCGGAATGTCCTTTGTCATCCTCACTCTCGTGGCGGAAGCCGCGCTTCTCTTCGTGGCGGCGCAGACGGGCTTTCTCGACGGTCCGCGCGTTCTCAGCAACATGGCGCTCGATTCGTGGATGCCGCACCGCTTCAGCCAGCTATCCGACCGGCTCGTCACCAAGAACGGCGTCTACATGATGGGTCTCGCCGCCGCGGCCGCGCTGCTGTACACCCGAGGGGACATCCTCACGCTGGTCGTCATGTACTCCATCAACGTGTTCATTACCTTCTCCCTGACGGAGCTGGGAATGGCGCGGCACTGGATCAAAGACCGCGAGAAAGAGCCGAAGTGGAAGAGCCAGCTCTCCATTCACGGCACGGGACTGGTGATGTGTCTCAGCATTCTCGTCATCACGACGTTCGAGAAGTTCTCACAGGGCGGCTGGGTGACGGTGGTCATCACGGGAGCTCTCATCGCCCTCTGCTTCGCCATCCGTCGTCACTACGACGAGGTTCGCGCCGGCCTTCGGCGGCTCGACGACATTCTGACCACGGTGCCGCTTCCTGAACAGAGACCCGGGCCGGTAGTCCCCTCGGAGCTGGAATCGAATGCGCCTACCGCTGTGATCAGCATCTCCTCGTTCTCGGGATTCGGACTTCATCAGATCCTGTCGATTCACAAGGCCTTTCCGAATTACTTCAAACAATTCGTTTTCGTCTCGGCGGCGGTGGTCGACTCCGGCAACTTCAAGGGTGTCGAGGAGCTCGATCGTCTGCAAACGAGCACCGAGGAGAATCTGCTCGAGTACGTGCGTTGGGCGCAAGGTCACGGTTTCCGCGCCGATTATCGGATGGCCATCGGCACCGAGGCGGTGGAGACGGTCGAGGCCATCTGCATCGAGGTGTCGAAGGAATTTCCGCGCGCCATCTTCTTCACCGGCCGCCTGATCTTCAAGGAAGAGAAGTGGTATCACCGGCTGCTCCATAACGAGACGCCCCACGCCATTCAGCGGCGGCTGCAGTTCGCCGGCATCCAGGCCATGGTTCTGCCGATTCGCGTGCTGTAGGTAAAGGCTTTCACCACAGAGGCACAGAGGACACAGAGAGCAAAGGATGAAATCTGAAGGATGAAGGATGAATGCGCTGTTTGATTCATCCTTCATCTTTCCGCCTTCGTCCTCTCTCTCTCTGTGTCCTCTGTGCCTCTGTGGTGAAAGCCTTTGACTCACCCGTCTTTCGAAACTCTTCATCCACTCTTAGCCCTTTACCACGGTGCCGCTTCGCACTTCTTTAGGACGTGTCCGAGGGCCGTGCGTTGAACGAGTCAGGAGGTCGGCATGACCACCACCATGACTCGCTCGTTCACGCCACGTTTCGCGCAGCGGAAGCATCATGCGGTGACGAGAGCCGCGCTGATCGTCGCATTCTGGATCGTCGCGGCGCTGCTCGCCGCCGCCGTTCATCAGAGGATCGACGTGATCTCGCCGGTGGCCAGCGTGATCATCAAGGTGGCGGCGATTCTGGCGATGGCGGCGGCGTTCATCAGGCTGGCCGCCTCCGAGACCACGCTCGATCAGGCACTCCTCGCCGGCACGACCTGGGTGCTGCTCTGCATCGCCACGGAGATCACGGTCACGACGATGTCCGGCCGGCCCTGGTTCGCTTTACTCGGCTCGCCGGCCAATGGCGGAATCCGCTGCGTACTCCTGATCGCCTGGATCCTGGCACCGGCGCTGTTCATCAGGAGCCGCGAGTAAAAGGAAGGCTCGTTAGGAGTCTGCGCGGCAGAACGATGGAGCGAAGACGGTGGCCGAGCCTTGGGCAACCAGCGCAGCCGGCCGTGCCGGCCTAAAGCTCGAACCTCGTGCCCAATTCCACGACGCGGTTCGGCGGGATGTGGAAGTAGAGCGTGGCACTGCGGTCGTTGCGCTTCATCAGCGCGAAAAGGCGGATGCGCAGGCGGGTCATCAAAGACGTTCGCTTGCTGTCCGGAGGCACGATGGTCGTACGGCCGAGGTAGTACGTCGTCCGGTCAGGATCGATGGGGATGCCGAGCTGGCGCGCGCGCTCGAGCACGTGAGGGGCGTTAGGCTCCTCCATGAAGCCGTAGCGTCCCACCACGCGATGAAAGCCGAGGGTGAGCGTCTCGACGTGAACGCGCTCCTCCTTCTTGACCTTCGGCACCTCCTCGGTTGTGATCGTCAGAAGCACCACGTTCTCGTGCAGTACTTGATTGTGCTTGAGGTGGTGCAGGAGCACGATCGGCACGCCGTCGTTGTCGGCGGCGAGGAACACGCCCGTTCCGCGCACACGGTGCGGCTGGTGGCGGGCGAGGCTCTTGAGAAACCCCTCCAGAGGCATCGCACCCTCGCGAGTACAGGCGGCGAGCATGTACCGGCCGGCCTGCCATGTGCTCATCAGCAGGTAGACGAACGCGCCGATCAACAGAGGCAGCCAGCCGCCGTCGAGGAACTTGAACGCGTTCGCCACGACGAAGGCGATGTCGGCGATGAGGAAAGTGCCCGCGACCGCAATGACCGCGATCCATCGCCAATGCCAGCGCAGCCGCGCTACCGCGGCGAAGAGCAGCGTGGTGATGGCCATCGTCGTCGACACGGCCAGCCCGAATGCCGCGGCCAGACGGTCGGACGAGCGGAAGGCCAGCACAATGGCCACGGTGGCGAACATCAGCACCCAGTTCAGCGCGGGAAGATAGATCTGCCCAATGACGGAGCCGGAGGTCTGAACGATCTGCACGCGGGGACTAAGCCCGAGCTGCGCCGCCTGCCGAGTGAGCGAGAAGACCGCGGAGATGAGCGCTTGCGAGGCCACGATCGTGGCCAGCGTTGCCAGAACCACCATCGGGTAGAGGAACCTCGACGGAACACAGGAGTAGAACGGCCGTGCGGCCGCGCCTGGATTGCGCAGCAGCATCGCAGCCTGGCCGAGATAGCTGAGGATGAGAGACGGCAGCGCAAGGTAATACCAGGCGGCGCGGATCGGCCGCGGACCGAAGTGGCCCATATCCGCGTAGAGCGCTTCGCCTCCGGTCAGACAGAGGACGACTGCGCCGAGTGCGAAGAACCCGCGTGCCCCGTTGTTCGCGAAGAAGCGGACGGCATAGATCGGGTTGACCGCCGCGAGCGCGGCCGGATTCGAGGCCAGGGTCACGGCGCCGAGGATGGCGATGACGACGAACCACGTTGCCAGGACGGGCCCGAACAGAACGCCGACGCGGCCCGATCCGAACGGTTGGACGGCAAACAACAGAACGAGAATGCAGACGGTAATCGGGATCACGCTCGGGCCGAGGGCCGGCGTCGCCACCTGCAAACCTTCCACGGCGCTGAGCACCGACACCGCCGGCGTGATGATGCCGTCGCCGTAGAGCATGGCCGTGCCCACCAGCGCCAGCGTGACGAAGACGGCGCCGCGGCGGGTGGGCGTGGACTTGTCGCCGGTGAGCAAGGCCAGCAGCGCCAGGATGCCCCCCTCGCCACGGTTGCCGGCGCGCATGAGCACGGCGACGTACTTGACGCTCACCATGAGGATGAGCGCCCAGAGAAACAGCGACACGATGCCGAGGACGTTCTCCCGCGTGGGCGTGACGCCGCGAGCGCCGTGAAACGCCTCCTGCAGTGCGTAGAGCGGACTGGTACCCAGGTCGCCGAAGACGACGCCGAGCGCGGAGAGGGCCAGCAGCAGAAGCGGCGCGGAGCGAACAGCGTCGTGACCGTGCGGGGCCTCACCTGCTTGGTTCATCAGCGGAAGACGATACCGCAGCCGGGCGGACCTTCCACGCGGACGCAGACAAACATTTCGAGATTCTTCCGGATTCTTTCGAGATTCTTACGGATTCTTTCGCGCTTCTTCCGCCCTTCCTTGGACTTTCGTGCGGACCGGCCTCGCGCGGCGCTGTTATCAACTCGCGTGCAAGTGAAGAGCATCAGGAACGCAGCACCGTGGGCTCTTCTGGAGCTTCGTGGTCGTCACCACGGACGAGCGAGCGCGCAATCACGCGCGATGACGTCGGTTGCACAGGAGACAACCTCTTGAAAGGGAGCCAGGTACATGGGAAGCGGTAAGCGGGACAACATCGTCATCTATTTTTCGGTCATCATCCTTCTTCTCGTCGCGATCGCAGCGAGAGCCGGGGAACCGAGCTGCATTCCGCCGGAGGCAGCTAGCGCTCAGGGTGACAGCACAGCCGCCAAGCCCGCCGAGGCGGCGCCGAAGCCACAGCCGTTCGCGTTCGCGGACTTCACGCCTAACGGTGAACAGACACCGGCGGCGACTCCACCAGCTCAGGCCCCCGCGAGCTCCGCACTGCCGGACAACAAGGAAACCCAGGACGCAAAGTCGCCAGCGGCTGCGCCTCCGTCAGCGACTGAACCATCGCTTGGGCCGTTGATGAGCGTTCTGGACAAGGCAGGACTGGCCGCACCTTTGAAAAAGACCGGGGTGAACATCTACGGTTATGTCGAAGGCGGCTACATGTATGACTTCACGTCGCCGGGCTCTAACGACGGCCCAACCTTCATTTTTTACGGCCTGAAAAACAAGGTCAACCTCGACAAAATCAGCTTGAACGCCGAGCGAACGGTCGATCCGACGAAGAAGCAGTTTGACATGGGCTTTCACCTGGAAGGCATCTATGGCGCGGATGCCGCGTTCATCCACTCCAATGGAATGGGGGATGCGCAGACGGGTCGCAATCAATGGGACCTTCTCCAAGCCTATGTAGACGTAACCCTCGCTGACACGCAGTTACGACTGCGGGTAGGCAAATGGATCGAGCTGGCAGGCTTCGAGCAATTCAGCGCAAATATCTACGGCGCTTTCGGCGATCCGGCCAGGGCACTCTATTCTTATAGTTACCAGTTTCTCTACGCCGAGCCGGGGACGCAGACGGGCGCTTTGGTTACCTGGGTTCTGAATCCCCATTGGACGTTCGACGCCGGGTTAACGCGTGGCTGGAACCAGTCCTTGCATGACGCCAACAATGCTCCGGACTTCCTGGGTCGCGTGACCTATACGCTGAGCGACAGGACTTCCGTCATTTTCGTGATGACGGAAGGCCCGGAGTTTCCGGCGGGCGTCGGAAAGGGTCTGCCTCCAGGCGACAAGAGCAACTGGTGGACCGCCCTGGATCTGGTCGTCACTCACAAGGTCAACGACAAACTGAGCCTTGGCGCGGGCTTTGACTACGTTGAGACACCGCATATACCCGGTTTACCGGCTGGTGCCAAACAATGGGGCGGTGCAGCTGGCTACGTAAGTTACGCGTTTGAGCCGCGATTTACACTGAACACGCGGCTCGAATGGTACAGAGACTCCGCCAATGGCTTCTCCACCGGCGCACCTATTAGCTCCGGATACGATGAAGCCACCATAGGAGTAGCTATCAAGCCGTTTCCAAAAAGCAATACCCTCTCGCACTTGCTGTTCCGGCCGGAAGTTCGCTTCGACCACTCTGACCACTCGATTTTCGGCAAAGGCGACCACAACCAGTCGACATTCAGCGTGGGCGCCCTTTACACCTTCTAGAGACGGAGACAATCATGTGGGACTTAATCTTTATCGTACTGACCATCG
>JADGNY010000181.1 GCA_017883235.1 Thermoanaerobaculia bacterium | reverse complement strand
CTGTCGGCGGTACGGGCGTGCTGGAAAAGCACATCAGACCTGTACCGGCGCGGGAGTTGAGTTATCTCCTCCTGCCGCGGGCTCTCGAGGTGTGTACACGCCTCGGGAAAACATCAACCGGAAGTATCGGCGCGTCGCCGCGACTTCCAGCCGGTGGCCGCTCGCACTTGTCGACGAGTCGTGAACGCAACCTCCGGCCTGACAGCTCGCGTAAGGAGAAAATGTCATGGCTACCCCTGTCGATAACAACACTCCCGGTACCCCTTCCCCCACCCCGGAGAAACTGACGCCCGAAGCGGTCATCGAGCAAATCCGCACGCTGCGCTCACAGATCGGCGACGTGACGCCGCTCTCGAAAGCGCAGCGGACCCAGCTCAAACGGCGGGCCAGCAAGCAGCCGGCCCCGGTGGTCGACGCGTCGATCAGTGTGATCGGCTCGTCGGACATGGTGGCGCAGGCTGTAGGCCAGCCGCTCGTCGACGTTCTCCAGCTTCAGAGCGTCTCTGTCCGCTGGAACCTCGTCGCCGATGAAATCCGCTCGTTCCTCAAGGGCATCGAAGGGGCCAATCTGGTCCGCCGCGAACAGCTCGCGTTCATCGCGTCCCAGGCGTACTCGTTCGGGTCGCAGCTCGCACGGAACCCGGTCAACGCCGACCTGGTGCCCCAGGTGGAGGAAGTCAAACGCTTGAAGGCCGTGTCGCGCCGTAAGAAGACGACGCAGGCCCCCTCAAACGCCCGCTCCGACACCGGCACCGGCACCCGCCCCCGTAACGTCCACCCACTGATAGCGTAAAACATAAGGAGGCAGTGAACCCGGGCGCGCCTATGCGTGCGCCCGGGTTCCATCGACGGTCATGAAAACCCTTACTGCACCGGAACGTGCCCTGACGCTGATGCACGAGGTCCTCGACGTGTTGCAGCGCGCCGAACGAGCCCCCGATTCGCCGGTGAACACATTCCTGACGGGGAAGATGAGACGTAAATACCGCCGCGCTGCCAGGCGCCTGCGACGACAGGAATCGCTGCCGCGCTACAGAAATCTCCATTCCGCCGAGGAGCTCGCCGAAATTTATGAACGGACCGCTCAGCGCGACGAGATGATCGAGCAGGGACTCAGGGATTTCCAGCGAATCACTCTGGCCCTCGGCCGGGTCCTCGAGGAAAACGACCCCGAGGTCGGAAACGCGATCGGGACGTTCATCGACGGTTACCTCGGTGTAGCCATCGTCCTGTACGGCGCCATCGCTCACGATGTTGGCGTCGGCCTCTTCGTCTAGGCTCGCCTCCGCGGCTACCCCACCTCTACGCGAGACCGGCTGGGATTACGTCAAATCGGACTACGTCCCGAGCTCCGTGACGGAGATCCTGCGCATGTTCGACGCCTGAAGGATCAGTTCGGCGAACGACCTCCCGGTTCGCGGTGATCAAGGAACAACTGCGCGGCGGCGGATAACGGGCTGATTGCCGAAGCCGAGGTTCACCACTTGGCCCGGTGCGATCGTTACCGTTTGGGGATTCGCCTGCGTCGGCAGCCAGCCGGGCGGGGCTTGCTCCTGAATCGTGTAGGTGCCCGGACGGGGCACTGTCAGACACGCCGGTGCCGTGATCGTGCCGATCACGATGCCGTTCTGGTCTGTTACTGTGAATGTCGAGCCAAGGAGCGCCGATTCGCCGGGATCTTGCACGTCATTGCCATTCGGGTCCTTGAAGCTGGTCACGCAGATCACTGCTGAGTGCACTTTCCGGCCGAGCCGGCGCTGAAGAGGCCCTCGATTTCTGCGTGAGAGAGCGCACGGTTGAAGATCTCGACCTCGTCGATCAGCCCGACGAAGGCGATGGTGGGGTCCCCCGCATGGTGGCCGATGAACAACGGTTTGTCGTTTGTCAGCGACGCCGGACGATTCGTGGGATCAAACTGCAGCACCACGTTTCCGTCGGCGTACAACGTCCCTCCGGTATGCGAAGCCCGAACGACGGTAACGGCCACATGATGGAACTTCCCATCCCGCAAGTCAGGCCCTGAACTAATGTAGTTGAAGAACGTCCCGTCTCCCAATTGGAAGGCAAGCTTGCCGTTGAAGAGAAAAAAGATATAGCCGATTGACTGATCCACCGGCAAGTCCCTCTTGTCAACGATGGGCAAAACCGTCGCTGAGGAGTTCGTCTCGATCCATGCATCGATGGAGATGTCGCCGCCGGACCCGGCAGGCCCAAAATTCAGGTTCGTCGCCGACGGCACGGATACATAGTCGCTCGCAGCGGCAAAGCTGAATGCCGAGAGCACCATGCCTTTGGCGAACGTGGCGTTCCCTTGGAGCGTGCCATCGTTGCCGCCGGCGGTGTCGTTGGCGTTGCTATCGCCTGGCCACCAACCGACCATGCCTGGAGGCGGCGAGACGCACTTGCATTTGCCGGCCGGGCCGGCGTTGAAGATGCTGTGGATCTCGGTCTGCGTCAGGGCGCGGTTGAAGAATTCCAACTCGTCGATCGTAATTGGTTCATCTCCAGAGCTCGGCTGCCGCCCTATTTCCAGGAAGGCCGAGTTAACCAGCGAGCCCAAACTCGTTGGGGGGTTCCCTGCCTGTTGGCCTTGTTGGACACCATCCACAAACAAGCGGATATCCATCGCAGAGGTGCCAACGTTCCGGGCAAACGTAACTGCCACATGGTGCCACTGGTCAGATGCCATGGCCGATATGGATTGCACGGTGAGGTTAATCGTGCCGTCGCCCCACTTGAGCTCAAGGCGCTCATTGCCGGTGATGCCCGGCGAGATAATATAGAGTGAATAGCCTTTAGTCTGTTTCGTATCTAATTTATTCACTATATAGTGAAGCTTGCCAGCAGCAGATGAAGGCGGGAATTTCACCCATGCATCGATGGTGAAGTCGGCCGATCCGATGGCAGCCAATGCGCCTGACGGTGCGACTCTGGCACCGCTCAGTCCATTGCCGAACTTGGGAAAGGTCATGGCACCGTTCACTACACCTGCAACTGGCTGAGGACCTTGCGCGGCGCCAACGGGCGACGCAAAAGGCGTGGCGTTGTTCCCGCCGTTGATGTCCTGCAAACTCGATGCTCCTAAGGCCTCGTCCATGGGATACCAGGCCACCATACCCGAGGGCGGCTGGACGCAGCCGACCTCCTGCACGAGCTGGGCGCTGCTGGCGACGAATACGCTTCCCTGGGCCGGGTCATACACCGCCGTAATGGTGTGCCGGCCGGCGCTGAGCGACGACGTCGTGAACGTGGCTACGCCGTTCTTGCCGAGCTTGACCGGGTCGCCGGCGCTGCTGCCGTCGACGCCGAAGCGCACGCTGCCCAGCGGCGCCGCGCTGCCGGCCAGCGTCTGCACCACCGCGGTGAACGCGGCGGGCTGACCGGCGCGCGTCGGATTGCGATCGGCACTCAGTGCCGTAACCGAACCGCCCTGCTGGAGTTGCTGGCTGATCAGATAGAGCTTGGCGAAGCCGGGCTCGCCCGTGACCGTCACATCGGCGACGCAGTCAGCGTTGCGGCTCCTGCCGATGACACGGCTGCAGAGCTCCTTCGCCTTTGCTGGCTCCATGGGCTTGGCCGTCGGCTGCTTCGGAATCGTGCACGGCGGGTTCTCCGACGGCCAGACGCGCACGGTGAACGTCGCCGTCGACGTCCCCGGCGCATAGTCGAAGAGGCTCGTGGCGTTGGTCACGCGCCAGGATTCGGCGAAGCGTTGGTAGAGGTCGACGTAGCGCTGATGCAGCGACGCCGGTATCGGTCCCGCCGACGTGCCGTTCGAGAAGTACGGCAGCCAGCTTCCGGGCGCGAGGGCGCCCATGACGCCTTCCAGCGCCGAGGTGTGAAAGACGTCGAGATTGATGTACCACTTGCTCTGCGAAGTCCAGAACAGCGGTGTGGCCACTAGCACGGTGCCATCGGGGAAGTCGATCTCGATGCCGTTGCCGTTCGGTCCCCGCGCAACGCGCCCGTCGAGGCCGAGGGTGACGCCGGCGGCGCTGGGCGTGGTCAACACACCGTCGATGCGAAGCTGCAGGCCGCTAGGATCGGGCAGGCCGTTGGTGTTCGGCTCGTAGGAGACCCGGTGCCCGTTCACACGCGCGGCCACGGCGGAGTTCAGGCTGACGCAGTTCGTCAGGCCGGTGTGCGCGCTGGTCACAGGGGAGGCCGTGGCCACAGGCGTCTGGCGAGTCTGGATCTCCATGCCGCTGCCATCGCGCAGCACGGTGAATTCGCCGGCGCTCTGGAAGTCGTAGTGCACGCCGTCGACCGTGGTCATGTGCGGATCGCCTTCGTTCGCCGCGGGCAGACCATCGGCGCGGTCGGTGTAGGCGTCGTAGCGCGTCGTCCCATCGGGGTTGTCTCCGGTGCTGTTCGAGTCGTCCGCCCAGATCGGATGAAAGCGGCCTTGGAAGTAGGCGAGGCCGGAGTAGTCGCCGAACTGGATGTCGGCCAGTCCGGTCACGGGCGGATTCGAGCCGTTGCTGTTCGAGACACCATCGCCGACTTGGGCGTTGGCAAAGAACACGGGCGTGGGCGTCAGGCGCGTGAACATCGTGCAGAACTCCTGCATGGTCGTGTTTGTCGCCGAGTTCCGGGCGTCGTGCCAGCAGATGGCGACGTTGCCGGAGAGTGCGTTGCTGGCGACGCGGGGCAGGAACTGCGTGCGCGCGGACGGGTCGTTGTCGACCTGCTGCGGAGCGCTCCAAGTGGCGCCGTTGGTGTCGGAGAAGCGCAGCATGATCTTCGTGTCGGGGAAGGCGTTTTCGTCGGTGTAGACGAGATATAGCCGCCCGTTGTGCGGGCTCCCAGGGGCAATGTCGAAAGCCAGCCCCGCCTCGGCGTCGATGGTGCGCGAGTTCTGCGGCGGGACGGCGTGGAAGCCGCCCACTTGCGTAGACGTGGCCGTGATGGCCGCGCCGAAGGGACCGGGGCCGAGGCCGTCGGCGTCGATGTTGACGAGTAGGTTGGCCGGTCCGGAGCCGCCGGTCGGGCTCTCGCAGACCTGCACGACTGCGCCGGCCGGCGAGATGGCCAGGTCGCCGAAGCTGCAGCTGGACGTGCCGGGGATCGACTGCAGCGCGCCGAAGGCGCCGACCGTGCCGAGGCCGGTCACGGCCGCGCCGCGCGCGACCATCGAGCCGCCTTGGTTCCAGACGATCCACACCGAGCCGGCGCCGACGGCCACGGTGGGCTGGTCGACGCTGGCCGGGCCGAAGCTGGCCAGGTTGGTGAAGGTCTGCCCGCCGTCGGTGCTGAGGATCGTCTCCACGGTCGACACGACGCCGGTCGTCGCGTTCTCACCGAGGTAGGTGATGAAGAGATTGCCGAAGTTGTCCCAGGCCAGAGTCGGATCGCAACAGGCGTTCGGCCCGAAGCCGGCGGTGCCGTCGGCGATGGTCTGTGACGGATTCGGATAGACCCAGGTCGAGCCGAGGGTGGTGCTGCGCGCGGCAAACAGCCCGCTGGTGGAGTTGTTGCACGAGGCGAAGAGCCGCTGGTGGTTGGTCGGGTCTTTGGCGATGGCGCATTCGTTCTGGTAGTTGGCCATCTTCGACGTGTTCACGTCGGGGTTGCTGTTGATCGGCTGCGCCGCGGCGGAGCCGGCGATGAGGACGAGAGCGAGGACGAAGAGCGTGCGGTTGCGCATGGCCGTCTCCTCACCGGTTCGGGCGGGTGGCCCAGATGCCGAGTCCCGCCTTGCGCGCTTCTTCTTCGGCCCTCGCAAGCTGGCCATATTTGTAGTCGAAGCCCGAGACGCGCTGCGCCAGCCCGGCGCGCACGAGCTCGAAGCCGACGTCCTTGATGCCGATCTCGGGATCGTCGGTCTGGAGGCGCGAGACCATCTCGCCCTCTTTGTTGCGTCCTTCCAGGCGCATGCGGGCGTGCCTGCCGAGGACGAGCCGGGCCACGAAGTCGCGCGCGGCCGCGGCCAGCGCGCCTTCCTTCGGCGCCTGGATGCCGACGATACGCACCTGGTACTGCCCTTTCTCGTATGCCAGGGTCACGACCTCGGCGCTCTTCACCTCGGTCACGGTTCCCCACAGCGAGTCGCCGGCCGCGAGGGGAAGCGCCGCCGCTAAAGCTAGGCATGCCGCCGCGAGGAAATTGCGTTGAGTGAGCATTGGGACCTCCTTCGTCGTGAGATTAGTGACGGAAGGACGCCGAACGTTACAGCTAGCGGGTTAGGCGGACCACGACGGCGTCGTGCAGGGCGCGGATGGTCACCGCTGTCGCTTCCACGTCCACCTCCCGCCCGTGCCTTCGGATCGCTCCGGTCGTACTCGGCCGTGACTATGACGAAGCGATACCGAGCTTGCTTCGCGATGACTCTTTGCCACGCGTCATCGATGCCGCTCATCGGGATCTTCGCAATCTCTGGTGCGATCTTGTTGCGCGCAGAACTCGACCGTGTCCCGAATTTCTGCGATACCGCCCCATCCATGTGCTGCTCCACTCATAGCGCAATGGATTTGCCAACTTCGACGGCGGACGTAAAGCACAGAGCCTTCAGGACTCCCGCTGAAATCGGCGGTGCCTGCAAGGATGGTGATTCTGAGACTCAGACGTTCTTGTCTGAATCCTGACTACATTCTTCCGCCGCGGTTCCACCGCAGTAGCCTTCGCGTCTTCGCGTGAGATCGATGTCACGCGAAGACGCGAAGACGCGAAGAAGAAAGGTTAGTGCGTCGCGATGGCCAGCACCTGTCCCTTGATCCACCGGCTGACACGCGCATCCAGCAGATCCAGCGGGAGACTGCCGCCGGCGAGCACCTCGTCGTGGAAGCTGCGGATGTCGAAATGAGAACCTAACTGCTGCGTGGCCCGCGTGCGGAGCTCGCGGATCTTGAGCTGTCCGATCTTGTAGCTGCACGCCTGCGCCGGCCAGGAGATGTAGCGGTCCGTTTCCGACTGGATGGTCGGCTCGTCGACGGCGTGCGAGTTGCGCATGTACTCGACCACCTGGTCGCGGCTCCATCCCATATCGTGGATGCCGGTGTCGACCACCAGACGGACGGCGCGGAAGAGCTCCGAGCGGAGATGGCCGTAGTCCGAGCCGGGGTCCTGGTAGAAGCCGACCTCTTTCCCGAGCTGCTCGGCATACAGCGCCCACCCCTCGGTGTACGCGGAGTTGCCGCCGTGCTTGCGGAACTCGGGCAGCCCCTTGAGGGTCTGCTGGATGGAGAGCTGCATGTGGTGTCCGGGGATGCCCTCGTGGTACGCCACTGCTTCGTCGTTGATGAACGAGCGGCTCGGGAAGTCCGAGACGGCCACGGAAACGCGGCCGGGGCGCTTCCCGTCGGGAGTTCCGGTCTGATAGTGCGTGGCCGCGGCCTTCTGGAAGTCGGGGATCGCTTCCACCGTGACCGGCGCCGAGGGGATGGTCGTGAAGAGCGCGGGGAGCTTGGGCCGCATCTGCTTGATGTAGCGGTCGAAGTCGTCGACGATCGCCTGCGCTGAGGAGGGTTTGTACTTTGGGTCGGACTCGATGTGGTCGCGGAAGCCGGCCAGATCGCTGTAGCCGTTGGCCTTCGCCAGCGCGGTCATCTCGGCGACGATGCGGTCGTACTCGGCGAGCCCGATGCGATGGATCTCCGCGGGCGAGAGGTTGGTCGTGGTCAGCCGGCGGATGGCGGCCTGATAGCGGCGCTTGCCGTCGGGCAGACTCTCGACACTGAGCGTGGCCCGGCCGGAAGGGACGTACTCCGAGGTGACGAACGACGCGAACTGCTTGTACGCCGGCAGCACCTCGGTGTTGACGGCCGCCGTGATGTCATCCGTCAGCCGCTTCTTGTCCGCGTCCGAAAAGGTCGCCGGCATCTTCTTGATCGGGGAGAGGAAGGGGTCGGCGGCGATGATGCCGGCGCACTGCGTGGGGATCTTTTCCGCCAGGAACTTGACGATGACCAGGTGATCCTTGACCCCGGCGCGCATGACCTCCTCGGTCTGGAGCAGCGCCTTCGGGATCTGGTGCAGCCGCGCGATGTAATCCTCGTAATGCTTGACGGAATCGAGCGGGACGGCGTTCGGCAGGTCCGCTAGGCCGGTATGGATGCCTCCCTGGGCATTGACCGGCATCTCGTAGTCCTTCAGGTCGTAATCGTCCATCCCCTCCTGCAGGTTGCGGAGGAAGAGGTCGTGGGATGTCCGGTCCTCCTCGCTGAACCCGGCGGGGGAGATGGCCTTGATGCGCGCCAGAAAGCCGGCGTTGATCTCATGCCGATGAGCGATGGCGGCCAGCGAATTGTCGCCGAGCTTGTCGTTGTATCGGTAGTCGCCGACAGCGGTGGCCCGGGTGGGGGAGAGCTTGAGGTCCGTCTGCCACGACTCGTCGAAGAGCGCGTTCTGCGCGGTGAGACGCGATTCGACGGAGCTGGCCGGCTTCGGCTGAGCCGAAGCGGTGAGGGTGGCGAGTACGAGAGCGGAGGTGACGAACGCCGAGACGGCCAAAGATGGAATGCGCATTTTCGGAGCGTATCAAACCACGGAGCACGGAGACTCCTCCGCGATCTTTGTGTCTCTGTGGTGAAGATTAGACACGTCGAGTTCGAGGTGAAATCGCTGGTGCAAGGTAGTCAAAGGCTCATCCGCAGATGACGCAGATGTTCGCAGATAAGAACCATCCTGATCTGCGTCCATCTGCGCCATCTGCGGATTGCCTTTCGAGCGATGTAGCGCCGTTGCGCCGGAGCGCTGGCGTCTCGCCGGCTGGCCCGGCGCCGTCTCGGCGCCGGGCTACTGGAGATTGGACGTTACGACGCCGCTATCGGCGCTGGAGGCAGTCAAACAGCCTCTCGGAAGCCGTTAACAGCCTCCCGGAAGCCGTTAACAGCCTCCCGGAAGCCGTTAACAGCCTCCCGGAGGCCGTTAACAGCCTCTCGGAAGCCGTTAACAGCCTCCCGGAAGCCGTTAACAGCCTCTCGTAAGCCGTTAACAGCCTCTCGGAAGCCGTTAACAGCCTCCCGGAAGCCGTTAACAGCCTCCCGGAGGCAGTTAACAGCCTCTCGGAGGCCGTTAACAGCCTCTCGGAGGCCGTTAACAGCCTCCCGGAGTCCGTTAACTGCCTCCGGGAACGAGTAACTGACTCTGGGAACGAGTCAACTGCTTCTGGTGAAGCAGCTTACTGCCTCTTTGCCGGCGAATTTGCCGCTATCGCGGCGTCGTAACGTCCAATCTCCAGGGCTGGCGTCACGTTGGGTTGCGGGCGAGGCCCGCGCTGTGGTCATCGCCTTCCAGGGACGCAGCGACTAACCCGGCCACGCCAGCACCATCCCCAGCTCCGGCATCGCCGCCGCCAACTTCTCCGCATGCGCCGAGGCGACATCCTCCAGCTCCCGCGTCAGGATGGCATCGACCGACGTCCCCTCCCGCCGCGCCAGCACCCGCAACATCGTCCGCTGATACCGCGGGACCCGCGCCCGC
>JADGNY010000091.1 GCA_017883235.1 Thermoanaerobaculia bacterium | reverse complement strand
CAGTTAACACACTCCCGGAGGCAGTTGAACTGCCTATCGGAGGCAGTTAATACGCTCCTGGAGGCAGTTAACACACTCCCGGAGGCAGTTGAACTGCCTCTCGGAGGCAGTTAATACGCTCCCGGAGGCAGTTAACACACTCCCGGAGGCAGTTGAACTGCCTCTCGGAGGCAGTTAATACGCTCTCGGAGGAAACCCTTGGGGCCACGCCTTCGTTTTTCGGCAGCTCATAACCAACTGACAAACCAAGTACTTGCGACGGTCAAACGTAAGGCTCGCAGCGCTCAGTGAGTTATTAGTTCAGAACAACCGATGAAGCGGAACCCTGTCTCCTCTCCATCTCCACCAACACCGCGACTCACTCTACCCCCCCGAACCATAGCCGACGTTCTCCCTGCGAACGCTGCCGCGGAAGGTAGTGTCGCAGATCATCAGAGCTCGTAGAGCAGCAACCGTCGCCGGGGTGGCGGACGGCGACAGTTTAATCATCGCGCGCTTCATTTCGACCCTCGCGCGCATCGTTTCGACCCTCGCGCGCTTCATTTCGATGCTCGCGTGCTTCGATTTGACCCTCGCGAGGATCGTTTTGAAGCTCACGGAGTTCATTTCTGACCCACACGACCATCTCGCGCAACCCCACCGCGCTTCGTTTTGGAGGTCGCGAGCATCGTTCTCACCATTGGCGCGCTCGTTTCGACCCCCGCAAGCATCGCTCCCGACCCTCTGCGTGCTTCATTTGGAACCTCGCGAGCGTCGTTCCGAAGGTCGCGTGCACCGTTTTGACCCTCCGGTGCAAACACTCGTTGCCTCGCGTTCGGCTTCGCGTACGCCGCCAAGCTCGAGAAAATGTCGGACGACGCGGTGGTGGCGGAAGCGATGGCGGCGCTGCGCAAGGAGTACGGCCGGCGCACGCCCGAACCGATCGCCATGCAGCGGTCGACGTGGGGACCAATGAATTCTCGGAGGGAACGATCACGCACCTTCCCCCCGGTGCCACCGCCGAGGACTATCGGACATTGGGAAAGCCCGTCGGCCGTCTTCGCTTCGCCGGAGACTCGACCTGCCCGGAGTTCAATCTCCAGGTCATCGGCGCGTTCTGGTCAGGAGTCCGGGAGGCGGAGAGAGTGACGAGCGACATGCTGATGTCGCGCCGTGGTCCCAAGTGGGCAAAGCCTGACGCCATTGCTCCGGCTAAAGGTAAAGTGGCCCGGAATCGACGATCAGCGGGATCGGCGGGCCTCCTGCCGGATGATCTCCTCGATGTGGCGCGCCGTGTCACGCCGTCCGCTTCGGGCCGCCTTGGCCGCGATGAGGTTCCGTCGCGCGCCTCCGCCCACATGCGCTTCGATCGCCTCTCGTGTGACGTCCGCGATCGTGCTACCGCGGCGCGTAGCCTCGCGCCGCAATTTCGCATCCAGATCGTCCGGAAGATTCACAGTGGTCCGCCTCATGGTATGCCAGCGTACCTACACCAATCGCGCACCGTCAACGCGATGCCGGTTCTGTTCTTTGGCAACGGGCATCCCCGGGTGTGACGAAATGCTTCGAACTCACGCGAAGCCGCGAAGGCGCGAAGACAACCTCGCGTGTTTCTGTTTCGCCTTTTTTTTCGCGTCTTCGCGTCTTCGCGTGCCTGCTTCCCCGTCGGCACTACTTCGGATCGCTTCCTCTAGAATCTACGTAAGCCTTTGAAGGAACCTGGGTTAATCGAATGCCTGCAGCAACGCCCTTAAGTCGTTCACGTCCCATTCGACGACGTTGTCGCACCCATTCGATGAGGTTTAACGACCCATTCAATGAGGTCATCGACCAATTCGATGAGGTTGTCGAAGCATTCGATGACGTCGTCGGACCCATTCAATGAGGTTGCCGACCCATTCGATGAGGTTGTCGAAGCATTCGGTGAGGTTGACGAAGCATTCGATGAGGTTGTCGACCCATTCGGTGAGGTTGACGAAGCATTCGATGACGTCGTCGGACCCATTCAATGAGGTTGCCGACCCATTCGATGAGGTTCGGGACGTCGTCGACGACGTCGGAAATGGCGGCCAAACTCACCAATAACGGTGAATTCGGAACCGTGAACCTCTGGGGTCTCGCCGTGTGTGGGAGGAAGAACTTCGGATGGTGCCCAGGGACGGAATTGAACCGCCGACACGCGGATTTTCAGTCCGCTGCTCTACCAACTGAGCTACCTGGGCCCGAGGAGGGCGGGGAAAAGAGCGCGGAAAATACCACGCGGAAGCGGGGGTGTAAATGCCGGCATCCGGCGGTTCATTCCGGCGCGAGCGATCCGGAGAGCGGGCATCCTGCCTGCTCCCGACGGGCGTCCTCGCCCGGCGGTGGTTTCTGGGGAACCGGCAGGGGTTGCCGTCGGGACCCAGAAGTTGTGAGGTTGCACGGAAACCACCGCCGGGCGAGACGCCACGGCGGGAGCAGGTGGGACACCCGCTCTCCGTGGGGGACTACCGCGTGCGGTCGCGGACGAGGGTGGCAAGCTCGCGGAGAGGGGCGGCGGAGGGGCCGAGGTTGGAGATGGAGGACAGCGACGTCTCCACCAGCTCGTCGCTGAGCTTTTTGGCGCCCTCCACGCCGGCGAGTTTGACGAACGTCAGGCGGTCGACGTCTTTGCCGACGTCTTTGCCGAGGTCCTCGGGGTTGCCGACTACGTCGAGGATGTCGTCGGTGATCTGGAAGGCAAGGCCGAGGTTCTTGGCGAAGACTTCGATGCGGCCGAGGGCGGCGGGGGAGATGTTGGCGAGCATGCCGCCCACCGCGGCGGCGGCGACGAAGAGGGCGCCGGTCTTGCGGGAGTGGATGAACTCCAGGGTGTCGAAATCGAGGCGCGAGCCTTCGCTGTGCAGGTCGACGGCCTCGCCGGCGATCGTACCGTCCCAGCCGACGGCATCGACGACGCGCTTGATCACCTGCAGCATCGGCCACTGACGCGGGG
Source organism: Thermoanaerobaculia bacterium (assembly GCA_017883235.1). Classification (GTDB taxonomy): domain Bacteria; phylum Acidobacteriota; class Thermoanaerobaculia; order Gp7-AA8; family Gp7-AA8; genus JADGNZ01. The sequence goes on along the minus strand of JADGNY010000091.1, from coordinate 25,798 downwards.
TCAGCGCGGCGTAGTTCTTCGCCACCAGGCCGTACGAGTGGTTCAGCAGGGCCACGGCGGAGAGGATGGCCAGGTCTTCGCCGAAGGCGCGGTGCAGCGTCGTCTGTCCGCGGCGCAGGAGGGCGTCGTCCATCGACGGCAGATCATCCAGAATTAATGACGAGGCGTGGATCATCTCCATGGCCGCGGCGGCATCGGCCAGCTTCTCCGCCTTGCAGCCTGTTGACTCCCCTACCGCCATGAGCAGAACGCCGCGGACGCGCTTGCCGGAGGAGGTGAGCGCGTGTTTCAGCGGTTCGGCCAGCGGCTTGGGGGCGCCGGCGCGGGCGGCGATGTTTTTGAGCGTTTCATCGATCAGCGCACGCCGCGCCGTGAAGTAGTCGTTCACTTGACGGCATGGTAGCATCGCCATACCTCGCCAAGCGGGAACTCTATGAGCACAAGACACTTCGGGCGTGCCCAGCAGATGTGGGTGCTGGTGGCTGTCTGTTTCGTGACGTTCGCGCTGCTCATCCTGCTCGTGCCGGGGATGACGTTCCGTATGTGGTGGCCGTCGCTGCTCGCCGCGGCCGTCGCCTGCGCCATCACCGTCGCCCTTTTCCAATGGTGGCTCAGCAAGGTCTTAAGCCGCCGCGACTCGTCGATCCAGATGCTCAACCGCATCACGTCCGGCGATCTCTCGATCTCGGCGCGGGAGATCAAGCTGACGACGCAATCGGTGCGGATGTCGGCGGCGATGCGGGCGCTGGTGTCGAACCTGGAGCGGACCATCCGCCGCTTCGCCCAACTGGCGACCGACGTGGCCACGGCCAGCGGACAGATCAGCGGCCGTTCGCGGGTGCTGGCGCGCAGCGCGGGTGAGCAGCTCGTCTCGACCGGTTCGACCTCGGCATCGGTCGGCCAGATCGATCAGTCGATCAACAGCGTTCGCACGTCGATGGAGGATCTCTCCGCGAACGCGGAGGAAACCTCGACATCGATCCTGGAGATGTCGGCCTCGATCGAAGAGGTGAGCCGGATCGCCGACACGCTGGCCGAGTTCGTGGAGCAGACGGCCTCGGCGTTCGAGGAGATGAGCGTGTCGATCAGCCAGGTGGCCGCGAACACGGAGAGCTTCTCCTCGTTTGCGATCCAGACCGCCAGCACGATGGTGGAGATGAATGCCAGCACCGAGGAGATCGGCAGATCGGCCAAACAGTCGGCGGAGCTTGCCCGGTATGTGAAGGATGCGGCAAACGAAGGGCGCGTGGCGGTCAGCGGCACGGTCGAAGGGATGCGCAAGATCCAGGTGGCTGTCGACGAGGCGAAAGCCGCGCTCGGCGAGCTGGCCAACCGGTCGGAGGAGATCGGCGAGATCGTCCGCGTGATCGACGAGATCGCCGGACAGACCAACCTTCTGGCGCTGAATGCCGCCATCATCGCCGCGCAGGCCGGCGAGCGCGGCAAAGGCTTCGCCGTGGTGGCCGACGAGATCCGGGACCTCTCCGAGCGCACCTCGGTGTCGACCGACGAGATCCGCACGCTGATCCAGAACGTGCAGCGCGCCGTGGAGCGCGCCGCCGAGCAGATGACCATCAGCAGCGACCGCGTCGTCGACGGCGTCGAGCTCACGGCACGGGCCGAGCAGACGCTCGACAAGATCCTCGACATCACCGAGCGCTCGACGAGCTCGATCGCCGGGATCGCCCGCGCCACCGAAGAACAGTCGCGCGGCAGCGCCGCGGCGACGGCGGCCATCGAAGAAGTGACGAAGATGGTGCAGCAGACCGCCAGCGCCACGCAGCAGCAGTCGCAGACGGCAAGCAAGGTCGGCGAGCAGACGTCGATGGTGCGCGACTACACCAAGCACCTCAAGCGCGCCATGGCCGAGCAGGAAAGCGGCAGCCGCGCCATCAGCCGGGCCATGGAAAACATCATGGGGCTCGTGCAGAACGTGCTGGAGTCGACCTCGGTGCTGGCCACGGAGAGCTCGGCCATCGTGAAGTCGATGGGCGTGATCCAGCAGGCCACGCGCGAGTCGAATGTCTCCATCGGCGATCTGAATCAGATGGCCAATACGTTGTCGCAGGAATCGACGCTCCTGAATTCGGAGCTCGACCGCTTCACGCTGCCGGCGCCGGCCGAGGGGGGCAAGCTGACGACGTCGACGGTGCTGTGGCAGCAACTGACGCTCGATCCTATCTACATCGGCGCCGCGGCCCTCGGCTATATGTCGAAGACGATCCATGCCAACCTCGTGATCTATGGCGAGGGAGCGGAGTTGACGCCCGGCCTGGCCGAGCGCTGGGAAGTGCTGGAGCAGGGGCACGTCTACCGTTTCCACCTGCGGCGCGACGTGCGCTTCCACAATGGCCGGACACTGGAAGCGAAGGACGTGCACGATTCGCTGGTCCGCCTGCTGCTACCGGAGCTGAATTCGCCGTCGAACTGGATCATGCGCGAGGTCCGCGGCGCCGCCGACGTGATCGCCGGACGCACGCGTACGCTGGCCGGGATTCAGGTGCGCGACCAGTACACGGTCGACATCATCCTCGACGAGCCGCTGGCGTTTTTCCTGTCGTTGCTGACGATGCATGAGGCGGCCATCATTCCGGCCGAGGAGGCGCGCGATCCGGAGCGATTCCGCCTGCATCCCGTCGGCGCCGGACCCTTCCGTCTGGTCCGGGCCATCGAAAGCGAACGGGTGGTGGTGGAGCGCAACCGCGACTACTTCATCCCCGGTATTCCCCACCTCGACCAGATCGAATTCCGGCTCGACCTGCGCGGCTTCCGCGACGTCGCGGAGGCGTTCCTGCGCGGCGAGATCGACGTCGCGCATGGCGTGCCGCTGAGTATTGTCAACGATGTGCAGAACGATCCGAGCATCGCACCGTACATGCTGACCACGATCCAGCTCCACACGTCGTACTTCGCCTACGACTGCTCGGTTGCGCCGTTCAATCGCCTCGAGGTGCGGCAGGCGGTGAATCACGCCATCAACCGCGGCCGGATCAACGAGCGCGTCTTCGCCGGTCTCGGCGTCGCCGCAGAGTCTCTGCTTCCGCCAGGGCTCCTCGGCTACGACGAGAACCTCCGCGGCCTCGAGCACGACCCGGAGCGGGCTCGCGCGCTGATACGCCAGGCCGGCTACAGCGGCCGCATTCGCGTCGAGTACCGCACGTGGGACACGGACGAGTTCAACAACTCCGGCCAGCTCCCGCTGATCATCGAAGACCTGGCCGCCATCGGCATCGATGTGAACGTGACGAAGCATTCCGCGGTGGACGCCCGCAAGCCGCTGGTCCGCCCCGGACACGGCTTGGTGTTTTGCGGCAACTGGTACGCCGACTTCCCCGACTCCGACAATTTCTTTTACGTCTTCTTCCACAGCGACGCGCATTCGGTGCCCGGCGTCAACTTTCACAGCGCCGAGATCGATGCGCAGATCGTCGAAGCGCGCCGGTCGAACGACAGCGAGCGGCGGGCCGGGATGTACCAGCAGCTCAATCAGATGGTCGTCCGCGAAGCGCCGCTGGTGACGCTCTTCCACGAGCGCTTCTTCGTCCTGCAGAAGCCCGAAGTACGCGGCCTGCGCACCTCGCTGGCGCATCCGCCGGTGCGGTATCACCAGACGTGGATCGAGGGGTAGGCGCGCACGAGGAGCCCTGTTATTAGTCCAGCCTCGGCATCGCCGGCGCCAGGAACGCGCTAAGCGAGGTAATCCTGAGAAAGTCAGCTCGGAGTCGCGGCCGGCTCCCCTCCGTCCGTTTTTTTTGGTGGCGTCGAAGAGCGCAGCACCATCACCAAATTGACAATGATGACGAGGAAAAAGAGTTCGAAGAGGTTCGCCATCGAGGTGAGGAAGCGCGCGAACGGCGAGGAGGGAACCAGATCGCCGTACCCGGTCGTGGTAATCGTATAGATCATGAAATACGTGTAGTCGAGGAGCGTGAGTGGCCGTGGCGCGTTCTCGACGCCGCCCAGTTCAGTGCTGGGAAGGGTCCGCAGCCACACCTCGACGCACAATTGCGGGTTGAGCTCCACTTCGTGCAGGTGCGTCTGGTCCGCTTCCAGAAACGAGGCATCCGAGCCGACCGCCGAGACCTCCCAATCGGGCAATGGCGCTCCGACGTCAACCATGAGATCCATGAGAATCTGTTTGATGTATTGCGCGCGTGTCAGTGATCGCTCGAAGTTATTGTTCTTCCCCTTTTCACTTGGCGGGTCGTCGGTAGCGTGGCCCTGAAGCTGCGCCCGATATTTGTGATGCTCGCTCTTCAGTTGTTTGAGCAGTGCACTCAACTCGTACTGTTGGCGGAGATTCCAGGCAGCCTCTTTGATGGCACGGCGCTCACCGGTAGAAGCTTGTCCGGCTTCCTTTCCGTAAAGAGGCCACAGAATAGCCTCGCGCCCGAGTTGCTCGCTGGCGTTGCAGATATCGTTCTCGAGCGTCTCTGCATTCTTGGCCTTTGCCGCGAGCTTTTTCATGAAGCTCAGATCGCCGCTGCCAGTGGCGAAATAGAACCTCCGGATGAGGTCGCGTCGCGGACTCTGACATGTACTCTGGCCGTCCGGATGGATGGCTTGTTTGGTGTCATCACGCGGAGTAACGAATCCTGCCGTTGGGTGCAGGCTGCGGCCGCTCGTGGCTTTGTCTTCGATGGCAAGCGCGAATGTCATGAAGTATGTGACATGCAGAAAAGCGAGAAGAATGCAGCACAGCTTCGCCTCGATCGTCTGCGGGATTGCGAAGCTTTTCTTCTCACCGCCTACGTCGGCGGAGATTTCCTTTACCGTAAAGTGAAATGTCAGCCAAATGACGGCGATGGCGAGCGCCAAGCTCGTTAATGCGGCGCAAAAACCTGCACCCGACCAGAAGCTGTCGATTGTTTCCCGAGAGGCGAGATACCAGTACATGCCGCCCGCCAGGATTTTGGCGCCCTCCCCCGCGATTAGTAGTAGGACGAGTTTCGGAGTTTGTGCATTGTCTTCGTACAGGATCACGAATTCGAAGAGAAGAGAGAGTGACAATAACAGCGCGGCCCAAAGAGCCCCCTCTTCGTGGGAACCGGCAACGTAGAGAGCAGCGGCGACCGCTCCACCCACTCCAAGTGCTGACCTGGTGAACTTATTTTTCGCCATTCAAATCTCCATTCTTCGCGTGCGGGGCAGCGCGTCGACAACTTGCTCGCTTTGGGTAGACCCGTACTTAGGAGTGACTTCTGGCGGCGTTTCCCTACCCCGGCGTAGCAGGAATCAAGAAAGTAGGTCCGGAACACAGCGCCCGTATCGTGAAACCTCACCGAACGTCACCGCTGACGGACCACCCCTAGTCGAGCAACCTGTACAGGATGGGCGCCAGCTCCCGGGCCGTTTCCACGGCAACGGTGCTGCCGGGGCCGAGGTCGAGATAGATGGCCACGGTGATGACGCGCGCGTCTTCCTGTTCGAGATCGGCGGGAGTCGGGAGAGCATTCGGGTCGCCGCCGCGCCATTTGACGAAGGTAAGGAGGTAGACCGCGCTCGAGTCGGTGTCGAGCTTCGGATCGAAGATGGGATGATCGCGGTTGAGAACCAGCTCTCCGGCGACGACGTGGAAGGGCATGGGAAGGCCGGAGTCGAGCTTCACCGCGGCGGGCGACGGGAAGACGAGCCGGTCGCGGTAGCGCATGAAGCGGTCGGTGATTGCGGTGATGCGCGCGGCGGTAGCGGAGCCGGCCCGCTGCCCGACGGCGGCGGCGGCACGGCGGGCCGCCTGGGCCACCGCGGCGGCGTAGGCGGCACGCTGCGGCGTCCGTCCGGGACGGGCGTACGGCACGACGGCGCGTCCGTCGCTCGAAACAGCCAACGCGCCGTCCCGGAAGAAAAGCCGTCCCCGCTTCACCATTTCCGCCAGCGCGGCGGCGGCAGGCTTGACTTCCGGCCGCACCACGGTCGGCGAGCCGGTCTTGGAAAAGACGGCCACGTTGAAGCCCGGGTAGCGCTGCTGCAGCTCGCGGACGCGCGGCGCGAAGGCAACAGCCGTTCCCTGCGCGCCCAGCACGGTCCTGCGCATGCCGCGAAGGACAGCCTCCCGTGCTGCATCGCTGACGGCGAGCTCCGGAAATGCCGGCGGCTTCTCGGCGGCCGCGGCTTCGCCGTTCCTCGGTGTGAGGGCATGAACGATGCTGGCTTCGACCTGACGCTTCGTCACCAGCCGCGCCGCCGCTTCTCCGAGCTGGATGTTCGTCCACTGCGACGTCGATCCGCCGAGAAGAAGGCTGACGAATTCGTTGCGAAAGTCGGTGACCTGATTCAGCCGGAGATTGACCCGTTCGGGCGAGACAGCCTGAAACGCGGCGCGGACTTTCCAGGCGACGGCAGGCTTCTCGTCTCCGGCCAGACGTTCGACGAGCTTGCGCCAGGGACGAAGGTCGTACTGCATCGTCTGCAACGCCCGGCTGCCGAGCCGCTCCGTCGATTGCTCATCGACGTCGGGCGGCGCCAGGCCGGCGTACGTCCGCGCGCCGGTGATGCCGGTGAGCGTGTCGATGAACGGCACTTCGTCCATCCGCTCGAGTGTGCCCGGCGTGAGAACGGCCGGCGTGGTAATGCCCTGCTGCACCGGCCTGGCGTCGTCCTTCATGTGCGCGCCCAGGCTGGGCGGGAAGGTGAGCTCCTCCCCTCCGATGTGAATGCCGCTGTGCTGGCCCGGCAGCGGCCAGGCCACGCCTTCGAGAGGCGTGAAGATCTGTGAAAGAGTGCGCGATCCGCGCTCCACCGGCTCCCGCGGAGCGGCCAGCGCCAGCGTGGCCAGTTCGACCGTGAATTTGTTGCAGGAGCGCTCGAGCGCCGACTCGAAGTCCATCGGCCGGTCGCCGTGCTGCCAGAGCTTGTAGCCGTTCGGGACGAAGTACTGCAGGATCTCGTGCTGCCCCTCGGGGCCGTCGGGACCCTCCCGCGGTTGATGCGGATCGATGACCAGATCGAGCAGGAACGGCTGGCGCGTGGCGATGGAGGCGTAGAAAAAAGGCTTGCCGGCGGAGCCGATGGGATGACGTTTGAAGTTGTGGTTGACCAGCAGGCGCTGCCGCTCTTCTTCCGTGACCGGCCGCATGGCGTCGAGGTCCGCGCTGCTCGGAAAGCTCACCGCGGCCAGAATCTCGCCGGTCTTGCCGTTGAGAACAGTCAGCGACGCGGCGAAGGGATCGTCACCGGCGACGCTGGAAACGAGCTCGCGGCAATGATTCCGGAATGCCGTGTCCAGCGACGTCTGCAAGCGGCGGTCGATAGTGAGCTGAACGTCGAAGGCGTTGGTCAGCTCTCGGGCGCGGGAGGGTGTGAGTTGCTGCAGGGCGTTGGACATGCTGCGGGCCAGGCCTTCGCCGAAAGTGAGCATCTGGTCGCCGTCTTCGCCTCCGATCCATCGCAGCAGCGGCTCGTCTTCCGAGTACGTCCGCTCCTGTGTGGCATTGCGGGTACGGACGACGCTCAGCCGGTCAAAGACCTGCTCACCGGTGAAGAGGAAGGTCTCCGACCGCGGCGAGGGATCCTCGGATTCGAGATGCAGCCAGTCGCCCGACTGGATGCGCGCGATGCGCCCCTCGGGCACGGCATTGCCGAGGAGCCGGATCTGCGCGGATTGGGACGCCTTGACGCGCTGTTCGAGGACCGCTTTATCGAAAACGCCGTGCACTTCCACTCCGGGGGTCTGCCCGCCGCCGGCGAAATCGAAGTGGACGGAATTCGCGGAGATATCGTCGGTGGCACCGATCTGCGTCGTGACCTCGCGGTATGGAGCCTTCGGCGACCAGCGGTTGAGCAGAATGGTCCGGCCGTTCGCGGAGAAGAGCGTGGAATCGGAGCGGGGGCCTGAGTACTCGATGTTACCGAGCCATTGCAGCGTCGAGGCGAACGGCAGCCGGATCGTGCGCAGGAAGGGATTGATCTCGCGCAGGGAGCAGTCATCGACGACGAAGAAATGTCCGAACAGCTCCCGGTTGCGGTTGTACAAATCGACGTCGTTCTTGAGGTAACTGGCCTCAAACCATTTCTTTTCCGCCTCCGTGGCCTGGCCGGGAACGAGTGCGATCTGTTCGGTGCGGCAGTCGTACTTCAGCGCGCCGCGGCGGATCATTTCGTTGGCGCGATCGACGTAGCTGCGCGACGAGTAGTACGTCAGCGGCTCATGCCATTGCCGCGACCAGAGCGTGCCGATGACGATGACGGCCGCGGCGGCGATGAGGAAGCGCTGCTTCACGGCAGCCTCCTCGGCGCGGCTAGAGCGCGCGCTGCCGGATCATCGGGCCGGATCGCCGCAAGGCCGAATGCCATGACCAGCAGCAGCGCCAACGTCTCGACCACATCGCCGGCGGAGTCGAGCCCGAGGAGGTAGACGTTCTTGCCCGTCAGGAGCAGCAGCTCGTGATTGGCCAGGATCATGTAGATGCTGGCCACCGCGATCGTCGCGGCGGCGACATAGGCCACCGCGCCCGCCGGAGAACGCGCCTGCAATGTTTGCGGCGGCGCGAGCCACGGGGCGGCGGAACGGCCGATGAGAAAAATGGCGAGATAGAGCAGGAGCAGAGCCAGCGTTCCGGCCAATCCCCATTCCGCGGCGATGAACACCGCCGGGGCGAAGTCGCGCAAGGCCGTGTCGCCGAGCTGCGGGCTGATCACCGTCCGCCCGTAGCCGCGGCCGGTGATGCCGGTACTGACGTAGCGCTGCAGGATGGCGGAGGTGACGGCCAGGCTCTCGCCGCGCTTCGTGGCCAGCTCGCGCAGCCGGTCAGGCTCGGCGAAATGGATAAAGCGCGCGAAGTTCGCGTCGGAGGCGCGCTCGAGCATCTTCTCCTCGTTTCCCAGCAGCGGAATCACCAACCGCCACGCCGGCGGGAGCGCCACGACGGCGATGATGGCTGCAACCAGTGCCGCCGGCAGAAGACCGAGCTTCCGGCTGCGCCACGGTTGATGGCTGCGATCCTCGGCAGCGGCAACGCAGCCGGCCAGGAGAAACGCAAAGACCGGAAGGTTCAACAGCGCCAGCCCGATGTCGCTGGTGATGACCGCCGGAAGGATCCAGACCAGCACGATCATCATCACGGCGGCGGTGAGGTCTTTGGCCTGCAGACGGCGCGCCTTCAGCGTGCGACGGTAAATCGTCCAGAGAAAGATCCCCTGCAGGACCGCGGCCGCCGGTACGTACCCGGCGCTGAGCGAGAGTCGCGCGCTGCCGAACGGCAGGCTCTCCTTCCATCCAAAGAGAAGAAGGATGAATCGGACGACCAGGAATAGGCCGGAAATCACCATGAACGGCGTGAGCTCCGGATCGTGCAGCCGCGAAAGGATGCGGCCGGCCATCGCCCCCCGGCGTGTGGCGACGATGCGATCCCGGAGTGTCTGCGAGCGGGCAGCACTGCCGGCCATCGCTCGCCGGGAAAGGTTGATGCCCCAGTTGCGAACGCGTGGAAGGCGCAGAGCGGCGGTTCCGGCGGCGAGCAGATGGCAGGCAATCCACACCAGCGCCCGCGGCCCGGACGTGATCCGCGCACAGAAGGCGGCGGAAAAAAGAAGGCCGGCCATGGCCGGCAGCCAGGGGGCATCGCTGATCACCGCGAGCGGCTGCCGTCGCTGGAAAGTGACTTTCGTCAGCGGAACGCTCGCCGCGAGGAACATCCACGGCAACGACATCCAGGCGACGATGCCGAGCTCCGCTCCCTCCACGAGATGAGGCGGCATGGCCCAGATGCGATAGCCGACGAGCAGGCGCACCGCCACGAGCGTTTCCACCGCACCCGCGGCGATGGCCTGGGCGTTGGTCAGCCGCCCATGCCGCGCGCTGACGATCTTTGCAACCTGCAGCAGCGCGCCGATGAGAAGGAGGAGAAACGGAGGCCGGAAGACCTCCATGCGGAATGCGGCCAGGTCGGTGGCGCCGATCCAGGTCACATGGCCGAGGGCGGCGTCCGAGGCGCCTCGCGGCGAGGCGATGCGATACGACGACTGGAAATCGCGCGGAAAGAATCGCGACAGCTCCAGGAGTGAATTCGCCTGAAGCGCCACCGGCTCGCTGATGCCGGTGAAGTACAGGCTGCGGTCGGTCATCTGCGCGGCGCCCATGGCCAGGCCGACAATCTTCGCTTTCCTGGCATCGTCCGGCGCGGACAGTTGCAGTGCGTCGAGCTCCGCGACGGTGATGGAGTGGACCTCGGGCGTATCGAACTCCAGCGCGAAGCTACGCTTGCCGACGCGGCACGTCGTGCCGCGGCGCTCGACGATGCCCGGATTTTCAAATCCGGCCGCGTCATACGGCAGCGAGTAGAAGGAGATGCGTCCGCCATCAGCGGCCGCGGCCGACACCGGCGACGCCACCACCTTGTTGCCGCGAAGGAGACGCACCCCGACATCAAGCGTGACGAGGCGGAGCCGCGGGCCGGGGTTCGCATAGCAGAAGAATGAGCGTAAGTGCGTGCGGGCGTCGGCGCCGTGATTGACGAGCGCGTCGAGGGCGTAGGTCCGGCCGGCGGACGTTATCGGAGCTGCCCACGGCAGCGAAAAGGTCCAGCCCAGGCCGGGCAGCTTGGCCTGACGCGGCGGAATCCGAAACGAGGTCGCGCCGTTCGTGAACGCGCGGCGGGAGGCGTCGTACGTCCAGCAGTCGGAGCGGATGCAGATGCGATCACCGTCCTCGAGCGGCTCCGCGCCGAGCAGCCCCTGATTCGAGACGGCGACGAGGCCGCTGCGCGCCTCGGGCGGCGGAATCTCAACGGTTACGTTCCCCTGCTCGCCGGCGTTGGCGGGATTGGCGTGAAATACCAGCGTCCCGAACGACGTGGCGGCGTGATGGGAACCAGGTCCGTCTCCGATCAGGAGCCGTCCGCTGCCGGGCGTGCGTTCAGTGATGCGCTCGCGCAGCACATCTCCAGCCAGCGCGCGGAAGGCGATTCCGCGCAGCTCGATCACCACGCGCGTCGAGGGGACGCGCCAGATGACGCTGAGGAGAATCGGCGCGATCGCGGGAACGAGGTAGAGCAGGACGAGCACGTTCCATTCGGCCGGCTGCTGCACACGCGGCCGGAGTCGGACCAGGGCCACGAGGAGCACGATGGGTGCGACGAGCAGCCAAAGGCTGCTGGCGCTGAGTGCGGTAGCGATCATCGAGGCGGCTGCTCTCCGGTTCGGCGCTGGAACGTAAGCTCTGCGTTGTAGAAAGAAGTGTGGAGCGTACGCCACTCACGAATCTGAAGGAGTATCCAGACGACGAGGAACCACACGGCTGCCGCGAAAAGCAGACCGACAACGGCCCACCACGTTTTTGATGCCGTCAGCCGCACGGCCATGCGTTGCGTCCACGGTAGCTGTGCTTCGAGCTCGGCGAGCTCCGGCGGCGCGGTGGTTGCGCCGAGGAGTTGGCGGCTTGCCACGATGACCTGCCGCTTTTCCGCGGCGGAGCGTCCCGACGCCCACGTCGCCGCCGCTGCGGTGAAGTCGCTCAGCGCTGCGGCGTACCAGCGGTCAGCGCGGTGGCCGAGTTTTTCGACCGGCAGTTCCGTACCAGGCTGCGGATCGACGATGAATTGCGGCAGCGCGGCACGCGTCCGCTCGGCATTGAGAAGATCGTCCGCCGCATGGGCCTGGTCGGCGGGAAGCCAGCCGCGAATGGTGGCAATGTCGTTAGCAAGCGCGGCACGGTCGGTGTGCGACTCCGCGAGCAGACGCGTCACGGCGCTGGCAAATTCGCGCTGCTGATCGGCCGTCACGTTGTGCCGGCGGACGGCGGCGGCAATCAGGTCATCCTCGACAGTCTGCAGCCGCGCAAGCAACTCAGGCGTGCAGATGCCGTTGCAGCGCTCATCGTTCTTCCACCAGTCGAGGAGCTGCACGATGTTCACGTTCAGCCTGGCATCGTCAGGCCGCCGCCAGTCGAGCACCTGTTCTGCGTTCGAAAGCGCCCACAGGTTCGACTCGTTCTTCCAGCCGTTCGATTTTGCCCGATCGACCTGCGCGGCGAGCAGTTGATTGACGGCGCCGGGATAGGTTTTTGACGGCCGTAGGAACTCGTGCCGGCGACTGGCATCGGTGTCCTTGTAATCCGGCCGGCGTACGTAGCCGACGATGAGATTGTTGTAGAGGTCGTACGAGGAGAGGCTGCTGGTGCCGCGCGGACAGCCGGGCGCCGCGATCAGCAGCTTGCTCGCCGTGGCCTGCCCTTTCGTAGTGCCGAGGAGACGCTTCCGGCTGAGCTCCCGCACGGAGCCGATGACATTCTTAAGCGCTTTCCAGGGAGGCTCGGAGCCAGCCTGCGAGAGCCGGGCGATGCCGAGAGCGTGATGGAGATGGATGATCGTGGAGAACTGCACGTCATCGAGGTCGAGTCTCGAATACGTCTGCTTCGCCGCGGCGATGATCTGCTCATCGGAGCTGGTGCTGTCGAACGCTTTCGAGATGACCTGATCGGCCTCGGGGAAGCGCTCCGCGCGAACAAGGAGTGTGGCCAGAATATCGGCCACGAGAAGATTGCCTGGATGGCTGTCGTTGATCGCGGCGATCGTGGTGATGGCGGACTCGCCGTCGCCGCCGGCCTCCATGGCGTCGAGAGCCTGCCGCGCGGCGTCTCGGTCACCCGGTGGCAGGCGGTCGAGGCACGCGCGGCACGGCAGGGGCCCTACGGGCGCCATGAGGTAGCCGCTGGCAAAGCCGCTGGCCACCCATGTCGCTTCCTCGGCGGCGGTGGCGTGCGGCGCGATCTTCACCTGCGCGAGCTCCTGCCGCGCCGACTCGCCGAGGGCCGCGAAGCTGCGTGCGCGCGTGGCGGCGCGGTAGGTAATGACGAAAAGAATGATGCAGCCCAGTGTCGTCAGCGCCACTCCGGAGAAGAACCAGCGCGATTCGGGATGCGTCGGTCCCTTCATCAGAAGCCCTCCAGAAACCGCGTCGGCAGCTTAGGCATCCAACGGAACGGATCGGTGAGGAGCCATTCCATCGACAGGAGGACACCGCAGGGGCGTTCGACCTGGACGGCCTTTACTTCCGGGTCCCGTGCGCGCGGATCGTTTACATCGGGCGTTTTCATCGTGTGAACGAAGTCGAACCGGTAGCGGCTGGCGTGGGTTCGCAGCGACGCGTGCAGACGCGGAAGGCGGCGTCGTGCAAAGCGGAGCGGCGGCTCGATCGTCCATTCACCGAGCCGATCCGCCTTGGAAAAGAGAACGAGCACCGGCACATCGAGACGCGGCAGCCGCGGAAGGCGCGAGGCGATCAGAGTTGAGAGGTTGACGTTCTCGATTTCGGGACTCTTGTCGTGGCGAAGAAAGCGAATTGCACCGAGAGTGAACTCGAGATCGGTTTCCTGATCGAGCCACGGACTCGCTGCCATCTCGTCGAGGGTGTTGGTGAGATCAACGACCAGGACGACGGCAGCCATCCTGGCTACGGCCGAACGGACGAACCGGAAATGCTCCGGCGTGACGTCGGGAAGACCGATACGTTGCCGCTCGGTCGGAGAAATGCGTTTGAAGAACTCGCCCGACGGATCCAGAAACACGAGCTTCCTGCGCGTGTTAATGGTTTGGAACCAGACCTCATCAGGCAGCGTCCCGCCGAGCGTGTACATCTTTCCCGACGTTGAGCGCAGATTTGTACTCTGCGAACGACCGCGGAAATAGGTGTTCGCGCGCGTGAAGCCGGACGAAATCTCTGACTTCCCCGATTCGCTCTTGCCGCAGACGACCACTGAGTGGAAGTGCTCGGCGTTTAGAAGGGCCTCGAACTCAGCGAGGCCGCGAATCTCCTTCCCTTTCGGCTCAGGAGCTGCCTTCCGCGGCACAGCGGGTTCCTGCTTTGGGGTAGAAGGCGCGGTGCCCCAGAACTCTCCTTCCGCGCCTGTTGGCGCCGCCCTGGGCGGAGGCGGCGTGCGCGGACGTTCAACGCGCGTGACCGGCGGCTTGGACGGAGCCTCCGGCCGTTGCAACGGAGGCTCGAAGACTTTCTCGGCGCGGGCAGGCGGCGGCGTTGCGGCCGGCGCCGCGCTCGCGTTCGCCGTCTCCTCCTCCGGCTTGAGCGGACGTACGCGCGTGCTCTGGCAGAACGGACACGGTTTGTCGACGACCAGCCGCCCACACTGCTCGCATTTCATGTCCATCTACCGCGCCTCCCCTCGAAACAGGTCCATGCTCCTGCTCCCCAGAAGGGAGATCGAGTCAAGCAACCCGCGCGACGCCACGGCTGCTACCGCCAAGGCATCCGTGTATCCACGGTCCAGGCATTTCCGCTGAAAATTGCCGCGCACCCGATCGTCTGCTTTCGACACGGCCAGCTCCCAGGCGACGGTAAGCAGGACGTTTCCATGCACAAAGACATCATCTCCCGCGGCTGAAAGGCAGGCCGGCCACTGATGCGGATCCAGCCGTGACAGCACTCGGGACAGAAAGTGGCGCTCGATGATCCGCCGCGTGGAAGGGGGAGTCACGGACGAAGCACTGGCGCGGACAAGCCAGACCGCGCGGTCGGCGAAGCCCGGGATGCGCTCGATGATCTTGGCGATGGCCGAACGAACCGGCTGCTCCGGCGGCTTTCCCCATACTCGCAGGGCCATGTCGAGGCGGGCCAGCGTTTCGGCGCCGGCGGCATCGTGGTCGATCTCCCTCCACGAGCGCGCCACCTCGATCTCAGCGCCGAGGTGATCGGGCGCGATCGATGTGAGCGTGTCGATGAAGCGCTCGGCGGACCCGCCCTCGGGAAGCGTGCGCAGGAGCGGTAGCCAGTGCGACACCATCTGTTCGCGCCCGTCGCTGTCGAGCGCCGTCAACGCATCGACGAGTGGCGGCGTCACGCCGCCGAATTCGCTCGCGCCGAGGTGATGCCAGTAGGTCAACAGGAGCCGCCCGGCCACAGAGGCGAGATATGCGTTCGACGACGGTGCCTGCACGAGATCGGCGACGACGTCGCTCCACTCCGATGCCTTCGCCCCACCGCCGGCGATTGCGGTCAGCAGGGCGTCGGCAATCGAGCCGGTATCGGACCAGGGCCGCGTGAAACGAACGAGCTCGCGCGTGCAGACTCCCGCCCGGCCTCCCTGCGCCGCGCGCTGCCGGAGTGCGGAAACGACCTGTCGGAGGGCATCGGCGTTTCCGCGCGAAGGCTGCTGGCTGAGCCTGGACAGACGGTGGACAAACTCCTGTACCGCGATCGAGTCGCCTGACTCATCGAGCCGCGCCGCGGCATCGAGTGCAGCCGGCAGCCACAGCGTCGTCGCTTCGCCGCGCTCCGCGGCCAGGAAGGCCAGTTCCTCGACAGCCACACCCGTCAGCTCGCCGCGGTTCGCCGCTGTCAGGACGGCCCGCGCCAGCGGAAGAGTGGCGCCGCGATCGCTCACCAGCCAGTCCTCAACGGAAGAGACGAGCGATGACGCCACCGCGGCGGGCATTCGCGCGGCGAAGGTGGCGAAATCCGCCGGCGACTGCCGCAGCGCGGTGCCGATGGCGTTGGCGAAGGAGGCCGAGATCCGCCGGGCCAACGCCTCATTTCCTTCAAGCTGTGGCAGGAGAAGCTTCCGGATGAACGATTCGGTATCGGGGCTGCTGCTCTGAATACCGAGCATGACCGCGGTCACTACGATGTCGCCAATCTTCTCGTTCTGCGGAGGCAACACCTTCGCTAGTTCGCGCAAGCCGTGCGGCCGGGCCACGATCCGTTGCAGAAGCGGCTTGATGTACTCGGAACGATCGAGCGCCAACCGCACCACAAAACGGCCAAGGATCGTTACATCGACGTCATCGGCGCGTCCCGGCTCCAACAGCCATGCCGCTACCGCGTTTCGCGTGACCGCGGCTGCACGCCTGACTTGGGTGTCTTCCGTAGCCTTGACGCCCTCGCTTCCGAGCAGAAAAAACTTGACCAGCGGGCCCGCGCCTATCTTCGCCTTATGTTCGTCGAGAAGTTCGGCCGGCGGGACTACGCGGAAAACGACGTTTGCAATACCGCTGGCATTGAAGAGGCCGGCCAGCCGCTCCACCGCCTGATCCAGCGTTTCCTTCTCCGTTCTTAAACGCGTTACGAGTGACAATAGAAATCCGAGCACTTCCAGCTCATTCACCCATCGTTCGCGACGGTCGTCGCGCACCGAATCCGCGAGGTTCTTGAGCAAAGGAATCAGTACCTCGGCGGGGGCCTTTGGATTGGCGAAGAGCTCCTGCCGCGAATCACTCCACCGAAGCCAACGCTCGACATCGCCCAAACGCAGGCTGACGCCGTAGCGCGCCATCTGCGCCTGCATACCGCTCCACTCCTCGGCTTCCTTAGTGCTGGCCCTGACCAGCCGCAGTGACCACGCCGATGGCCTGGCCGTGAAATCCATTGCGCCGTCGGGAGCGGGCACGTTCGCGATCGCAAACGTGATCGCCGTATTCGCGCTCTCGTGCTGCGTCCACGCGAGCTCCATGCGGTCGGCCGGCGGGAGCATCGACCAGATGAGCATCGACAAATGTTCATACGTCGGCCCCTGAGGCAACTCGACGCGTCTGCCGCGGCCGATCCTGTCGAGCGCCGACGCTACGACCTTTTCGGGATCGAAGGCAGCAAGTTCTTCGTTCTCGCGGAACCGCCTGAGCAGCGGCTCATAACGATTCTTTGCGAGCTGCTCGAACGCATCGCTCGCGGCGATCTCTCCCTCCCATTCCAACGCGGTAAATGAGCCTCCGTGCAGCAGCGGCTCAGGATCGGTGTTGAGAAAAATCTCATTGCCGCCCATCGTCAATGGCCGATCGATGAGCAGCCAGGGAAGGTAGACCAGCCGATCGAGCAGATCCTCTTCGAGAAAGAGCGTGTGGACGAAGAGCCGGCTCTGCACGCCGTTCCGGCGCGTTCCCTTCGCAAACCGGCGTACGAACGCCGTGCGGCCTCCCGGGACACGAAACACGCTGAAGTAGACCCGGTCGTTGCGCGGATCGTGGAGAAAATCGCTGATGCCGAAGTTCTCCGCGACGAAGACGCGCTCAGCCTCGGTCACCTCGGGAGAGACGGCGGCCACGGAGTACCCGCCTCCACCACGGAGGTGGTCCGTGTCCATGACCAGCGCGTGTTCGATGCGAAAAGTCATCGCGTCAGAGGCCCTTCAGGGCTGCCCATCTAAGGATCGCCTCCGCCTCGATGTTGGCAATATCGCGGTCAGTGTCGCTCTTCGTCGATTCGAGGTTGAGATCTTCCGTCACGAACTTGACGGCAGTGGCCGGAACCGATTTGAACTTTCCGTCGATCTTGAAATCCGATCCGCCGATCTTCTGCACGAGCATTTGATAGAGGATGCCCCGAAGGAACTTGCGATCTGCATTCGCGAGCGGCTTTCCGCTCTCGATCTGCGCGCGTAACTTTCCGAAGCGCGTCTTGGCATCGGGGGCGAAGTTCGCGGCGATGGCGTCGACGACCGATGCGAGCCGCTTCGGGTCGGTGTCAATGAGCGTCTGAAACCTGTCCGCCCAGGTGGCGCCGGCAAGCGAGTCGGCAGCCGTCCGCGGCTGCGGCTGGACTGCCGGAGCGCCTTCCTGCCGAGTCGTCGGGGCAAGCGTCTGCGTGGCGGCGATCTCTGCGCGGTCCGCCCTCGATGCCGGAACGCTCGCGGGCGGCCGCATCATGAAGATGGTCAGCAAGGCCGCCAACACCCCGCCGATTGCGCCCGCCCCTGTCGCCGCCGCAATCTCGCTCCACCGTCGCGGGAACCGCGAGGGCGCAAGCACACCGCCCGGATCGTGCGGCGCAGCACTACCGCGATCCGCCCCCTGCGGCACCGCCCCCACCCACTTCTTCACGTATTCGCGCAGCGAATCCTGGGCGGCTGCGACCTGTTCGTTGATGTAGCCCGTCACGGCCGGATCGAGCTCTCTGCGCGGCCCTTCGGCCGGCCGTCTGTTTTTCGGCATAGTGGGTTCCTCGCGCTGCATCGGCCGCGGCACTCTGGCCCGGTCGAACTCGCTGCGTAACGTGGTCGCGTCGCTGATGTCGGGATTCATGATCAGGGCGCGCGCGTCATCAGGCCGCTCGTGCAGCCACTGGATGTACGACGCCGCGAACTCCCGAGTTTGTTGAGTGACCTTCGGCTGCGGCTCGCTCCCCGCCGTTGTGAAAAGGATCTTCACGCGCGTTCCGGGCCTCGCGTCGATCGAGAACTCGGAAGCCCGCTGGATCGCCATCGGAAGAGACGACCAAACCGCCGCCACGCCGCGCAGTGCCTCCAGCGACGATTGCGGCGGCAGCGGCACCGTTATCGGTTCGCCATTACTCACACGCGAGACGCAGATCTCGATCACTGCCTTCGCCAGAGCAGTCTCCACGTCTTCGAACGGCACTTCGCTCCATTCGGCAACGTCGAGGCTGGTCTCGACGTCGAGCAGACGATCGCGAATGTCATCCAGCCCTCCACTGTTGGCCAGCACTCTGTCGGCATCGAATCCCGCTGCAAGCTCGACCAGCGCATGCACGTCCAGCCACGGCCGATCGTCACTGTCGATGCACAGGATGCGCGCATGGTTCAGCGGGGCGGGCCGCTTCCAACTGTCGACATACGGGTGCGACGCCACGAGACAGACAAACGATCCTCTCTCGCCCGGCGAACCGAACCTTTTCACCGCATATGCGGCCGTCTTGCCGGAAGGGGCGATGCTGGCCAGCAGGAGATCGACCGCCGCTAAAATGTGCGGCGGTACGTTGGACGCACCGTCCACCTCGCCAAGCGGCACAGTCTGGCCGCCTGACTCACCGGCGTCATTCACGGTGTACGCATAGAGCCGATGCCGAATGTTGAACGTGTGGAAGCTCATCGTGTCACTCGACGGTGATCAATGACAGCAGAGGCTCCTCGACGCGAACGGGTTCGATGTCATCGGGGGAAAGCCGCTCTCCGGCGGCCACGTCGCGGCCGAACGCGGAGAGTGCGAAGTATGCCGCGGGGCTGAAGGTCGACTCCAACCCTTCCAGCATGTCGACGCGGCCGCTCGCCGTCAGCAGGTCGCGCACCGTCTGTTGCATGGTTTCGCGTGAGGCACCGCTACCCGGCCGGAACGCGCTCCAGCGATCATCGTCCCAGAGAACGTCGGCCTTCGAAATCGTCACGGCCACCGGTATCTCTCCCCCTCGGGCGGTGATGCGGCGATCCATCGCGTCGAGGATCTTGATCTCCTGCGCCGCGGCGGCATCGGCCTGCGGACGAGCGTGGCGGCCGGTGCCGTCGAGCGTCTCCTTCAGGCGCTGACCGTCAATCAGGAAAATGACGGCGCCGACAAGATCGAGATAACGGTAGAACCGCGGATTGCCGTCGCGCGAAAGTGTCTCCAGACCTCGCCAGACCTCGCCGGCCGCATCGTGGAAAGCCATGAGCGCCGATTGCCGCGGACGCATCGTCGTAACCAGCTCCCACGCGTAGTTGCGCACGACGGCATCGGTGGAAGTCGTTGCGCGAGCCTGACCGCCGGTGAAGACGTCCGCGATGGCGTCATCGAGCTGTTGATCGGTGTTGCCGAGCGGCTGGCGGATCTTGACCGGAAGCCCGTTCGAAGAGCGCAATCTCTCGCGAAGCACCCACAGTAACGACGTCTTGCCGGAGCCGACGTCACCAAGCACCGCTACGACGCTGCAGTCGCCGAGGAGCGCGCGCGACGACAGCGGCTGCTTGCACATGCCGCAGAAAAGATCGAGCGGTTCGGATCGGTGGATGGCGCAGACAAGCTCGGCGCGCTCGTCCGAGGCGTTGCGCGCCGTGGCGGCGATTTCCGAGGCTGGATCGAGCCGCCGGATGCCGCTGTTCGCATCGCAGATCTTGCACCTCGCCAGGAGCTTCGCCGTCTCCTGCGCCATCCAGCAGTCTTTGCACAGAAAGGTCACCTGGGCGCTCCGGAATGCGTGGTGGCAGGGACGTCGATCGCGGACGGCGTCAGCGAAAGGTGGAGCGTCACGCCCGCGTCCACGGTCGAATCGAGCGGCGGATTGCCCAGTTGCTCCAGAACCTGCCGCCGGAGATTCGGTTTGTTGAGCCGGTTGTTGTCGAGCAACTGCCGGACGGTCATCGGCGCGTCGACGCGGACCTCCAGCCGATCGCGCGCGATGAGAAACGGGACCGGGTCGTCGTGCGCTGCCGACTTCACCTCATCGGGCGGCGTTAGCGGTTCGTTTCGCGGAATCCCCGCGAGGAGCCGGAGTGCATCGCCGCTGCCGGCCACGAGAAAAAAACCGATCAGGAGCGCAGCCGCGGCGATCGCGGCCGGCGCTCGCACAGAACTTCCGTGAGCCTTCATCTTCTGAATCAGCATGGCGTCGAACCCGTGGCGCGGCGGAATATGTATAGTCGCACATGCGCCCGCGGCTTCGACTATAGGAGTGTCGTAACCACGCCCTTTCCTACCCTGGATGTCGCGGCGGCCTGGCCGGCGGCGCTAGGCTTGTGTCCTGACGCCTCGCCCCGACACGTACACCCCTGCCACAATCATCGCCCCGGCCAGGATCGCGATCGGCCGGATCTGCTCCTGAAGGAAGACCGCGGCGAGGATGACGGCGAATACCGGTTGCAGGTAGGTGTAGGCGGCGACGACGGAGCTCTCGGCGTATTTCAACGCCCACGCCTGCATCAGGTAGGCGGCAATGGTCGGCCCGGCGATGACGAATGCCAGCGCGAGCCAGGCCTGCGATGGGATCGCCCGCCACTGCTCGTGCATCATCGGCCATGCTGCGATCGGGAGCATCAACACCGAGGAGACGGCAAACATGCGGGCGATCACGCGGCGCGCGGAGAGGCGGGCCATGACCGGTTTCGACGCCACGAGATACAAGGCGTAGGAGAGTGAGTTGCCGATGATGAGCAGATCACCGATGAGCGATTTCGTCGTTCCGGCAAACCCTTCCCCTCCCACGAGGGTCAACGCGCCGGCCGCAGCCAGCACGATGCCGCCGATCTTCATGGCCGTGGCACGCTCCCGGCCGAGGACAAGGGCCGCACAGAGGGCGAAGATCGGGACGGCGGTGATGAGAATGGCGGCAGCGTGGGCACTGGTCAACGCCAGCCCGGCCAGAAAAAGCGATTGATTGATGACCACGCCGAGGATGGCGAACAAGGTCAGCCGCCAGCCATCGCCCGGGGCCAGCGGCGCAGCGTTGCGCTCGCGGACGACGACATTGAGGATGACGGTGGCCCCGATGATCCGTAAGTACGCGAATGTCAACGGGTTGAAGGCATGCATCCCGATCTTCGAGATGATGTAGTTGAGCGAGAAAAGCACGGCCACGGAGGCCATCGCACCGTGGACGAGAAGAGGATTCGGGCGGCACGGCCGCCGGCGCTGATTGCCCAAGGCTCGGCCACCGGACGCGCCAGACTGATCGTTTTCGTGAGGTGCTTTGAGATGCTTTTGCAAGTGCCGGGCATCATAATCGTGTAAACGCAACGAAAGGATGACCGTCCAAAGGGTCGTGGGTACCGTGGCGACATTCCGAGTGAATCCGATCAGCGAATCCGCACCGTCAGACCAGGAGCTCATCGCTCGAACCCTGGGCGGCGACGGCGGCGCCTTCGGAATCCTGGTCGAGCGCTTCCAGCGCAAGATCTATCGCGTGGCCAGCGCCATCGTCCGCGACGACACCGAGGCCGATACGATCACGCAGGACACCTTCATCCAGGCGTACATGCACCTGGCGCGGTTCCAGGGGCGGTCGGAGCTGGAGACGTGGCTGACGCGGATCGCCATCAACCGTTCGCGCGACTGGCTGCGCCGCCGCAAGTTCGTCGGCCTTTTCACGCACGACGACCGGGACGACGACGTCGAGTACGTCTTCGAGCCGGTCGACGACCGCCCCGATGCCGAACGGCAGCTCATGTCCCGTCAAATTCGCGCGGCCATTCTCCGCGCCGAACGTACGTTATCCTCGCAGCAGAAAATCATCTTCCGCCTGCGGCACTACGAGAACCATTCGCTCGAGGAGATTGCAGAGCTCCTCGGGCTGCGCTCCGGAACGGTCCGGGCGCATCTGTTCCGTGCTATCCATAAGGTGCGCAAAGAGCTCGCCGAGTGGGTCACGTTGAGAGAGGAAAGCCCCGATGAAACACTATAACGAAGCAGATTTACTGGAGACGTACTACACACAGCCGGGAGAGTCGATGCCGGTGATGATGCATCTGGCCGGTTGCACCGACTGCGCCGCGCGGTATGCCCGGCTGGAGCGGAAGCTGCGCGAAGCGGCCGTCTGCAACACCGAGAAGCCGGCCACGTTCTGGACGCGGCAGCGGTTGCAGATCATGCGCCGTGTCGATGCGCAGCACGCCCATGCCAAGACCACAGCCCGCATACTGCGCGTGGCTGCCGCGGCGATCCTCTCCTTCTTCCTCGGCGGCGCCGTCGTCTACGAGACGGTCAAGCCGGTGCAGCACCAGCCGCCCCCGGCTGTCGCTGCCCCATCAGCCACCGTCGCTCCCGCACCGGCGGCGAACGACCTTCACGACGCATGGCAGTCGGACGAGTTGAAAGACTTCCACAACGTCGTGGAGTGGGAAGCGTGGTTGCCTGACGAGAAGACGGCCACGAATCAGGAAAGCTCGCTGTGAAGCGGATCGCTCTCGCCCTTCTCATTCTCGCGATCGCCTCTTCGGCGTTCGCGCAGGCGAACCTTCCGCCCGGCAAATGGTGGCGGCGGCCGGAGATCGTCCAGATTCTGAGTCTCTCCGAGGAGCAGCAGGAGAAGCTCGAAACGATCTTCCGCAACGCCTCCAGCGACCTGATCGACCTGCGCGGCGAAGTGGAGAAGCAGAACATCAACCTCCACGGCGAGCTCGATCAGCAGCAACTCGACCGTGCCGTCATCCGCCGCGACGCGCAGAAGCTGTCGGACGCGCGAGGCCGCCTGTTCGAACGGGAGCTGACCATGCTCGTCGACATGCGCGCCGTGTTGAACGACTCGCAGTGGAACCGTATGCGCAACGGCCTGCTCGATCGACTCGGCAACGCGGGGCCACAGCGCCCGAAAGCGAACGGCGGGATGAGGAAGCAGAGGTAAAGCACAAACCAGAAACCAGAAACCAGAAACCAGAAGAGGATCCTTCATCCTTCTGGTTTCTGGTTTCTGGTTTCTGGTTTCCGCCTCACCAACCGGAACCGCGCCGGGTCATACCGAAGCGCCATCAGCTTTCCTTTGTGGATGCTCATGTTTCCTGGCAGCGTAACGCGTAGGAGAAACGCGCCGCTGAGGACTCCCCGTACATGCCAGGCGCCGCCGTAGAAGCTCGCTTCTTCGACGCTGAAGATGAGATCCGACTCCTCGCCCGGCGCGGCCACCGAAAAATCATCCGGCCGGATCAGTGCAACACCCTCTCCCTGAAACGGCGCAGGAACGATCGGCCACGATCCGATCACCGACTCGACCACGTCCCCTCGAATCGTGACGGGAACGATGCTCACGTCGCCGGTCGCCGCCGCCGCGGCGGCGCTGGACGGGTCGCCGTAGACCTCCGACGGAATCCCCTCCTGCACGACGCGGCCGGCGTCAAGCACGACCACGCGATCGGTCGCGCCGAGCTCGACGACTGACGACGGCGCTGTGATCACAGTGGTACCCAGCACGCGAAGCGTTCGGTAAAGCTCGTCGGCGAGATCGACGCATGCCGAGAGATTGACGCGCTCGAGGATCCGGTCGGCGACGAGGATGGCCGGCTTGAGAATCTCGATGCGCGCCAGGTTCGCCCACGTCCCCTCGGTCGACGAGAGGGTGTCGATCCTTCGGTCAAGCAGCGCACCGAGCCGCCACTTCGTCACGGCAAGATCGACCTCCTGCTGCCGGTCCTCGCGGTCGATGCTTCGCTGCCGCGCCGCCGCAACGAGCAGATGCCGCACCGACCACCGTCCCGGCGCGTCGATCGACGACGTCGTATAAAGCAGCGGACGCCGCCCGCGCTTCAGTTCGTTGACGACGCGGGCACCGATCCGCACTTCGCCCGATTCCAAACGCAGCTCGCCGGCGATGATCCGCAAGAGCGTCGACGCCCCGCATCCCGCCGGCCCGACGATGGCGGTATGGGTCGATCTGGCAAACGCAACCGTCACGTCGAACAGCGCGAATCGCGAGGCAATGTTGTGGAGGGAGACATCGAGCATCGACGGGATTGTAGGTTCAACGACCTACGTATCCTTCACGGTCCTGCACGGTACGCCCCTTGCAATCTCCCTCTCCGACTTCGCACCCTAAACGTTTCAAGCGACCCCATACGGAGCACAGGTGAGCATTCGAGCCCGGCGAACGCCGTTCAAACTCCGCAAGCTGCTGGTCATCGACGACGATGCGAAACTGCTCGCCTCGTATCGCGATCTGCTGCTGCCGTATGGATTCCAGGTCCTCACTGCGAGCGATGGACAGGACGCCATTCCGATCGTCGAACAGAATCCCGACATCCTGCTGGTCATCCTCGACCTGGCCATGCCACGCATGGACGGCCGCGAATGGCTGCGCTGGTTCCGCGGCTGCCGGAAGGATTCGCCGGTCATCATCATCTCGGCCTACAAGCTCGAAGCGGACGATGAGGATCTCAAACCGGCGGTGATTCTGGAGAAGCCGTTCCACGTCGCCGAGCTTCTCGATGTAGTCGGCCTTTTCTGCGGCCTCGGCACACCGATCGCGGAAGCGACATAATCGGCGCCATGACGCGCATCGGCATCATCGGCACCGGCTGGGGAGCCCGAACTCAGGTTCCTGCGTTTCGCGAGGCAGGCCTTGAGGTCGTCGCCATCGCCGGACACAATGCCGAGCGCACACGCCGCGTGGCCGGGCAGCTCGACATCAAGCCTTTCGACGACTGGCATGCCCTGATCGAATCCGACGTCGATCTCGTCACCATCGTCACCCCTCCCTCGGAACATCTGCAGATGGCCACCGCCGTGCTCGATGCCGGCAAGCACGTGCTCTGCGAGAAGCCGACGGCGCTGAATGTTGACGAAGCAACGCAGCTCGTCGCCGCCGCGCGGAAGCATCCCGATCAACTCGCGCTGATCGATCACGAGCTTCGCTTTCTCCCCTCGTTTCGGGCCGCGCGCGAACGGATGAGCGACCTCGGCGGAGTTCGTTACGCCGAGGTGCGGTACGCAAGTCCAAGCCGAGGGGACCGAACGAGGGAGTGGAACTGGTGGTGCGATGCGAAACACGGCGGCGGAATCTGGGGCGCTGTCGGCTCGCACTTCGTCGATGCGCTCCGCTTCCTCGGCATGGAGATCGAGGCGGTGCAAGCCACGCTGCAAGCCATCATCGCCGAGCGCCCGTTCGAGAACGGCACGAGGCCCGTCACCTCCGACGACTTCGCGTCCGTCAACCTCCGCTTCGCCGGCGGAGCCGTCGCGGCGATGACGCTCAGCACCATCGCCTCTGGGCCCGACGAGCCGAGCACGATCACGATCCATGGCGAAGAAGGAGCGATGCGCCTGGTCGGCGAAGAGCTGCTGACCGCCATGCGCGGCGAGCCGTTCACCGTCGCCACCAGCGCCGGCCGCTCCGATCGCAAAGGCAACTCCGCCGGCGGCGCCTTCGGGAGCGGAACGTACCTCCTCGGCCGCGCGCTCGTCGCGGCTCTCGACAACGGTGATCGCACTGCCCTCGCGAACGCCGCGACGTTCGACGATGGCCTCGCGCAACAGCGCGTGCTCGACGCCGCGCGGACGTCGAACGTGAAGGGCGGAGCCTGGGTAACACTCTAACGCGTACTTCTACAAGAGTGTCTGTGCCATGCCACATTGGTTCTGGCAAGCTCCGGCACAGACAAGAGTGTCTGTGCCACATCGATCTCGCCAACGCTCGCAGACTTGAAACATAAACGGGGCCAATGTGGCAC
>JADGNY010000180.1 GCA_017883235.1 Thermoanaerobaculia bacterium | reverse complement strand
CCGCTGACGCGGCACGCTTTCAAGAGACAACGCAGACCAGGGGTGCTCGCAAAAAGCGCTCGCACCCCTGGCTACCTTCTTGAGCCGCTATCGCGGCGTGCGGTTGTATCGCATTCACGACCGCGAGACCCCGCAACCCCGAGACCGCGCAACCGCGATCACTCGAACTTCTTCAACACCGGCCATGCCCCCTGAAGCGTAAAGCCGCGGGGTTTCTTCACCAGAAACAGCGTGAAGTGCTCCTGGGCCATGGCGTAGGGATGGCCGATCTCGGCCATCGGCCGGACGATCTCGAACTTCTGCTCGAGAGTCTCGCGGTCATCGCCCAGCACCAGGATGCTCTCGCCGGTGTAGTTGCGCGGACCCCAGTACCAGTAGGACAGATGGCCGCCGATCGATTTCGGCAAGCCGTAGCGCGGACCGTAGAAGTCGATCGCGGCGGCCTGACCGTAGTCGTTGCCGAAGATGGCCGTCTTCGCTCGCTCGTCCGGCGGGAGACTGTTGTAGACCCGCGCCACCGTGGCCACCATCTCCGGCCAGCCGAAGCGGTCGGCGAAGAACTGCGGCATCGACGTCGTCATGCGATGTTCGAAGCGCGGCTGCTCGATGTGCGTCAGTCCGGTGAAGCGAAAGTAGGCCGCGGGCGGGAGAGTCGGAACGGCGATCGGTGCGAGAAGAGCGCCACTGATGGCGATGAGCGCGAGGTATGCCGGCCGCATCCAGCCGCGGCCCTGGCGCTCCGTCATCCGCTCGAAGGCGACAGCGCCCGCGGCGATGATCATCACGAACGCCGGGAGCAGATAGTAGAAACGTCCGTGCACGAGGATCAGGACGGCATATGCGATCAACCAGGCGAGGCCGAGGACGCGGAAGCGTTTCAGCGATCCCGTAAACAGCGAAACAAGGCCGGCCATCCACAGCGGCGTCGCGATCGGATTGGTCAACAGGACATCCCAGAGAAGAAAAACGATCGGGTTCATCTGCACGTCGCGGCCATTCCGTTTGATGTTCGCCAGCATCTCGATATGCGGAAAGTGATGACGGATCTCCCAGATCAGGTTCGGAAGGAAGACGGCCATGGCGATCGCTCCCGCGAGAACGAACCAGCGGTTGAACATCAGCCGCCGATGCGGGGTGAGAAGCAACGCCATCACGACGGCGAAGCCGAAGACGAACATGGTGTGTTTGTTCAACAGGCCGATGCCGGCCAGCAGGCCGAACCATGGCCAGAGGCGTGGATCGTTTCGTTTGACGATGCGCACGACCACCAGCGCGCAGCCGCCCCAGATCAGCGGCTCGATCGAATTCATCGAGAGGTAGCTGCAGACGACGAGATACCCGGGGGCGAACAGGATGGCCAGCGCCGCCGTCAGTTGGGCGAAGCGGCCGCCGCCGAGCTCACGCGCGATCGCTCCCGCCAGGAGCACCGCTCCTGCGCCGGCCAGGGATGGGAAGAGGCGGATCGAATACGGCGAGTCACCGAACAGATGCCGCGTGAGCCAGGCCTGAAACGCGGTCAACGGCGGAAAGTCGACGTAGCCCCACGCCAGGTGCTGCCCGCTGGCCAGGAAATACAGCTCGTCGATGAAGAAGCCGTAGAGATTTGCCGTGGCCATGTGGAAGGCGAACTTCGCGGCCGCGACAACGGCCACGAGCACGGGACCGCTCCACGTCACGACGTTTGACGGAGAAGACTGCGATGGCATCGTTGTTTCGCTCATGGCGTCCAAGATCGAGCATGCGCCGCCGGCTGACAACGGCTTTGTGACGAGCGGAGGAGCGAGAGGACAGCCGGGCAGCACCGCCACTCGTCACGCCCTTGCTCCGCTCGTCCCTCGGGAGATGACAGGCAGGCCGCGGCGCGTTACCGTTTCGCCGTGCGGCTGAAATCGTTC
This sequence comes from Thermoanaerobaculia bacterium, assembly GCA_017883235.1. Lineage (GTDB taxonomy): Bacteria > Acidobacteriota > Thermoanaerobaculia > Gp7-AA8 > Gp7-AA8 > JADGNZ01. The sequence goes on along the minus strand of JADGNY010000180.1, from coordinate 7,558 downwards.
GTCCTGGTCTTCCTCGCCTTCACCTTCGCCGGCCTGCTGAATTTCAGCATCGTCGAAACGAGCTGGCTGGCCGAGGAGAACGTCCGCGCGGCGAAGTATCCATTCGTCTGGGAGATGACCGGCGTATACACGTTACTGCTCCTTGTTCCGCTGCTGGTGCTGGTCGCCACTCGCTATCCGGTCCGGCGCGGCAAGGTGGCGTCACGCCTTCTGCTTCATGCCGCCGTCTTCGTGTTCTACGCCGTCAGCCACACGCTCCTGATGTGGGGTAGCCGTGAGCTGATCTACCACCTCCTCGGCTGGGGAACCTACGACTACGGCGACATGCGCTATCGCTTTTTCATGGAGGGGCAGAAGCAGTTCATCGTCTATCTGGGAATCTACTTCCTGATCCGTTTCATAAACTACGCGCGGGCCAACCGCGAGCGCGACGCGAACGCGGCGCGGCTGGAGCGCGAGCTGACCGAGGCCCGCCTGGCCGCGCTGAAGATGCAGCTCCAGCCGCACTTTCTCTTCAACGCCCTGCACATGATCTCGTCGCATATCGAGGACGATCCGAAGGTGGCCGGGGCGATGGTGCAGCATCTCTCCAGCTTTCTCCGGGCCACGCTGCGAAGCTCCGCCGCGCAGGAGGTGCCGCTGCGCGAGGAGATGGACTTTCTGGCCAGTTACGTGGAGATCATGAAAGCGCGCTTCGAGGAGCGGCTCAGTGTGGTCGTCTCCATGACCGCCGAGACGGGCGACACCCTGGTGCCCATCTCTTTCTGCAGCCCATGGTCGAGAACTCGATCACGCACTCGCTGCGCGACCACGCCAGGAGGGCGGAGATCCGCATCGTGGCACTGCGCGACGGCGACCGCTTGCGCGTCACTATCGAGGATAACGGTCCCGGGCTCGTCGACGGGGCTGCTCCTTCCGGTGAAGGGATCGGGCTGTCGAACACCATGGCCCGGTTGCAGCACCTCTACGGTTCGAGGCAGCGGCTCGATCTTGTGAACCGCGACCAGGGAGGATTGCTGCTTACCATCGAGCTGCCGTGGCACACAGCCGAGGAGGCCGTGGCGTGACACGTGTTCTGATCGCCGACGACGAAGCGCCGGCGCGGCGGATCGTCCGATCGTGGCTTGCCGGCCATGAAAACGTCGAGATCGCCGGCGAGGCGGAAAACGGATTGGAAGTCGTCGACGCCGTCCGCTCGCTGGAGCCGGAGCTGGTCGTGCTCGACGTCCAGATGCCCGGGATGACCGGCTTCGAAGCGATCGAGGCCATCGGTGTCGAGGCCATGCCGGCGGTGATCTTCGCCACCGCCTTCGATGAGTTTGCGCTGCGGGCGTTCGAGGTCCATGCGGTCGACTATCTGCTCAAGCCGTTCTCCCGCGAGCGGTTCGACCTCGCCTTCAACCGGGCCGTGGCCCGGCTCAAAAACGCCGGAGAGGAAACGGACGACAAGCTGGCGCGGCTGCTGGCCTCGCTGCCGCACGCCTCCTCGCATCTGGAGCGCATCGTCGTCCGCCACGGCGACCGTCTCTTCTTCGTGGCCATGCGCGACGTCCTCCATCTGACCGCCGAAGGGAACTACGTTCGCCTCCACACGTCCGACGGCTCCCATCTGGTGCGCGGCACGCTGGCCGACCTCGAGGCGCGGCTCGACGCGAAACGCTTCGCCCGCATCCACCGCTCCGGCATCGTGAACATCGACGCCATCACGGAGGTGCGTGCGCACTTCCATGGCGACTACATCATCGTGCTCAAGAGCAGCGAGACGCTGCGGCTGTCGCGGCGGTACCAGGAGCGGCTGCTCGGGCAGGGGTCGTTTTAACGACGGGACACGCCCCGTGCCCCAACGGTACATGCCCCGTGCCCACGGGAGACGTCCCGTGTCCCAAGGGTTACGTCCCGTGTCCCAAGGGTTACGTCCCGTGTCCCAAGGGTTACGTCCCGTGTCCCAAGGATTACGTCCCGTGCCCCAAGGGTTACGTCGCGTGTCCCAAGGGTTATACGTCCCGTGCCCCAAGGGTAACGTCCCGTGTCCCAAGGATATACGTCCCGTGCCCAAAGGGTACACGCTCCGTCCCAAGGGTACACGCCCCGTGCCCAAACGGAACGCGCCCCGTGTCCCAACGGGACGCGCCCCGTGCCCAACGGTACACGCCCCTGCCCCAACGGTACCCGTCCCGTGTTCCAACGGGACAGCGCCCCGTGTCCCAACGGTACACGCCCTGTCCCAACGGTACATGCCTCGTGTCCAAACGGTACACGCCCCGTGCCCGACGGTACGCGCCCCGTCTCCCAACGGTACACGCCCCGTGTCCAACGGTACCCCCCCGTCTGCCCAACTGTCACACCCCATGTCGCAACGCTACACAACCTCCGTACCCACGGTACACGCCCCGTGTCCAACGGTACCCCGCCTCCTGCCCAACTGTCACCCTCCATGTCGCAACGCTACACAACCCCCATACCCACGGTACACGCCACGTGTTGCAACGCTACACCCTCGGGGTGCGAACGTACTGCACGGCGGGCCTCCGCGCCGATCGCGTTGCTTGTATGTGACCCCACCGCTTCGGCTACGCTTTGGATTGGAGGTAAGTGACTGGCCTCGGAGACCGAAAGGCGAAGGCCTGTTCCTTCGGCGTAACGAGGTGCTTCATCGATGGCGTTGAGAACGGGCACGTTCTGTTCGGCACGAACCCAGGGTGCTTGCAGAAGTGAACGGCGAGCAGCGGCGGTCGATTCGGGGCTACAATTCGGACGTGTCATCGTCCAGGTGAGTGAATGAAAGCGCGCGTGCTCGTCGCTGTCGTGCTCTTGTTGACCGGCGTGGCCTACGCCGCGGATTCGCATATCACGTACTTCGTCTCCACGCTCGCCGGCACGCCGGGAGAAGCGGGCCTGCAGGACGGGAGCGCGGCGACGGCGAAATTCAACCGTCCGACCTGGCTCGACGTCGTTGCCCACGCCGCACTCTACGAGGCAGTCGACAATGGCGACATCTATGTGGTCGATCGCGCGAACCATGTGCTGCGCAAGATCTCGCACGGGACGGTCTCGACATACCGCGTCACCGACGGCTATTCCATCTACGTCCCCTCGGGCAATCCGTTTCCGTTCGATTTCGGCGGGCCGTTCGGCGGCGGCGTGCTGATCGAACCGCCCGGCGGCGGCTGTGGCGGCAACGAGTACGACCGCGGGATGTTCGTAGCCAGCAGCGGTGGGCAGCAGATCGCGCTCGTCTCGTTCCAGGGCATCCTGGCCAACCGCGACGGGCATGACGTCCTTGGAACACTCCAAACCGCCGGCGTGCAGGATGGCGCGCACGACCAGGCACTGTTCAATACGCCGACCGGCCTGGCGCGGTCGAAGACGTACAACTGGTCGAACCTGAGCGAGCGCAAACTCTTCGTCGCCGACACCGGCAACCACACCATCCGCCGCGTCGGATTCAGCTACTCCGCCGAGGCCTGCCCGCAGACGTCAATGGTCGACACATTCGCCGGAACGGCGGGTGTGGCCGGCTCTGCCGACGGCAAAGGGAGTGCGGCGCGCTTCAACTCGCCGCGCGGCATCGCCACCGCGCCCGACGGCAGCCTGCTCGTCGCCGACAGCGGCAATCACACCATCCGCCGCATCGCCGCGGATGGGACGGTGACCACGATCGCCGGCGTGGCGGGCGTGGCTGGCAGCGACGACGGCCCCGCCCTCACCGCGCATCTCAACACGCCGTCCGGCATCGACGTCGACGCGCGCGGTGAGATCTTCGTTTCCGACACCGGCAACAACGTCATCCGCATGATCACCACCGACGGACAACTGGTCACGATCGCCGGCGGCGTCGGATCCGCAGCGCAATTCTCCGGACCGGTCGGCATCCGCGTGATCGAGAACGGCGCGATCATCGTCGCCGACACCTCGAACAACGTCATTCGCCTGCTCACACCCGCGGACTGGCGTCGCCGCGCCGCGCGGCCCTGAGGTCGCCTGGACGATCCCCACGACAGACGGAGGCAGCGGGCATGTACCATCAGAACTACAACCCGACCGGCAGCGTCTTTCTCTCCACGGTTCTCGCGGCCGTTCCGATCCTCGTCCTCCTCTACTTCATCGCGGTGCATCCGCATCGCGATCAACGCGGCATCCGGCACTTCGGTCTGGCCGCGCCCTATGCCGCGTTCTACGGCGTGTTAGCCGCGTTCCTGGTCTCCTGCCTCGCCTTCAAGATGCCGCTCGTCTCCGCGGTATCGGCATTCGTGCTCGGAAGTCTGTCGGGGCTCCTCGGCATCATCTGGATCGTCGTCGCGGCGATGTTTCTCTACACGATGACCGTGATCACCGGGAAGTTCGAGATCGTCAAGGAATCGATCGTCCATATCTCCTTCGATCGACGGCTGCAGGTGTTGCTGATCGCCTTCTCGTTCGGCGCGATCATCGAAGGGACCTCGGGCTTCGGTACGCCCGTGGCCATCGCCGGCGCGGTCATGGTCGGCCTTGGCTACACGCCGTTTCAGTCGGCCGTGCTCAACCTTCTCGCCAACACCGCGCCCGTGGCGTGGGGCGCGATCGGAACGCCGATCGTGACCCTGGCCGCCGTCAGCGGACTCGATCAGTTAAAGCTGTCCACGATGGCCGGGCACCACCTCCCGTGGGTCTCGATGCTCGTTCCGTTCTGGCTTGTCGTCACCTTCGTAAAGATGGAGGGCGGCACCTGGGGGCAGGCGTTCGAGGTGTGGCCGGGCGCGCTCGTCTCCGGCGGCACGTTCGCGGCCATGCAGTACTTCGCGTCGGGAACGAACCAGCTCCACCTCATGACCGACGTCATCGCCGGGGTCTTCTCTGTCGTCTGCACGGCGCTCTTCCTTCGCTATGTCTGGCACCCGAAGAGCCGGTTCCTTCTGAAATCGGAGATGGCCGCGGCTGGCGCTCCGAACAGTGCGGTGAGCGTGCCGTCGGAGTATAAGTTCACGGCCGGACAAACGATTCGCGCCTGGATTCCGTGGACGATTCTCATTCTGTGCTGCGCGCTGTGGGGCAGCCCCCCGTTCAAGAAGATGCTCAACGAGTCGATGAAGGGCGCGACGTTTGAAACGACGATCCTCGGCGGCAAGTTCTCCGGTTCCCTGTCGCTGCCGGTCTGGGAGATGCCGCGTCTGCACAAGCAGGTTCAACGCATGCCGCCGGTGGTCAAGCCGGATGCGAAACCGGAAGCGGCGACGTTCACGATCAACTGGTTGTCCGCCGCGGGAACGGGCGTCTTCGTGGCCGCACTTCTGTCGGCGCTGTTTCTGGGATTGACCGCCGCGCAATGGAAAGAAGCGATCGCGCGCACGGCCCGGCGCATGAAGATTCCCATGCTCGTGATCGTACAGGTGCTCGGACTTGGATTCCTGACGCGCTACGCGGGAACCGACGCCGTCCTCGGTCTGGCCTTCACCTCGGCTGGAGTCATGTACCCGTTTTTCGCCGCATACCTCGGATGGCTCGGTGTTTTCATGACAGGATCCGACACGGCCTCGAACGCTCTGTTTGGAAGCCTTCAGCGCATCACCGCGCAGCAACTCCATCTCAACGAGGTTCTCATCACGGCCACGAACTCCACCGGCGGCGTGATGGGGAAGATGATCGACGCACAATCGATCATGGTCGCCTGCGCCGCCTGCTACGAGGACGAATACGAGCGCTCGCACGCCCTCGGCCCGATCTTCCGCCGCATCTGGTGGCACTCGGTCGCCGGTGCCGCGCTGATCGGGATCATCGCGCTCCTGCAGCAGTACGTCTTTTCAGGCGCGATTCCGAAGTAGCACACCAGAGTCTGGCGGGACATCAAAGACGATTTTTTCGATCATGGAGCTCCTCTCGACCAGGACGTACGCCGCCCAGCCGGAAGGGCGGTTTCTTCAGGTGGCGGAGAATCTGCTCTCGGTTCGCGTTGTAGCGATCATCCTCCGCGACGATCTGTTCGATCTGCCGCGTCACCAGTCCGCCTATGGAAACTCCGTGCTCCGCGGCGATGACCTTTGCCCGTCGAATCGTGGCCTCGTCGAGTCGTATCGTGAGATTTCGTTTGCCCACGCACGTATTTTACGTGGAGCACGCAAGCCACGGCAAAGTGCGCATGTCTGCCGCGTGACGCCGAGTTCCTCATCGAACTAACATCGACCGTAAGGCACTTCGTCATTCGCCGAAGTGACCGGCATCCCGCGGTGCGGAAGGGACCCTGAGGCCGGGATGGAGAGCGGGCGTCTCGCCTGCTCCCGCCGCGGCGTCTCGCCCGGCGGTGGGTCGTCGCGAACAGCAGGGTTGAACCTGAAAGCGCGGATCGGGACGCTGACGTCTTGGGCCGACATTTACGTTTGCCTTCGTCCCCACCGTCGGGCGAGACGCCCGCCGGGAGCAGGCGCGGACGCCCGCTCTCCCTTTTGGGCGACGCCGCAGGATTCCACGCAGCGCGTGAGAAATCCGCGTATCGACGGATTGCTCACAACGGCTTACGGCTGGCTTCGTCTCCCTTCCTGTCATCGGACGGTGATGGAAGGCCGTACCGATCTCTCTCTTCTCGTGTAAGGCCTCGGAAGACCCGTGTGCGAGCGAAGTGAACCAGCCCGTCCCGCGTCAGCGCATCCCAGACTCTGGCGGTGTTGTCAAGGGAGGCGGTGACGATGCGCGAGCCGTCGGAGCTGAAGGCCGCGCGATACACGGAGTTCTCGTGGCCTCGGAGTATGTGAAGGGGTTGTCCAGAGGTGGCATCCCAGACGCGGGCGGTGTTGTCTCCGGAGGCGGTGACGATGCGCGAGCCGTCGGGGCTGAAGGCAGCGCTCAACACCCAGTTCTCGTGGCCTGGGAGTAAGTGAAGGGGTTGTCCGGAGGTGGCATCCCAGACCCGGGCGGTGTTGTCAAGGGAGGCGGTGACGATGCGCGAGCCGTCGGGGCTGAAGGCAGCGCTCAGCACGTCGTTCTCGTGGCCTCGGAGTATGTGAATGGGTTGTCCGGAGGTAGCATCCCAGACGCTGGCGGTGTTGTCGTAGGAGGCAGTGACGATGCGCGAGCCGTCGGGGCTGAAGCCTGCGCTAGACACGGTATTCTCGTGGCCTCGGAGTGTGTGAAGGGGTTGTCCGGAGGTGACATTCCAGACGCCGGCAGTGTTGTCGTGGGAGGCGGTGACGATGCGCGAACCGTCGGGACTGAAGGCCGCGCTAGACACGGTGTTCTCGTGGCCTCGGAGGGTATGAAGGGGTTGTCCGGAGGTGGCATCCCAGACGCGTGCGGTTTTGTCGTATGAGGCGGTGACGATGCGCGAACCGTCGGGGCTGAAGGCCGCGCTAGACACGGTGTTCTCGTGGCCTCGGAGGGCGTGAAGGGGTTGTCCGGAGGTGACATTCCAGACGCAGGCAGTATTGTCGTGGGAGGCGGTGACTATGCGCGAGCCATCGGGGCTGAAGGCCGCGCTCAGCACGGAGTTCTGGTGGCCTCGGAGGGTATGAAGGGGCTGTCCGGAGGTGGCATCCCAGACGCGTGCGGTCTTGTCGTAGGAGGCGGTGACGATGTGCGAGCCGTCGGGGCT
>JADGNY010000090.1 GCA_017883235.1 Thermoanaerobaculia bacterium | reverse complement strand
GGCACAATCACCTTGCCCCCCGCGCAGGATCGGGATAGAACAGCAGGATGGGAAAACGTTCGAGGCACCGCGACGCGAAAAGCGCACGAGTGCGTCTCGAAGAGCTCCTGGCCAAGGGGGACACGCGTGGGGCGGTCGAGGCGGCGAAGCTTCTGGTGCGCGAGGAGCCGGGTGCGGCATCGGAGTCTCTCGCGGTCCAGGCTTACGCCGAACGCATCAAGGCATTGATCGCGGAGGGACTGGGGCGCGAGGCGGCCGCGATTGCGGGGATTGTCCGGGAGCGGTTCCCGGCGCATGTCGCTTCATGGACGTCCCTGCTCGAGGATGCCCGGTTGGCGGCGGGGGATTTCGATTGGATTCTGAGGGAACTGCACGCGGCTTCCGAGGAAAGGCGCGCTGCCCTCGAAGAGCGGCTGCTGCCGTGGATCACGGATCCGTCGGTGATCGCGGGCGCTTCCGCGCTCGACCCCACTGACCCGCTGGCGCGCGAGTCGCGGATCGTCGCCGAGGTGTTCGAGACCGTGACCTCACGGATCGCCTCGCCGGAGGAGATGACGCCTCTCAACGACATCCGCCGGCGGTCTCCTCTGGCGCCGTGGAAAATGCTCGTGCGCGCCATCGACGCGTTCTATGGGAACCAGGAGGAACGCGTCGCCGCGAACGTCGCGGCCATCGACGCGCGCTCCCCCGCGGCCCGCGGCGGAGAGATTCTGTCCGTGCTGACAGGCAAGCGGAAGGCCGGCCGCTCTTCGGCCGCGGAACGGCTGATCGACCGGATCAGCGGTGGGCGGGCCACCATCGCGGTTCAGATTCGAAGCATCGAAGCCGCGGCGAAGGACGATGACCGGCGCAGGTTGCGCGAGGAACTGCGCTCGCTGGCCAGGTCGTTCGACAAACTTTCGCCATATGCGCTCGAACAGGCCCGGCTTGCACTGCTTCCGATCTGCGGCCTTTACTTCGAGCCCGAACAGATCGGGGCGCTGTTCCGGATCGGCGAGAACGACGCCCTGATGGCCCGCTATGCCGTGATCATGATGGAGGCCGGCGGCGCTCCGTTCGCGCAGTCGCTCTGGGTTGCGTTCGCGGATGGTCTCACCAAGGCGAAGAAGATCGAGCCGTGGCAGGCCTCGGAGATTTATCTGCACGCGCTCGCGCTCGAGGACGAATCCGATGAGTTCATCTGCCGCGATCCCTCCCACGGTCATCCGGTGGAGGACGACCTGCCCGACTCGGCGCAAGTGATCGAGAAGATCATCGCGTCGAAGCCCGCGCCTTCGGTGCTTGCGCGCGTCGCGCCCTATCTCGACCGGCTGGAAACCAAAGAGCTCAAGCGCGTGCTGACCGCGTGGAGAAAGAACGATCCGAGCGCCCCCGAGCCTCTCGTCCGGCTGCTCGCTCTTGCCGCGAAGCAGCAACGATTCGACGATGCGCTCGCGCTCATCCGGAAGGGCGACAGGCTGAAGATGATCGACCCCGAGTACACGCGTCTCCGCATGCGCGTGATGCTTCGCAAGGTGGAACAACTCCTCGCGGCGCAAAAACGCGGTATGGCGGAGGCGCTCCTCGCGGAAGTCGCACGCCGCCCCGAGGACCTTGGCGAAGATGGCGGCACGTATCTGCTCGCGCTCGAATGGGCTGCCGCTCCTCCGGAGAAGGCGAGTGAATTGCTCGCTGAGCTCGCCCGGCGCGGAGTGGTCGGCGAGATGGTGATGGCGGAAGTGACGGGGGATCTGGGAATGCCGTTCGCCCTTCCGGCTTCCCATCCGTCGCCCGAGGATCTGCTCGCGGGCGTCTGCCGCGGCATCGCGCTGTTTCGATCGGCGGACAGATTGCCGCGGCACTCCGGGTGGCTCATCGAACGGACGAAGGTATATCTCGACCGCGCCACCGAAGGGCAACTGCTATCCATCGGAAGCGCCGCGTTTGTCTGCCGGGCGATCGAGCTTGCCTGGGCGGCCACTGCCCAGGGACTGACGATCGGCGGCACCATGCTCCATCGGTTTCTCCTGTTGCGCGCGGAGGTTCTCATCCGTGCGCGCTCCGAGCCGCGCCGCACCGCCCTCGCGATCGAGGCAGCGCGCGCGCTGGCGGAGCGGGTACACGACTCCGAGATCATGGCGCGGGCCACGGAACTGGCGCACGGCCTCTCATATTTTGGTACCTCCGACGAGAGGCTTACGCCGGAGGAGATTAAAGTGATCATTGATCATGAGCGCACCGGCGAGATGCCGGGAACGCACACAAAGAAACCGCGGAAGAAAGCAAAGCGTCCGCCGAAACCGCGGTCCAACCCGCAATCGAAGAGCGAGAAAGGCCTGTTCGAGCCATGAATCCCTACGTCGTGCTCGGCATCCCCGAAGACATCGAAGATGATGAAGCCATCCGCAATGCATGGCTCGAAGGGGTGCGGCGTTTCCCGCCGGAAAAGTACGGGGAACAGTTCGCGAAGATCCGTGAGGCGTATGAAATGATCCGCGACCGCGAATCACGGTTCCGGCTCTGGACGTTCGGCGATCCCCGGCTCAGCAACACCGACGCGCTCGTAGACTTCTTCCCTGCCGATCGCAATCACGCCGGTCCCGGCCCCTGGCTCGCCGTGATCCGCGGTGGAACGCGCTGAATGCTGGACCCGGAAGTCAGACGCACGATTCTCGCCCGCGTCGAAGCCGCGCTCGACCTGCTGGAGACCGGCCAGTCGCCGCCGGAGGGGATCGCCGCCGCATTGCTTGAAAATGCGGATGTCCCGGCACCCGACCTCTATGTGCTGCTCGCCCAGATGACCGCGCTGACTCGTGAAGTCCAGCTTCAGGGACGCGCGGCCAATCGCCTGAGCACCGAGGTCACGCAACTCGTGCAACAGGTTTCCGCATCGTCAGAAGGGCAGATCTCCGCCAGGACGTCGGCGGCACGGCGGGAAGCGCAGACGGACCTCCTCGGTGAGATCCTCGACGTCCGCGAGCGCTTCGCGCGCGGCCTCGAGGAGGCACGCAAACGCCTCGACTCGTTTCGCGGCCTCTTCGCGCGGCTCGGCAGCCGCCCGATCGTCGAAGCTCTCCTTCGCGGAAATGAGCTCGCTCTCGAACGGCTTGACGAGACGCTTCGCCGGTACGGCGTTCACGAGATCGCCTGTGAAGGCGAAGCGTTCGATCCGAACACGATGCGGGCGGTCGAGCACGATGTCCGCACCGACGTCCGGCCCGGGATGGTCATCGAAGTCCTGCGGCGCGGATACCGCACCGCCGAGCGCATTCTTCGCTACGCGGAAGTGAACGTCTCGTCTGTTGGACGGCCGGCTGATGCCGGGGAGAAACGGCAATGAACGACCCAATCGTCGGAATCGACCTCGGCACGACCAACTCCGAGGTGGCGGCCGTCATCGACGGAGAGGTGCAGGTCATCGATGACGCGGGAGAGACGATCCTTCCTTCGTTCGTCGGTCTCGGGCCGGACGACCAGTTGATCGTCGGGACGCCGGCCAGAAACCAGTACATCGTCTATCCCGAGCGAACGGTCAAATCGATCAAGCGGCTCATGGGAACGGATGAGCAGGTCTCGCTGGGCGGCGATCAGCGGTATTCGCCCGCCGAGATCTCCGCGGTGATTCTGCGCGCGCTCAAGCAGCGCGCCGAGAAGAAACTCGGAGTGGCAGTCAAGCGGGCCGTGATCACCGTGCCGGCGTATTTCTCCGACCGGCAACGCCAGGCCACACGCGACGCCGGAGCGATCGCCGGACTCGAAGTCGTGCGCATTCTCAACGAGCCGACAGCGGCCGCTCTCGCGTACGGCGCAGGGCGCGGCGGCGCGAGCACGCTGCTCGTCTACGACCTCGGCGGCGGGACTTTCGACGTCTCGCTCGTCCGCATCGACAATGACATCACCGAGGTTCTAGCCTCGCACGGAAACAATCACCTCGGCGGCGACGACTTCGACCGGCTCGTCGCCGACTCGATCCTGGCGCGGTTGCCGGGGAAGCTCAAACGAGCGATCGAGGCCGATCGCCGCGCCATGAGCCGTATCGCCCGGGCCGCCGAGGAGGCACGGAAGCGCCTCAGCTTCGAGCCGCATACCTTCGTGCGCGAAGAGAACATCGTCGATATCAACGGCGTGCCCCAGCATGTCGAGATCGAGATCGACCGCGACGAGCTCGAGGAGACCATCCTGCCGCTCATCAAACAGACGCTGGAAAGCGTGCACCGGGCCCTGGCCGACGCCGGGAAACGGCCCGGCGATCTCGACGGGATTCTGCTCGTCGGAGGCGCGACCCGCACGCCGCTGGTGTCATCGCTCCTCGAGGAAGCAACCGGCTTCACCCCGCGCCAGGATCTCCATCCCGACCTCTGCGTCGCCCTCGGCGCCGGCGTGCAGGCCGCGCGCATCGAGGGACATGACATCGAGCGCGTTCTCGTCGACGTCTCCCCCTGGAGCTTCGGCGTGTCGCACGTCGGCTACATCAACGACCTTCCCTCCGACCATTGTTTCAGGGCGGTCATCGGACGCAACACACCTCTGCCCGCAAGCCGCACCGAGCCGTTCCAGACCCTTTACGACGATCAGAAATCCGTGCGCGTCTCGATCTTTCAGGGAGAGGACCGCGACGCGCTCAAGAACGTCTTCATCGGCGATTTTCTCGTCGAAGGCCTTTCGGAGGTTCCGGCTCCCAACGAGATCCTCTGCCGCATGGATCTCGATCTCGACGGCATCCTCCGCGTCACCGCGACGGAGAAAGCGACCGGCCTGTCGAAACAGACGACCATCGAACGCGCAACCGCGGCTCTGAGCGAGTCCGATCTGGCCAACGCGCGCGCTCGCATGCGGGAGCTTTTTGCCGGGGCGGACGATGCGGACGACGACTTCGATGACGGCGACGATGCGGTGCCCATCTACGAGTGGCCCGCCGTGGTAGCACTGCTCGCGCGATCCCGATCATTGCTGGACAAGATGCCTGTCACCGACCGTGAGGACGCCATCGTTCTGAATGAACAGCTTCACCTGGCGCTGGAGAACGGAAACCATGACGAGGTGGCCCGCCTGTCAAAGGAGCTGGAAGACTTTCTGTTTTTCATCGAAGAACGATGAGATGCCCAACCTGTGGCACCGCCTGGCGCGAACAGCCTGAATGCCCCCGCTGCGGATCCGATCTCGCGCCGCTCATGCGCCTGTCAGCCGAGGCATGGCGTCACCGCATCGCCGCAGCGGACTCCCTGGCCGGCGAACGCTGGAGCGAAGCGCTTCATCACGCACGCGAAGCAAACCGCCTTCAGCGAACGGAAACGGGCGACGGCCTGCTGCTGCTTGCGCTGCTGCTTGCCGGGTGACGGGCAAATGGCTGCCTGCGCGGTTCCGGATCAGATCAAATTCTTAGAATTCGACTTTCTCGTAAATCGCGGCGACGGCGACGTGGCAGTCGATCGATTCGAGGTGGAGAGTTGCCTCCGGGTCGCTGACCTCAGAGAGAGTCCACTCATCTCCTTCGCGCCGGAAACGTTCGATGCGGATCTTGTCCTGAGAGACGAGGACATACTCGCGCAGCGTGTCGAGACGGCGGTAGTGCGCGAACTTCTCCCCACGGTCATACGCCTCGGTCGAATCGGAAAGCACCTCTACGATCACTGTCGGATTGAGAAGCGTGTCGAAGTGCTCGTCTTCGAGCCGAGCCTCGCCGCAGAGGGCAACGATGTCAGGATAGGTGTACATCCCGGTCGGACTGACCTTGACGCGCATGTCGATCGTGTGGGCTTCACAGGCTCTGCCGCGCATTTGGGTGCTGAGCTCGCGATGGAAGTTGCCGGTGATGAAACTGTGCCGCCGACTCGCTCCCGACATGGCGAACATGCGGCCGGCGATGTACTCGCTTCGGATCTCCGACTTGCGTTCGATCTCCAGATACTCGCCCGGTGTCATGAGGTTCAGTTTCGGCGACGACATGGAACCAGTATGCGCCAAGCCAGTGGGGCCAGACCTTCGTTTCTTTACGTGGTGCAAGCGACTGAACCGCAAAGACTTATCGCCGCCGGATTTCGCTTGCTGGTGGGTACGATAGTTATTCGACTTAGCCGCCACGTTTCTTCGGCGCAGCTTTGGCTCTGACCGCTGTTTTGTTGGCGTCAACAAAAATTTGTTGACCTCAACAAAAAACTTGTTGACGGCAACACCCGGTTTGTTGACGGCAACAAAAACTTGTTGGCGGCAACATCGAACTTGTTGACATCAACTCCGAGATGGTTGACATCAACTCCGAGATTGTTGGCAGCAACTCCCAACTTGTTGGCAGCAACTCCCAACTTGTTGACGGCAACTCCGAATGTATTGACGCAACAAAATTTTGTTTGAGGCCAACTCGGAACTTGTTGGCAGCAGCACCGATCTTGTTGACGGCAACATCGAACTTGTTGGCAGCAACAGGAGACGTGTTGGCCGGCGCGTGATCCGGTGGCCGGAGATCAGATTGCGGGAGTCAAACGGTTCGCCGGCTGGCAACGCAGCTCCATCGCCGAGTGGCGGGCGATTCGTGATTCGTCCTTTCGCTCGCAAGTGAGGTGACCCGATCGCCTGATCTCCCACAACAAGCGTGGGGGAGAAGGCGCTCGATTGGAAAGGCGGCGCCGGTTCCTGCAAGTGTGAGAAGTGCAGGTTAAGCGGTGTCGGCCTGCCAATCCTATTCGGGCTGTCCGGCGTGGATGCCACCCTCGATCCGTCCAAGCAGCCGAAGGAATCCGTCGAGGATGGTGAGGGGATGCGGCGGGCAGCCGGGGATGAACAAATCGACGGGGAGCATGCTTTCAACGCCATCCTGCTGCTCGGGATGACCGGCATAGATACCGCCCGAGATGGCGCAGGCGCCGACGGCGATCACGATCTTCGGGTCGGGGATGGCGTCGTATGTCTTGCGCACCGCCAGCCGCATGTTCTCGGTGACCGGTCCCATGACGATCATCCCGTCGGCATGCCGCGGAGAGGCGACGTACTGGATGCCGAAGCGGCCGATGTCCCAGCCGATCGTGCCGAGGACGTTGACGTCGGAGGCGCAACCGTTGCAGTCGCCGGCGCTCACGACGCGGAGCTTGAGCGACCGTCCGAACAGACGGCGGAGCTTCGCGTCGAGTGCATCGGCGAGTTTTCGCTCCTCCCCCGCCAGAAGGCGGAGATCCGCGCGCGCGCGGGTGGCCAGACGATAGTCATCGGTAAATGCGATGGCACCTTCCGGACAGGCCGTCTGGCACTCCGGGCAGAAGATGCAACGGCCGAGGTCGAGGGAGACCGTGCCTCCGGCGACCGTGATGGCATCCGTCGGACAGGCGTCGGCGCAGACGCGGCAGCCGTCCGGGCAACGGGTGGGGTCGATGCGTGGCACACCGCGGAAGTGCGCCGGCAGCGCCGGAGGCGGCCCGTCGGGATAGCGCATCGTCCCATGGCCTTGTCGCGCTCGTGCCAGCAGCGCTTTCAACATGAAAAGGCAGAAGGCAGAAAGCAGAAAGCAGAAGTGGTCTGCGCACGAAAGGCAGAAGGCAGAAGGCAGAAGGCAGAAGTGATCTGCGTCTGTTTCACCTTTCCGCGGGATTGAAAATGGCCGCCCGAGTTACGAAATCGCATTTGTGCCTTCCTCATTTCCCAAAATCAAATCACGAAAACCCATTTCATCCTTCTGCTTCCTGCCTTCTGCCTTCTGCCTTCTGCCTTCTGCCTTACAAATCGTGTCCGCAGTACGACAGGTTGAAACTCTTGTTGCAGAGCGGGAAGTCGGAGATCTGGCCGTTGCGTAGCGCGAGCGCCACACCGAGCCAGTTGTGAAACGACGGGTCGGTGATCTTGTATCGCGCGAACCGCCCCTCGGCATCGGTGATGGCAACGTGACAGATCTCGCCGCGCCATCCTTCGGTGAGAGAGGCGACGATCGCGTCAGGCGCAAGCGATCCAGCCACATCCATGCGGACCGGCGTCGCCGGGAGTGTACGCAGCTGCCGCGCGACGAAATCGGCGGAACGCTGCAACTCCAGCCAACGAACGAACGCCCGCGAATTCACGTCTCCGTGATGGGCAGTCATCACCGGGATGTGGACGAATCGGTAGACCCCGAACGGAAAATCATGGCGGACGTCGATGCTTCGGCCGCAGGCGCGCGCCGCCACGCCCACCATCCCGATTTCATCGCAGGTATTTGCTTCGACGGTACCGGTGTTCTCGAAGCGCTCGATGACGCTCGGTGTCGTCCAGAGGAGCCCGGCCGATTCGACGGTGTCCCGCGTCGCGGCCTGCAAGCGTTCCGTGAGCGTGGCGATCCGATCGGTGGGAAGGTCGAACTGCACCCCGCCCGGGCGGACGAAACCACGGCCGAAGCGCGAGCCGCAGAGCTCCGCGGTAAGGTTCAGATAGTCGCCGCGGGTGCGCCCGCAGGATGCCGCCGCGGGCAGGTAGGCGACGTCGCCGCTCAGCGCTCCGAGATCTCCCGTGTGATTGGCGAGCCGTTCGAGCTCGAGCGCGATCCCGCGCAGCACCTGGGCGCGGGCCGGCACTCTCGTGCCTGTCAGCGCTTCGATGGCCTGGGCGTACGCGAG
Source organism: Thermoanaerobaculia bacterium (assembly GCA_017883235.1). Lineage (GTDB taxonomy): Bacteria > Acidobacteriota > Thermoanaerobaculia > Gp7-AA8 > Gp7-AA8 > JADGNZ01. The sequence continues at coordinate 20,738 of JADGNY010000090.1, read as the reverse complement.
CGTGTGGCCGATCGTCGAGTCGCCGGAGGCCGTCTCCATGTAGTGGATGGTCTTCGCGGACGGTCCGCCGATGAGCGCCCGCTCGATCCCGCGGTGCTGGTAGCCGAGGGCGATTTCGAGATGAAAGACATGCTCGCCGTGGCATTGGAAGCGGAAGTGCCCCGGCTCGATGACGCCCGCGTGTACCGGCCCTACCGCAACCTCGTGGACCTCGTCGCCTTCGACGCGGAAGAAGTCCGTCACGCCGGGCAGCGGCTCACCGAAGTGCTGGTGCCCCGGCCGCCACGACTGCTGGAATCGGACCGGTTTCAGCCACGGATGGCCAACCGGCTCGATGCCGTACTGCTCGGCGATCTCTCGCTCGAAGAGCTGGACCTGCGGACACTCCGGGGTGAGCGATTCGAAGCGATCCTCGGTGACGCGACTCCGGACGAAACCGAGCTCGCTCCTGGTGTCGTCCGCGAGGACCGCGACCAGCTCGATCCCATCCTCAACCATCCGCGCGAAGTACGACACGACACGGCAATCGTTGCGGACAGCGTTAATGACAGCGGTTCGGAACCCGGCCAGCGGGACAAGCGGCACATCGGCAAGCGGTGCCGGCTCCGCGTTGCGCCGCGTGAGGAGCGTACCGTTCATCTCAGGAGCCTCCCAGCAGCCGCGCCGCGGCATGGAGAAGCGTCAGTATCCATCCCGGAATCCAGACGCCCATCATGACCACGAGCGCGAGGCTCACGATGATGGGAACGGTCTTGAACGCTGACTCCCGGAAGCTGCGCCCCTCGGCGTCCTCGGGGGGCTCTCCCTGCACCACCGCCAGCACGGTGCTTCCCATCCCGATGAAGATGACCGCGAGAAGGATCAGATACAGCGCGCCGACGACGTAACGGTGCGCGTCCATCGCCGCCGTGAGGACCGACAGCTCGCTCACAAACGGCCCGAACGGAGGCGAGCCGGTAATGGCGAAGAAGCCGGCCAGAAAGAGGCCGGCCGAAATCGGCAGGCGCCGCAGAGCCCCCGTCACGTCCTCCAGCCGCTTGCTCTTGAAGGCGCGATGGATGTTTCCCGCGGCGAGGAAGAGCACCCCCTTCGTGAGCGCGTTGTTGACCGTATGCAGGAGCGCCGCGAAGATTCCGGCGCCGCCGATCCCGATACCGAGCACGAGGATGCCCATGTGCTCGACGCTGGAGTATGCGAGCAGGCGCTTGAAGTCGCGTTGGCCGACCATGAACGCCGCGGCGGTGGCCATGGAGAGCAGGCCGAAGACGACCAGGAGCTGGCGCGCGAAGACCCCCTGCCCTGCCGCGTCGGCGATACGGTAGACCCGGAGCAGCGCCAGAAAGGCGCACGTGGTCATACCGCCCGCGAGAAGCGCGCCGACCACACCGGGCGCTTCGCCGTAGGCATCCGGCTTCCACGTGTGGAGCGGCGCCAGTCCCATCTTCGTGCCGTAGCCGACGAGGAGGAAGACGAATGCGGTCCTTACCCAGGGAGCCGGAAGGTGCGCCGCCCCTTTGACGAGATCCCGGAAGAGCAGCGTCGGCTCGCCGATGCCGAGGCGCGCACCGTAGGCAAGGAACAGCGTGCCTAGCAGCGCCAGGGCGATGCCGACGGAGCCGATCATGAGGTACTTCCAGGTCGCCTCCAGCGACCGCTGGTTCTGGTTGAAGTAGAGGAGCACCGCGGTCGCAAGCGTCGTCGCCTCCATCGCCACCCACAAGATGGTGAGGTGCTGGGCCAGTGCGACGAGGCTGGTCATGGCCAGGAAGAAGAGCAGCGCCGTGCAGAAGATCCGGTTCGGCCGTTCCGCCCGCAGGCGGAGATACCCGATGCAGTAGAGCGCACAGATGCAGAAGAGGGTCGACACGACGAGAAGCACCAGCCGGCCGAGGGCATCGAAGCGGAGCCACTCCGACGCCAGCCCGACTTCACCGTTCGCGATCACCACCGCCGCAAGCGCCAGGTGGAGCATGGCCACGATCGCCACGATCCACGGCCGCGGACGATCCGACGGCAGCAGGAACGCGGCCAGCGCGCCGATGAGCGGAACGATGATGAGGTAGACGGCCATCCTTATTCTCTAAGGCGCGACAAGCGTTCTGTATCGAGCGATGAAAACTCGCGTTGAATGTGATTGAGGACGATCCCCATGACGAAGATGCCGACGAGGAGATCGAGGAGAACGCCGACTTCGACGATCATCGACTGATACAGCAGCAGACCGAAGACGTAGACCCCGTTTTCGAGAACGAGGTAGCCGGTGACTTGTGAGATGGCCTTGCGCCGCGTGGTGAGACCGAGGAATCCCGAGAAGAGAGTGGCCAGCGACGCCGGAACGAAAAGGCCGGTGCGGTCGGCGGCCGCGAGCGGCAGGTGGTCCGCGAACAGAAGAGCCAGCGCCGTACCGGCGGCACAGAGAAAGAGAGTCGGCACGAATCCGAGGTACGGCTCCACTTCGTGACGAATATGGACGTCGCGCAGCGCCTTCGTCAGAAGGCCGGGAATCACGGCACCTTTGATCGCCGCGGTGGCGATGACCAGCAGGACCAGGCGCACGGTTGCCTGCGACTCGACAAAGAACGGCAACACGCCGAGCAGGAGCCCCTGCAGCGCCACGCCACGGATCGCGGAGCGGATGTTGGCGGTCCCGAGAATGAAGAAGTTCGTCAGGAGCAGAAGGATCAGAATGGAGTCGGCAATCGGCGGCATCGTTGTCACCTCAGAACGAGCACGACGGCAAAACCGGCCACGAGGCTGGCCGCGACGAGGAGTTGCGGAACGCGCACGAGGCGCAGGCGCGCCATGCTGCTCTCGACGAGCCCGATGACAACACAGATGCCGAGCACCGCGCCCAGCGTCGCCGCCGCGTCGGCGAGCGGGTTTCCGGTCCGCGGCAGCGCCACGTCCGCGATGAGCGCGCTGAAGACGAACAGCTTCAGCGCGCTCCCGTAGAGAATGAGGCCGAAAGCCGGGCCGCTGTGGTCGAGCACCATCACCTCGTGAATCATGGTCAGCTCGAGGTGTGTGTTCGGATCGTCGAACGGTACCCGCGAGTTCTCCGCGAGGAGCACGATGAACCAGCTCGCGATGATCAGCACGAGCGCGGCGCTTGCCCTGTGCCAACTGTTGCCGTCGACGGTGAGCAGTTGGGAAAGCGACAGCGAGCCGGAGATTCGCGCCAGCGCGAGCAGGCCGAAGAAGAGCGCCGGTTCCGCCAGGGCCGCGAAAGTGACCTCGCGCGCAACGCCCATCCCTTCGAACGCGGAGCCGGTGTCGAGCGCTGCCACCGTCGTAAAGAATCGCGAAAGCGCGAAGAGGTAGACGAAGAGAATGAGATCGCCGGTGAACGCAAGCGGTGCCCGCGGCCCGGCCAGCGGCAGCAGCAGCGACGCCAGAAGCGGAACGACCACGGCCATGGCGGGACCGGCCAGGAACACCCACGTCGTCGTGCTGCTGAGGACCGTGTCTTTCCGGAGCAGTTTCCCGAGGTCGTAATACGCCTGCAAAAGAGGCGGCCCGCTTCGCCCCGCGACGATCGCCTTGGTTCTGGTGATGACTCCGAGCAGCAGCGGCGCCGTGAGAACGACCAGCAGGAGTTGCAGAACAGCGGTCATCGGGCACTCCAGGCTGAAACTAGAATCGAAACCAGAAACCAGAAACCAGAAACCAGAAAGGGCCGTTCTGGTTTCTGGTTTCTGGTTTCTAGTTTCGACCTGGTTTCTAGTTTCGTCATCGGGCACTCCAGGCCAGGAGCGCGACGAGCGTCACTCCGAGATAAAGGAGATAGAGCTGCATGCGGCCGTGCTGGAAGTAGCGGGCAAAACCGAGCACCCATCGCGCGCCGCGGAGCACCGGCAGCAGGGCCCGGTCGAGGACCGTGTCAGGAACGTGGCTCTCGAACGCTGCCGCGAAGGGGAAGATCGTGAAGGGGCGCGGCCCGTGGATCACCGGCCGCATCGCCCAGCCGAACAAGCCCACCACTCCGCGCGCGGTAGACGACGCCGTGTACTGCATGCGCGCGGTAGGCGCCGCGTAGCCGCAGTCCCACGTCAGAGCAGTGGCCGCGCGGCGGGTTAGCGCGAGCAGGCTGAGGACCGCGGCGATGGCAATGCCCGCGATGATGAGTGCCGACGTCTGGATCGGCTGCAGCAGCGCGGTCAACGTCGCCGCCATTGGCAGTCGAGGTGCCGCGGCATGAACGGCCCGGCCAAGGAGCGGCCCGAAGAGCGCCGGCACGAGGCCGATCGCGGCGCACCCGAGAATGAGCGGCGCCATGGCCGCCCGCATCGTGGCTGGAACTTCGCGCGCGTCCGCCGCGGCCGTAGAGCGCGGAACGCCGAGAAACACCGTGCCGAATGCCTTGACGAAACACGCCAGCGCCAACGCGCCGGTGAGCGCGAGGGCCGGTACGACGAGGATGAGAAGGAGCGACGGTCCGCCGTGTGGGGAACAGGTGATGCTCGTGAAACCCGCGACATACAGGAGCCACTCGCTCACGAACCCATTGAGCGGTGGAAGTCCGGTGATGGCCACGGCGCCGATGAGGAAGGCCGCGGCCGTCCACGGCATCCGCCGCCCCAGGCCGCCCATGCGATCGATCTCGCGCGTGTGCGCGCTGTGAATGGCCGCCCCTGCGCTAAGGAAAAGCAGCGCTTTGAACAGACCGTGGTTCCAGACATGGAGCAGCGCACCCGCATAGCCGAGAACCGCCAGGAGCGGCTGGCCGTGCGTCTGCGCGAGAGCGCCAATCCCGAGCCCGGTCACGATGATCCCGATGTTCTCGATGCTGTGATACGCCAGCAGGCGTTTGAGGTCGTGCTGCGCGATCGCGAACGCTACGCCGAGAATGCTCGACGCGATTCCGGCCAGTAGCAGCGTGGTACCGAACGCCGAGGGGACCGCGTCAAAGAGCGAAAGGAGGCGCACCAGCCCGTACACGCCCATCTTGATTCCCACCCCCGACATCACCGCCGAGACATGACTCGGCGCCGCCGCGTGCGCGCCGGGCAGCCAGATGTGAAAGGGCATGAGGCCTGCCTTGATGCCGAACGCGATGAACGCGAGACAAAGTAGCGCGTGTCCTGCCGGGAGCGCGCCTGACCCGGGGGCGAGCGGCACGAACGCCCAGGAGTGCGTGAAGCCGTGGAGGAGCACCACGATCGCGAAGAGCGCCAGTGTGGCCACATGACTCGCGGTCACGTAAATCCACGCCGCGCTTCGGCTCTCCGCCAGCTCGTGCTCGGTGGCGATGAGAAAGAAGGACGACACCGCCACGATCTCCCACGCCGCAAGAAAGAGAATCGTATTCGCGGCGCACATGACCAGCGCCAGCGCCCCTGTCATGAGCCCGAAGAATGCCCGGACGTAGCCCGCGCGCATGCGTGCGGCAGGCCAGTAGCGATCGGCATAGAGACCCCCAGCGCCGGCCAGCAGGAAGACCGGCGCCGCGAAAAACGCCGAGAGCGCATCGACGCGAATGGCCAATGCGCCGCCGGGAATGTGCCACGGGAGCGAGAGGCCGGCCGTGCCCCCTATGAGACCCAACACCGCGCCGATGAGACCAATCGCACCTCCGGCGACGATGAGCACCGTCGTCGCGGCGCTCGCCCGGCGCGTGGCAAGCGAGGGGAGACCGCTGGCCATGCAGAGGACAACGCCGGTGATCACGAGGATTGCGCTCATCGCAACGCTCCCACGTGCGGGAGCACCGTCAAAATGCCTCCTCCAGTGCCGATGCGATCTGCACGATTTCCTCCGGAGAAGCACGCCGGCGAACGGCCTCGCGGAAGGTTGCGTCCTTCAGGCCATAGGCGAGTTTGGCGAGCATGGCCAGATGCATGTGGATCGTCGGGCAGATGAGGAGAAAGAGCGTGTCGATGGCCCGCCCATCCGAGGCGTGGAGATCGAGCGGATTCGTGAGGAAGGAGAGGGCGATCACCGCATCCGTGGGGGCGAGGATGATCGGCGTCCGCACGTGCGGAATGGCGATGCCATCGCCGACCGGCGTGACGCCGAGCGTGTCGCGCGAAAGAAGGATGTGCAGGAGCATGTCGCGGTCGGCTTCGTCCGGGAGCGGCAGCAGCTCGACGATCCCTTTGATGATGGTGGCAAGGTCAGATCCGCCGATCCGGTGGTGGACCCCGCCGGCGCGCAGCGCATCGGCGAGCGATGGCGTTCCCCCGTCGCGGCTGAATGCGTGCGGAGAGACGCCCCTGTTGTGCTCCGTGGCCCACTCGAGCAGGTCCGACCGGTTGATCCGGTACTGCCCTCGGATCTTCTGCGCCGGCAGCGCCTCCTCTTCGATCCAGTCGTACACGCGCTCCTCGGCGCTCCCGAGAAGTGACGCCGCTTCACTGATCGTGAGCTTCACGCCTCCTCCGTCCGTTTCGCCCGCGAAAGCAGCGTCTCGGCGTCGCCGATCAGACCAATCGCCTCGTCCGGAGTCTGTGCGGCGTGGAGCCTCTCGATGAGAGTTGTGTCAGAGAACAACTTGATCGCGCGCGAGAACGCCAGGAGTTGTCCCTGAACCGAACGCGCCAGGATCGTGGCAACGACCCGCGGACGGTGGCCATGGGGATCGAGGAAGTCGAGCGGCTCGCGGAGTACGGCCAGCAGTACCCGCTTGCGTGAGAACCGGAAGGGGCGCGGATCGACAGGGTGCGGGAACGCCGCTCCTTCAAGGACCGACGTCGAACAGATCTCCTCGCGATCGCGGATCGATCGGAAGAGCTGGTCCCGGTCGACGTGGGCATCGATCGACGCCTCTCGCATCAGGAAGGCAAGCAGATCATCGCGCGACGCCGGCGCAACCGAGAGCCAGATGTTGTCCGGCGCCAGGAGCGGCGTGATGGCGATCTCAGACGTTGCGAACGCATCGAGCGCCCCGCGCTGCCCGTCGTACTCGACGCGGCGCACCTCTTCGGCCAGCCAGGTGTCGATGTCCAGCTTCCGGAAGCGCCACTGCGCTCCCACCCGCATGGCCGGCAACTCGTTCCGGTCCAGCATCCGGTAGACCGTCTTCTCGGACACCATGAGGTACTCCGCCAATTGACGGATCGTCAGAATGTCCCCTGCTGTCTGTGTCTCCGGCACCGGATGAGTCTAAGCGCCAGGCCCTTTGGCTGTAAAGGACAATGATGGACACCCATGGACAACGCATGCCAGTTCTGCCCACGTTGGGGCAGGCGTCAGCCTCGATCCACCTCGGCCGCGCCGTGATGTTCCTCGCCTGACGCACCGACCGGATCGACGTGCACGACGGCGCGCGCCAGGAACGGCAGATGCGCCATCAGTTGGCGATGAACGCCGGTGGCGATGGCGTGTCCCTCCTCCACGGTCAGCGAGGCATCGACCGTGATGTTCACTTCCGCGAGCAGTTGGTGTCCGAGCCAGCGGGCGCGCACCTCCTTCACCTCGCGCACGCCGGCCACATGCGCGGCGGCATGCTGCACCTCGGCAAGTACGTCCGGATCGACACCGTCGAGCGCTCGGCTGACCACTTCCTTCGCCGAGCGCCAGACGATCACCAGAATGGCGGCCGTGATGAGGATGCCGATGATCGGATCGGTGAGAGGGAAACCGAGCCAGACCCCGAGCGCGCCGAAGAGCACCGCCAGGCTCGTCCAGCCGTCCGTGCGGGCGTGATAGCCGTCCGCGATAAGCGCCGCGCTGCCGATCTCCTTGCCAACGCGGACGCGGAAGATGGCCACCCCCTCATTGCCGAGGAATCCGATCACCGCCGCAATGGCCACGGCGCCGAGATGCCCGACCCTCTCAGGGTGCATCAGACGATGGATGGCCTCGTACGCCGCGACCACCGCGCTGGTCAGGATCATGAGCACGACCACGATCCCGGCGAAGTCCTCGACGCGCCCGTAGCCATAGGTGAAGCGCGGACTCGCTTTCCGTTTCGCAAACAGGAACGCGATCGCCAGCGGGATCGCGGTCGCGGCATCGCCGAAGTTGTGGATGGTGTCGGCGAGCAGGCTGATGCTGTTCGAGAAAAGCACCACCGCCAGCTGGATGCCCGCCGTGAGGAAGAGCCCCACGAACGACCACTTCACTGCCCAGATGCCTCGGTCCGACGAGGCGATGGAAGGATCGATGCCCGCATGACTGTGGCCGTGTCCTTTTCCGTGATCGTGGTCGTGCTCTGTCATTGCGTCGAGCCTACGCTCCCTCTGCGCTGACGGGTAACGATTCTCCATCCAGTAGAAAAACTTGACTCTTCCCCAATCCCGAGGGAGCCTCGGTATGTACGGAGGTAAAGACAATGTCTGACGACCACGATCCGCTCGCGGAGATCAAACGCCTCGACCGCTTTTTCGACGGTGATGAGGAAGGAGAACGTCCGATCGACGTCCTGCGCGACAACGGCGTCTCGATTCCGGACGACCGCGACCTCGACGACGCCTCGCTGCATGCGCGACTCTGGGAGCTCATCAACGCCATGGCCGCGGCCTGCGTGTTCGTCGAATCGACGGATCACCTGAGCGACCGCGAGCTGTACCGCTTTCTCGTCGCCCACGGGCTTCGCGAGGAAACGCTTCTCCCCACGCCCGGCTCCGGCGGCGGATGGCACCTCAGCCCGATCGGCGACAGCGACGAAGACACCGAGATCTACCTCCGCTACTACGCCGACGACGAAACGCGCGAGCGATGGCACCGCGACTTCGGCAAAACCCTTCCGCCGAAGGAGAAACCGCCGTTCGATCGAGATCGGTTGCTGCCGGTGCAGGACTTTACGGTCGACGAAGAAATTCAGTGAGGGGGAAGCGATCGCATCATGAGTGCAAACGATGACAACAATCTCATTGTGTTCGAAGGTCATCAGATTCGAAAGGCCTTCCACGAGGGTGAGTGGTGGTTCTCGATCATCGATGTGGTCCAGGCATTGGTGGGCGGCGACCGCCCTCGCAAGTATTGGAACGACCTGAAGAAGAAGCTGTTCCAGGAGGGCTACGATCAGTTGTCCGAAAAAATCGGACAACTGAAAATGCCGTCCAGCGACGGCAAGCTCTATGAGACCGACTGCGCCAACACCGAGACCCTGTTCCGGATCATCCAGTCCATTCCCTCGCCGAAGGTAGAACCGCTCAAGCGCTGGCTGGCCCGAGTAGGCAAGGAACGCATTGACGAGATCGAGAACCCTGAGCTGGCTATGGGCCGAATGCAGGAGCTCTACGAAAAGAAAGGCTATCCGAAGGAGTGGATCGACAAGCGGCTCCGAGGCATCGCCGTTCGACAGGATCTCACTGACGAGTGGAGGAATCGTGGCGCCTCGAGCAGCGTGGAGTTCGCCATTCTGACCAACGAGATCATGCAGGGGACCTTTGACCTCAAGGTCGACGAATACAAGCAGGTGAAGGCGCTGGAACGGGAGAACCTGCGCGACCACATGACCGACATCGAGCTGATCCTGACCATGTTGGCCGAGGCAACGACCACGACACTGCATCGCGACAGGGAGTCACAGGGTATGGAGCCGCTCCGTAAAGATGCCAAGGACGGCGGCGCAGTGGCAGGAAGGACGCGCAAGGATATCGAACGCCAGACGGGCAAACCGGTGGTCTCCACGGCGAACTTCAAGCGGCTCGGCAGCAAACGGCCGAAGAGATTGAAAGCGGGAGAGGATTGACCGGATGGAAAGGACCGTCAGCGACGAATACCCTGAAGTGACGTTCCTGCTACGCCACTGGGTTCCATGCGATGACAGGCAGCCCCGACAACCGACAACGCGCCGCAGGCGCTCAGTGGTGCGCGGCGCGCGAGCGTTGCACCAGGGAGCCGACGAACGCCGCGGATGAGGTCGAACGCTTGTACGCCACGAGCGGAACCGGTGTCAGAGCGACGGCTTCCACGGCGCTGGTCCCGGAGAGCGCCATCGTGGGAAGCGAGGTCGCCAGACCATTCACGTCGATCCGGGCAAGGGCGAGGCCGCGGCCCGCTCCGTACTGACCGTATCCTTCGTGCGCGGCAACCGTCCAGCCGTCCGCCGTCAGTACCAGAATCGGATCGTCATACGAGCCGGAGAGTAGCCGGCCATTCAACGCGTCGAGGCGGGAGCCGCTCGTGTCGATCCGGGCGTACATGGTCTGATTCTTCGCCCTGTCGAACCAGAGCACGAGCCAGATGCCTCCGGCGAAGGAGACGTCGTCGTCCTGCACATCGAGCAGATAGTCGTTTTTGTTTGTCGTAGTGGCCAAAGGGATTTCCGCGCTGGTGGGGGTGAACGACGCGCTGAACTGTTGCGCGAAGAGCTCCGCCGGCAGCGGAGGTTGCGGCGGATAACACGTCTCTCCGATATACGTGAAGGGGTCATACCAGCGCTGCCAGACCAGCAGATAGTCGCTGCCGTTCCAGGAAAGGCGGGGATTCTCATCGCCCACCCGCGCCGGCGTGAGCGGAATCGGGTCCGGATCGACCAAATTGCCGGATTGGTCCACGCGCAATGCCGCCAGGTCGAAACTACTGGTCCTTCGGCGCTGATACACCACCGTAAAGGTCTGGCCGTTCCAGGCCACGGCGACGTCGCTCTCCCCGCCGGCGTCACTCGCAAGTTGCGTCACGCTGACCGACGGTGATCCGCTGAATGAGACCACCGCTCCGTACAGCGCCTGCGGCACATACGACGGGTCGCCCTCCGTCCAGGCGACGAACAGACGCTCGCCGTCGGTGGCCATTGCGCTGTGTTTCTGATCGTAAATCGACTCGCGCAGGCGCAGCCCCGATCCGTCGACCGGCGCGCCGGCTGCCGTCACACGCCCGACGGTGAGATGGTCGTTGGGCATGCTGTCCGTCCAGAGCGCCGCCGTTCCGCCGGCGAACGGCAGGAACTTGCGCACGTGCTGCTCCACCGGCGCGAGAGAAACGATCGTCCCCGCACCGATGCTGCCATCTGAGGCAATCGGCCCGGCAATGATCTCGCCTCCCTTACTCGTCGCAAACCGTTGCTCGCCCCAGACGGCCACGGTCTGATCGCCGTTCTGCGCCGCCGCCGGCTGGACGCTGATGGCGGGGTAGTGATGAACGGATTGCAGCGATCCGTCGAACGAAACGCGGAGAGCGGCGAGCTGTCCGAACCCGTTCGTCACTTCGCGAACGAGGATTTCGAATCCGCCGCTGACTCCGACGATGACCGGCGCCTCGACCGGCGCGAACGATCCGATCGCGATCGGTGCTCCCAGCGGTTCTCCCGCGGCCGAAAGTGGAAGCACGCGGATCTCGTGCGTACCCGCGACGAACCAGGAGGCCATCGAACGGATCCCGTTCGAGGCAAGCCGGAAAAAGGTCCCGTTTGACGTACTCAGGATGGGCCGCGTAGTGGGAATCTTGTTTGCCGCGACATCGTCGGCAGAGACGCTCGTGACGCTTATTCCGTCGGCGCCGGCCACGGCGAACAGAAACGCGCCGTTGGCAGCGATGAGATCCAACACGTATCCGTCCGCCCCAACGATCGGCACACCGCTCCGCACAACCACGCCGGCGCGGTCGACCAGCGTCACCGTCAACGGGTCGCCCACATATCGCCTGAAGCCCAGGAAGAGAGCGTTGCCATTGCTCACCTGCATGTTCGTCGCGTCGGCGATGGGAACCGAATCCGACAGCTTCGTCACCGTGCCATCGGCAAGGACGCGAATCAGGTGGGTGCCACCCCCCTCGGATCGCCAGGCAACATACGCATCGTCACCATCCGCGGCCGTAGCGATGAGGCTCGGCACGTCAAAAGACGACGTCAGGAGAAGGCTGCCAGGATCGCGTGGTTGGCCGTTGCGATCGAGATGAATGCCACGCAGTTCCAAAACACCAACACACGGCAGACCCTCCCCCCAGACCGCCAGAAAACCGTCGCCCAGACGCACGATGGACGTCTTTGAAAAGATGAGCTTCGTAGCCGGCCCGAACGCTGCCGGACTGATCGGGACGTCCGCCGCATTCGCCGCACTGGCGACGAGGAAGAGGGCGAGGAAGTAGCGAGGGTTCACCTGGATCCCATTATAGGTTGCTCTGGCGTTAACTGCCTTCGGCGTTGTCTGCGCCTTCGGCGCGTTGTCGGTTGTCTGCCTTCGGCGTTGTCGGTGGTCGTTTGTCGGTTGCAGGTGCCAATGTGGCACAGACAGGCACAGACACTCTTGTCTGTGCGGTTCCTGGCAGCACTGTGATCGATAACCGAGGACCCATAACGCCGAAGGCAGACAACCGACAACGCGCCGAAGGCGCAGACAACGCCGAAGGCAGTTACCATCTAAACATGCTCCGCGAGCAGACCTTCTCCCTCCGCACCACCGCGCGCGAGCAGATCCTCATCATCACAGCCGAGGTGGAGAAGGCGCTCGGATCGCTCACAGGCGGCGACGGCATCGCCACAATCGTCGTCCCCCACACCACTTGCGCCATCTCGGTCAACGAGAACGCTGATCCCGACGTCCCGGCTGATCTGACCAACGCTCTGCGCGCCCTCGTGCCGAAGGTTCGCTTCGAACATGGCGAAGGGAACTCCGACGCTCATTTCCTCTCGCTCCTCATCGGCTGCTCGCTTTCCTGGCCCTACCGCGCCGGAAAGCTCATCCTCGGCACGTGGCAGGGGATTTACTTCGTCGAGCTCGATGGTCCACGATCCGCGAGAAAGGTAGCGGTCTACGTCAATGAGTAAACCAATCATCCAGGTCGTCGCCCATCGCGGCATGGGTCAGGGGTTCGTACAGCCGGACGCGCCTTCCGAGAACACCCTCCCCGCCTTCGCCGAGGGATGGCGGATCTGCCGGGCGTGCGAGCTCGATGTGCATCTCACCAAAGACGGCCAGGTCATCGTCATCCACGACGACAGCACCGACCGGACCACGAACGCCAGTTGGACCGTCCGCGACCGTTTCGCCGCCGAGCTCCGCTCCCTCGACGCCGGCCGCTGGAAAGCGCAGAAGTTCGCCGGCACGCGCCTCCCGCTGATCGAAGACGTCCTCGACGCCATGCCCGACGGCTGCGAGCTCTTCATCGAATTGAAGGACGGCCCCCAGGTCGTCCCCCCCACCGCGGAGATCGTCCGCCAGTCCGGCAAAGCCGCGCAGGTCGTCTTCATCAGCTTCGACATCGACACGATCATGCTTGCCCGCCACGAGATGCCGGAGAACGACTGCCTCCTCATCGTCGTCTTCGAAGCCGACTACAACCACGGCAGTTGGAAAGTCCTCTACGACGAAGGCCCCGGCTTCCGCACCGTCACCAAGGCATACGTGGAAAACGACCTCATCGCCCTGGTCAAGCAATACGGCCTGACCGGCATCGACACCAGCTTCGCCGTCCCCCCGTCGCTGATCACCCGCCTGCACGCCGAAAACCTCCGCGCTGTAGTCTGGACCGTCGACGACCCCTCCATCGCCCTCGACATGGCCCGCCTCGGCATCACCACAATCACGACGGACCGCCCGGAACCGATCCGGGACGCCCTTCTCGCCGCCGGCTACACGGTGAAGTAAGGATTGCCAGCGAAGCTGGCAATCCGGAGCGCTGGCGTCTCGCCGGCTGGCCCGGGGGCGTCTCGCCCCCGTCCGCCCACGCCTCAGTGCTTCGCCGACCGGCGCCGCAACGGCTGCGAGGTCCCGATGGCGATCCCGAAAAGAGCAAACTGCCCGGTGCTGACCTGGAGGACCGTCGTCGGCGCGCTCGCGGCGGAGAAGGGGGGAGAGTAAACAGCCACCGTCGCGTCGGTGAGATTCCCGATGTACAGACTCCCCGCGGCATCGACCGCAACCCCCTCCGGTGTGTTGATGCCGTTGACGATCGAAAACGCCGGAACGCTGGCGGTGGTGATCGGCAGGTTGTAGACGTCGACTCGCCCCGTCGGGCCAGCCACCGAGGCCACGAACAATTGCGTCGCGCTCACCGCCATCTTGCGGTACGCCGTGCTGACGATGTTCGGCGTAACAACCGGCGCGCCGGTATACGGCGGCGCATAAACCAGAATGTTGCTGCACGTGGCGGCGCCGCTGCTGCAGGTGACGCTCGTCCCTGCGGCTGCGTTCGCGATGTACAGATTCTGCGCCGCGTCGAGCGCCAGACCGATCGTGGACACCATCGCCGCATCGGTGAGCGATGACGAAGGTGTGCTGGCGTTGGTGAACGGATGGGTGAAGAAGTTCACGCGATTGACGACCGTCGCGGCGAAAAAGTCTCCGCTGGTCGTGAAGACGAGCTGGCCGTCATTCGTTACCGAACCGTTCTTGAACGACGCGGACGGCGTGCTTGCGGCTGAAAGAGGTCGGGGGAAAACCTTCAGATTCCCGCCGAAGTCGCCGACGGCCAGGTTCCCGTTGACATCCAGTGCCACCGCCACCACGTTGTTCGACGGGATCGAGAAGTTCGAGGTCGAGCTTGCATTGATCGGCAGCGTGAACTGCAGGACGCCCCCCGCCGAACTGTCGTTGCCTACGTAAAGCTGCTGCGCGAAGGCATCCGGACTCACCAAAAAGCTCAATCCGGTAAGGGCGAGGACAGCGAAAAGACCTGCCGGGTGACTACGATTCATGGACGTTTCTCTCCTTCGGTCGACTCGACCGATTCGTCGGCACTCTAGCGGCTGGCCAGCCCGGCGGTCAATGCTGTCTGACCGGAACGGTGAGTGTCGTTAAGTCTCTCCAGACGCGTGATTTATCGCGCCCGGACACGTATCATGCATTCATGCCCGATATCGCAGGAGTGGATGGTTGCCCATCCGGTTGGATTGCCGTCGTAGAGCACTGCTTTTGAAGTAAGCAGCAAACGCCGCAAAGGCTACCCATCCGAAACGCGCGTCAAGCGCGGCGTCCGGATCGTCCACGGCGACAAAGAGCTGCTCGAAAAGCTCGGCCGCAACGACCCCTGCCCCTGCCGATCCGGGAGGCGTTTTCAAGAACTGCTGCATGCATGCAGTCCGGCCGCTACGACGGTTCCCCCGGAGACCATTACTTTCCGCTGACGAAACCCGCCGGGCCGCAAGGCCCGGCGTTCAAGTTTGGCTCGCGGCTCGCGCGGCTACGCCGCACGGCACAGACAAGAGTGTCTGTGCCACATTGGACTGCGCTTGCGACTTGAGCCAGCTAGGAATGCCTGTGCCAAAAGGCAGGACCGATGTGGCACAGACACTCTTGTCTGTGCCCCGCGCGCGAAGCGCGCGGTTCGCCGGGCCGCAAGGCCGCAAGGCCCGCGCGTTCAGCCGACAACCCAAACGCCATGCGCGCGGATCTCGTCGTACATGGCATCGGGAGCGAGATCGATATCGCCGGGCCATTCCACGGTCCCGAGGTGAATCGCTGCCTGGGCGAATCGCGACGCATCGCGCAAGGGCTCGAAGACGGTTCCGATCACCTTGTCGCCGTTGAGCAAGGCGCGCATATCCAACGTCCCTTCCGTGTCGTCGACGAAACGAACGTTCAGCACACCATGTTCTACGACACGAATCTCCCGTACACGCCAGGGCGCGCGCGGCTCGACCGCGGGCACTACTTCAGCGTTGCGATCCGCTTCGGCGGCTGCATTCGTTGACATACTGATCGTCGGCAAGAGTGCTCCTCGGTCAGTGGTTCTGAACCTGACGTCGAGTTGTGAGTACAGCCCTTCGTACACCCGGTCCGTTGCGCCGTCAACGGCGAACCTAACCGCGTATCATTCCTTCATGCCCAATATCGCTGGAGTGGATGGTTGCCCATCCGGTTGGATTGCCGTCGTCGAGCAAACCGAAACCCACAACATCACCGCGCGTGTCTTCCTGACGTTCTCCGACCTGACGGCCACTCTCGACGCTTCGGTCATCGCCATCGATATCCCGATCGGCCTGACCGATCACGGTCCTCGGCAGTGCGATCTCGACGCCCGCCGTCACCTCGGACATAAACGGGGAAGCAGCGTCTTCCCCGCCCCGATCCGGAGCGCATTGTCCGCGTCGACGTACGCCGAGGCGAACGCTGCGTCGATCGCGGCACAGAACAAGGGCATCTCGCAACAAGCATGGGCGATCTACCCAAAGATTCGCGAAGTCGACGAAGCGCTGCAGGCAGACGCCGCCCTCCGCGGCCGGGTGTTCGAGGTGCATCCCGAACTGACCTTCAGCACCTGGTCCGGCGCCCCGATCCTCCCCGCCAAGCGAACACGTGAAGGACACGCCATCCGCCGCAACCTCATCGACAACCACTTCGGCCCGCTAGCGTTCGAATCCGCGCGCAACCAGGTACAACCGAGGCACGCCTCAAACGACGACATCGCCGACGCCTTCGCCGCGCTGTGGACCGCGCAGCGGATCGTAACCGGGAGCTCGCAAACGCTTCCGCTCGATCCGCCGCTTGACAGCGCCGGGCTGCCGATGCGGATGGTGCATTAGTGCTTGAGCCTGAGCTACTGCAGGATTTCATTCGCGGTTTCTACGGCTACGGCAACCTCGGCGCGAAGTACTGGTTCATCGGGCTGGAAGAGGGCGGCGGCACCTCAATCGATGAGATCCAGCATCGCCTCGAGACATGGGACGCGCTCGGCCGTCCTTCACTCGCCGATCTCGATGAATTCCATCGGCGCGCCGGTATTACGCGCTGGAGCGTCCCACGGCCGCCGCTGCAGTCGACGTGAAAGCAACTCATTCGCGTCATCCTTGCCGCCGAGAGACGCCCGTCGGAGTTGGAAGCGGTCCGCGCATACCAACGCCATCTTTTCGGACGCCTAAACGGTGAGAGCGCACTCATCGAGTTGATGCCCCTCCCTTCCCCATCGACAGCTCAGTGGCTCTACGATACCGTGGGGTTTGAAATGATCAGAGATCGCGCGAGCTACTCCGCTGCGATTCTCAGCGATCGAATCGCGGCGATCCGTGAGCTCATAGCCGCACATCAGCCAAGGATCGTCGTTTTCTATGGCTTGAACCGGCGCGATGTCTGGTCGTCGATCGTCGAAGGACCGCTCATCGATTCAGACGCAGGGCCATTCGCGTTTTACTCGACACCGACCACGCTCTTCCTGATGACAAAACACCCCGTTGCGTGGGGAGCGAAGAACCAAGACTTTGAAACAGTAGGACGGTTCGCCGGTGCTTCGACGGTTGAGATGTGAGGCGCGCTCGAAATCTACGAGGCAGAAAGTTTCGGCGCTCCTGGGACCGTGGGCGTCCTCGTCCCACGGTCGCAACACCGCAAAACGTCACCCGCCACCCGCGCGGGATGCCCGCGTCCAAGGCTAACCCAACTTCATCCGCCGTACTCCGTCGATCGTAAAGTCCCGCAACAAGTCAGCTACCGAGATCCGGAATGCCTTGCTGATCCGCAGGACTATCGTAAGGCTAGGAACCTTCGTCCCCCGTTCGAGATCGCTCGTATACGTCGTCGTGATTCCCGCCGCTTCGGCGAACTGCTCCTGCGTCCACCCGGCAGCAAGACGGAGCTGGCGCAGGCGCTTTCCGAAGATCTCTGCTTCCACCGCCATGTCGGGTTGAGCTTCAACGATCGTTGATGTAGACTCCATCGTCGATAGTTGATATTCGCTAGTTCCGGCAAGACACGCAAAGGAGACGCGATGGCCACCACCCCCACCCTGATCCGCGGCCTCTTCCTCCACCCTCGCCCTACCTACACGGCCGCCGCGGCGGCGGGAGCGATCGGGATGAGTGTCGAGGATGTCGAGGGGTGGATGGAGGTTGGGGAGTTGGAGGGGGAGGCGACGCGGAACGGCGTCGTGCTTTCGTGGGCGGAGCTGGTGTCGTTCGCCATGGGGTTCTGGGAGCAGGAGGAGATCGAAGAGGCCCTCGGCGCCGACGTCGCGGAGGCGCTTCCGGAGCTGCTCAGGCTCTGCGATCTGGAGGTGCGCATCCCGCGGATGGAAGTCGTGGCGTTGGAGAAGCTGGCGGCGCGGGACGGGAAATCGGTCGATGCGGTGCTGGCGGCGGAGCTGCGCGATCTGGTGTCGGCGCAGTCGGAGTGGCTGGCGTCGGTCATTCCGGGATTTGCGTCGGCGCTTGCCTGGCCGTATTGACGGCGACTGCTTCGCGGCGCGTTGCCGGTTGCCGGTTGCTTGAGCGGCTCGCCGCGCGTGAGCTGCCGATGAACACAGACCTCACGCAGGAGAGGCTTCCGGACGCGATGGCGCGCGAAAAGATTCAGCGCTTCTTCGTGTCCGACATGGGCTGGACAGTGCGATCGATCCACACAGATCCAGGACGCGAAGAATCCTTCTTCAAGTATTCGGGCAGCTTCTGATACTCGCGCGCAACTTCATCCATCGTTCTCGGCGGGAAACATATTTTGTTCTCACAGATCATCATACTGTTCTGACAGATCATTATACTGTTCTGACAGATCACTATACTATTCTGCGAGAATGACAATTTGTTCCGACAGATCATCATACTGATCTAACAGATCATCATAATATTCTGTCAGAACGAATTTCGTTTCGTGCGGAGCACCCGACGGCTCCATCGGAAACAAAAATTGTTCCCGCGGAGCGAAATTTGATTCCGTCAGAGCGCCTGAACGCTCCCGCAGAATGAAAATCCGCTCCGTCGGAATGATTTTTTGTTCTTGCAGAATATTATGCTGATCTGATGTTGCCAAAATTGTTTAGTCGCCTTCCCCGAGGAGCGAGCAGCGACGTCGAGGTGAACGAAGCGTTCGGTCGCGCTCATCAATGTTTGGCCTTCTTCGAAAGATCACTCGTTCCGCGGGGAGCGTAGACGAGGAACGAGCCGAATCTGATCTTAGAAAGCAACTTCTTCGAGTGGCGGAAGTCCGATCGGAAGGACGTGGAGGATCTGCTCCACATCTTCGAGCACCTGCGCTCCGTACTCCCGCATCTCTTCGGGCCAGGTCAGCCCTTCGTTCTCGAACACCGACTTGAGAATAAACAGTGGACGGTTCAGCCGGAGCGCTTCCCACCCTTGGGACAGCGTCCCACTCGATTCACCAGCTTCGACGATCACCGAGGCGTGGCAGAGAAGGGCCATGGTGCGGTTGCGCCGCGGGAAGTTCGAGCGGAGCGTGGGGTGACCAACAGGAAACTGCGTCACGACGAGGTGACCCGTCATCAGCCGCGCCTGTAGCGGCGCGTTCGCTGCGGGATGCACTTCGTCGATCGGGGTTCCGAGAACTGCGATCGTGCGCCCGCCTCGTCTGAGCGTTTCTTCGTGAGCTACCGTGTCGATACCGGCCGCGAGGCCGCTGACGATCACAACATCCCGCTCGACTAATGCGCTGACGAGTCTCGCCACCCGCTTTCGACCAGGCAGCGATGCCTTTCGCGATCCGACGACTGCGACGCGTGCTGCCGCTCGTAGCAACGCAACGTCGCCGCAAGCGAATAGTTGCTCCGGAGCGTGGCGTCTCTCATATTCGTTGAGGCCGCCCATCACGTCGGCCGGGTCGAGTGTCACGATCTCGGTCGGGATCACTCGCGCGTTCTCGGTCGCCATACGTCAGAAGAGTTTACAACGCGCGAGGGACGTGAGGTAGGCGTTGGGTTGCTGAGCAAAGATTCAAGGAGTTGTGAATCGATCCGATCCACAGTTCGTAGAGCGGACCGCTGCGGCGAAAGCGCCGATGTCGCGGATGCCATCCCGGAGCTGCTCAGGCTCTGCGATCTGGAGGTGCGCATCCCGCGGATGGAAGTCGTCTCGCTGGAGAAGCTGGCGGCGCGGGATAGGAAGTCGGTCGATGCGGTGCTGGCGGCGGCGGAGCTGCGCGATCTGGTGTCGGCGCAGTCGGAGTGGCTGGCGTCGGTCATTCCCGGGTTTGCGTCGGCGCTTGCCTGGCCGTATTGACGGCGTCTTCGGCGCGTTGTCGGTTGTCGGTTATCGGTTGCGTGCGATGGCAGCGATTTTTGAGATCACAAATTGTGATCTCAAGATTCGCTCGACGTGATCTCTCACAGCGCAACAGCTTCCGCGACGATGCGATCGCGAATTCGGCTCCGGATACCACTCTCGGTTACGACGTCCACATGCCGCCCGATCGATTCATTGAGCTCCATCACCAGAGCGCCGAGGTCGAACAGGCTGCGGCCGGCGTCGAGATCGACCAGCAGATCGATGTCGCTCTGCTCGTCCGCCTCTCCACGCGCAACGGAACCGAAGACGCGCACGTTGAACGCTCCATGTTTGCGGGCGATGGCTAGGATCTCCTCGCGCTTCTCTCGAACGATGTCGGATGCCGTCATGTGTTTCTCAACTCTTTCGAACCACGTCTCAGAGGTGCCAGATTCTCACTTTACCGCCGCGGCGTCTCCTGGACACCAGAAAATGACACGCGGGATTCCACTCCGCGGACGTCCAGGCTCCTTGACCCGTGGCAGGAGTCGACGTTGTCCCCCATCGTAATTATGAAACAAGCTGTTTCACTCTTCGGCCTGCGGGAGTTGGCGGTGATCCGTTGATTGCAGGATTGCGCCGGCGGGAGGAGGGTAGTGGTCAGCACGCAATCTGCTACTACCACCGCCCGCCGACGGTCGCGTTACCGCCCGTGTCGCGCGGACCGGCCGGGGATTCCTCGCGTCTCTCGGAATGACAGGTGGGACAGGCCGCGTCTCCGGGAACCATCCGGTGTCGAAAGAATTCGCGACAAGGTGCGACGGACGCCGGTGGCCTTGAAGTCTCTGAGCCTACTCAACTCACCGGAAATGGTGAACTCACACTCGTGGAGTCCATGATCAGACTCCACGAGTCCATGATCAGACTCCACGAGTCTATGATCAGACTCCACGAGTCTATGATCAGACTCCACGAGTCTATGATCAGA
>JADGNY010000089.1 GCA_017883235.1 Thermoanaerobaculia bacterium | reverse complement strand
CCCCGACCTCTTCGTCACGAACAACGACGGCTACCGCGTCTCCTGGCAAACCTCCCTCGGCGGCATCCCCAAGCAGCTCATCGAGCCGAACAAGCAGGTGTGGAGCGGCGACCACTGCTCCGTCGACCCCGAGATCGTAAAGGGGATCTTCTTCTACAACCGGAAGGTAGCCACGGACCGGCCTCCCTACATTGCCGATATCTACCCGACGGTTCTCGGGTTGCTTGGCGTGAAAGCGCCGTACGAATTGGATGGAGTGGAGTTGAAATGACAACTGACTACGATGAGGGTTATGTGATTCTCGATCACGAGGAGTTTCTTGAACAAGCTTTGGAGGCCTACCGCGCGACAAGTCCGAGGCCCCGTCTATTTCTATCCGGAGTCTACAAGTATCACTCCTATCTTGAAATGAAGGCCGAACGAGCTCAGCGCGTTATCAATTGGTTTCTTTCGATTTCGCGTGAGATCGTGAACTGACACATGGATTACAAACGACTCCTAACCCAAGTCGAGCGCACGCTCGAACAGATCGAGAACACCGAATCGACGCGTTTCACCATCGAACAGATCGGGACGACCATTGCCACGAACTTTCGTCACGAGCTCGGAATCACCGGCGGACGTATCTACGAGCTGACCGACGAGAACAACTACGAGTTGGTCGGGCGGTTCGGCCAGTCGAGCGAAGGGCCCCTCGGCATCTCCGTCCCTCGTGATTACAAGCCGATCGAGCTGGTGCTCGAGAACGGCGTCGTGGTCATGGATCCGACCGATCCCGGCGTCGATCCGGTGCTCGAGAGCAAGCTCGGGGCGCAGCGATTCGCCGCTGTCGCTGCCGGCGACAACCATTCCCACATCCTCGGATTTGACGTCGCCCCGAACCTGAGCCGCGACGACATCCTCTTCTCGCTCAACCTCATCCGGTACACCGTCAACCAGCGCCTGCGCGCCGACAAATACCAGTCCATCATCGTCGAGGCGCAGCGTATCCAGCAGTCGATTCTGCCGCAGCGGGTGCCGCAGTACGCGGGCTTCGACATCTGGGGGAAGACCATGCCGGCGGCGGTCGTGAGCGGCGACTTCTACGACTACATCCCCATCTCCGACAACATCCTCGGGCTGGCCATCGCCGACGGCTCGGGCCACGGTCTGCCCGCGGCGCTCGTCGTTCGCGATATCTACATGGGATTGCGCATGGCCACCGACCGCGACTTCAAGATCATCCGAACGATGGAGAAGCTGAACCACATCATCCATCGCGGCCGGTTGACCACGAAGTTCGTTTCTCTCTTCTACGGCGAGCTCGAAACGGGCGGCATCCTCATCTACTGCAACGCCGGCCACAACTTCCCCTTCGTGTTGCGAAACGATGGGGTGACCATCGAGCTCCTTTCGAACGGAGGGCCGGTGCTCGGGCCGACGCCGGACGCCACCTACATGCGCGGATTCACCAAGCTCAGAGCCGGCGATCTGCTTTGCCTCTACACCGACGGCATCGTCGAGGCACACAACGCCGGCGATGAAGAGTTCACCCTGGAACGGCTGGAAGCGCTCGTGGCCGCGAACCGCCATCGGACATCCGAGGAGATCGGAAGAGAGGTGCTGGCACGGGTCACGGAGTGGGGGCCGGGCGAGCAGGACGACCGGACGGTGGTGATCGTGAAGGCGGTGAATCCGTGAGAAGGTTGCATGGTTGCTGAGTTGCTCGGTTGCAGAGGTGACCGGTAGTTGAACTCATGAACTGATCCGTACCAAGCAACCTTGCAACCCAGCAACCGAGCAACCCAACCATGAACGACGTCCTCTACATCAACGGCCGCTTCTCAACGACTGATGAGCGAGTCATCGGCGTCGAGGATCGCGGATTCCAATTCGGAGATGCGGTCTACGAGGTGTTCAAGTTCGTCGGGAAGCGGCCTGTCTTTCTCTCCGATCACTACCGGCGGATGGAGCGCGGCCTGCGCGAGATCGAAATTCATTCGCCGTGGGGTGAAGCCGCGTTCGCAGCGATCATGGGCGAGCTGATTGCGCGGACTGCCTTCGACGTAGGCATCGTCTATATCCAGGTTTCCCGAGGGGAAGCGGAGCGCGCGCACTTCTACCGTGACGACCTGCAGCCGACCGTTGTCGCCTACTCGCGCGCCGTCACCTTCCCCGACGCGGCGAAGAAAGAGCGCGGCATCCGTTTGGTCACGACGGCCGATCTTCGCTGGAAGCACTGCGATGTGAAGTCCGTCAACCTTCTCGCCAACGTGCTGGCCAAGAAGAAAGCGCGACGCGCCGGCGCCGAGGAGGTGCTGCTGGTCGACGGCGGCATCGTGCGCGAGGGGGCCAGCGCCAGCTTCTTCGGCGTTCGCGGCGGAGTTGCCATCACGCATCCGCTCGATGAACACATCCTTCCTGGCGTCGTTCGCGACCGCGTCCTGCAGCTTGCCGGTGCCGCCGGGATCCCGGTCGAGGAACGGCCGCTCCACGAGAGTGAACTGTTCGACGTCGACGAGGCCTTCATCACCAGTACGTCAATGGGCGTCATGCCGGTGTCGGCAATCGATGAACGAACGATGCGGCGCGGCCCGTTGACGCCGCTCCTGCAGCGTCTCCTCGACGAAGAGGAAGCGCGCGACGTCTCTTCGTGAGATGTGTAGAATACACCTCGTAGTACACCTTGGAGGAAACGTGCGAACGAACATCGTGCTTGACGATGAGTTGATACAGGAAGCACTGACGGCAACGGGAGCGCGCACGAAGAGAGAGGTCGTGCATCTTGCTCTCCAGGAGCTGGTGCGGTCACGCACTAAGAAAAACCTGCTCGATCTCGCCGGACGTGTTCGTTTCCGGCAGGGCTTTGATTACAAAGAGATGCGGAAGTTGCGCGGGTGATTCTGGTCGATACATCCGTGTGGGTCGACGTTCTTCGCGATCGCTCCAGTCGGGCGAAGGATGTACTCGAGAGTGCACTCGATGGAGACAACGCGGTTTTGACGCGCTTTCATCAGCTTGAGTTGCTGCAGGGAGCTCGTGATGAGCGCGAGTGGAGCCTTCTTCGAGAGCATCTTGACGCTCAGGACTATCTGGAAGGCGGTCCCGAATCCTGGCCGGATGCCGCACGACTCTACTTCGACCTGCGCCGGGCCGGCAAGACTGTCCGCAGTCCGATCGACTGCTGCATCGCCCAGATTGCAATGGATTACGAAGTCCTACTTCTGCACCGTGATCGTGACTTTGAAGTGATCGCGGCGGTGAGGCCACTTCGTCAGAAGCGACTGAGCTGGTGACAGAACGAGTAAAACTCTCTGTGGTTGGATGGGTTTTCGTTCTACAGCGTGAACTGACCCGCTTCGATAATCGCCCGGATGCGCGCCATGAACTGGTCGGCGATCGCGCCGTCGATCAGGCGGTGATCGAACGTCAGAGAGAGGATGCACATCGAGCGGATGGCGATCACGTCGCCTTCCTTGGTCTCGACGACCACCGGGCGCTTCTTCACGCCGCCGACGCCGAGGATGGCCACCTGCGGCTGATTGATGATCGGCGTTCCGAACAAGCCGCCGTAGATGCCGGGGTTGGTGATGGTGAACGTTCCCCCCTGTACGTCGTCGGGTGAAAGCTTCTTCGTCCGGGCGCGCTCGCCGAGGTCGTTGATCATCTTCGAAAGGCCCAGGATGTTCTTCTCGTCCGCATTCTTCACCACCGGCACGATGAGGCCCCAATCGAGGGCGACGGCGATACCGATATTGAGATCGCGGTGATAGATGACCGACGACTCATCCATCGATGCATTGATGATGGGGAACTCGCGCAGCCCGGCCACGATGGCCTGGATGACGAACGGGAGGAAGGTCAGCTTGGTGCCGCGCTCGGCGTAGGCGTCCTTGTACTGGCGGCGAAGCTTGTCGATATTGGTGAAATCGACCTCGAAGACCGTCGTCACGTGTGCCGAGGTCTGCTTCGAGAGGACCATGTGCTGGGCGATCTTCTTGCGCATCACCGAGAGAGGCTCGATGCGGTTGTTCTCGCCTGCAGCGAAGGTCATGGCGGGAGGGCGGGGAGCGGGTTCCTGGGTTGCTGGGGGTTGCTGGGTTGTTGGAGGCGTTGGGCGCTGCATGAAATCGAGGATGTCGTTCTTGGTCACGCGGCCGGAGACGCCGGAGCCCTGGAGCCGGGTGATGTCGACGTTGTTCTCCTGGGCAATTTTGCGGACGAGCGGGGAGGACTTGGTGCGGCGGCGCTCGTCGAGGGAATCGGGGTCTTGCGGTTGCGCGGTTTCGAGGTCGCGCGGTTGTTCGGTTGCTGGGTTGCTGGGTTGCTGGGCTGCTGGTTTGCTGGCTTCGAGTGGCGGGGCGGGTGCCG
This sequence comes from Thermoanaerobaculia bacterium, assembly GCA_017883235.1. GTDB lineage: Bacteria > Acidobacteriota > Thermoanaerobaculia > Gp7-AA8 > Gp7-AA8 > JADGNZ01. The sequence goes on along the minus strand of JADGNY010000089.1, from coordinate 25,008 downwards.
CGGCTTCGGGTTGCGGAGCTGGTTTCGGTGCGGGCGGTGGTGGCGGCGCGACGGGAGGAGGAGTTGCGACAGGTGCCGGCGCCGGAGCCGTCGCGGCAGGTGCGCTCGCGCCCGCTGCCTCGCCTTGTGTGGCGATGCGGGCTACGACGGTGTTGACACCGACCGTTTGCCCTTCCTGGGCAATGATCTCGGTCAGCGTTCCGTTCGCCGGCGAGGGGATCTCGGCGTCGACTTTGTCGGTGGAGATCTCCAGGAGCGGCTCGTCGCGCTCGACGGTTTCGCCAACCTTCTTCAACCAGCGAACGACGGTTCCTTCAGCGATCGATTCGCCCATCTGGGGCATGACGACATCAGTGGCCATTGCGGGGTAGCTCCTAAATCAAACAGACGGTCAGTACGCAAGCAGTTCTCTTGCCGCTGCAAGGACTTTATCGCGATTCGGTAGATAGAACGCCTCGAGAGGAGGGGAGTACGGGGTTGGAACGTCGAGCGCGGCCACGCGTTTGATGGGCGCATCGAGGTAGTCGAAGGCCTTCTCGGCGATGCGCGCCGCGAATTCGGCGCCCGCTCCGCCGGTGAGCGGCGCCTCGTGCAGGATGATGACGCGGTTGGTCTTGGCGACGGAGTTGAGGATGGCTTCCTCGTCGAACGGGATGATGGAGCGAAGGTCGATGACCTCGACGGAGACGCCGTCCTTTGCCAGCTCGGCCGCGGCGTCGTCCGCGACGTAGATCATCGAGCCCCAGGTGATGATGGTGAGGTCGCTTCCGCTCCGCCGTATGTTGGCCTTGCCGATCGGGACGATGTAATCCTCCGCCGGCAGCTCTTCCTTGATCCGGCGGTAGAGGTACTTGTGCTCGATGAAGAGCACCGGATCGTCGTCGCGGATGGCGGCCTTGAGCAGTCCCTTGGCGTCGTAGGCGGTCCCCGGCGCGACGATTTTCAGGCCCGGCCGGTTCATGAACATGGCCTCGGGGTTGAGCGAGTGGAACGGCCCTCCGTGCGTGCCGCCGCCGGCCGGCCCGCGGATGACGATGGGACAGGGACTGCCGACGCGGTACCGCGAGGTGGCCGCGAAGTTGACCAGCATGTCGTAGGCGACGGTGATGAAGTCGATGAACTGCATCTCCGCGATCGGCCGCATCCCCATGAGCGCCGCCCCCGACGCCGCGCCGACGATGGCGACCTCGGAGATGGGCGTGTCGATGACGCGCTCCGCTCCGAACTCTTCGATCATCCCGGCGCTGGTCTTGAACGCGCCGCCGTAGACGCCGACGTCTTCGCCGATGAGGAAGACCCGCGGGTCGCGCCGCATCTCTTCGATCATCGCTTCGCGGATGGCTTCGAGGTAGGTGGTTTCAGGCATGTTTGTAAGGCAGAAAGCAGAAGGCAGAAGGCAGAAGGATGATGGCGGAAGGATGAAGGCGGAAGGATGAAGGATGTGCAGGACTATCCGCCCTCTGCTTTCTGCTTTCTGCCTTCTGCTTTCTGCCTTCTGCCTTCGGTTTCATCGCTGCTCCTCCCAGTACCCATCTCCTGCATACAGCCCCAACGCCGCCTCTTCCGGCCGTGGCATCGGCGAGCGCTCGGCTTCGTCGGTGGCGGCATCGACGTCGCGGCGGGCGCGCGACTGGATCGATTCGAAGTCGGCCGCCGAGGCCATGCCGGCCTCGATCAGCGTCTGCTCGAAGCGGACCACTGGATCTTTCGCCGACCACTCTTCGATCAGCTCGGGCGGGACGTACGATTGATTGTCGTGTTCGGCGTGGCCCTTCATCCGGAACGTTTTCACTTCGATGAGGGTCACCCCTTCGCCGGCGCGGCCACGCTCGACGGCGCGGTTCGCCGCGGCGTATGTTGCCAGGACGTCATTGCCGTCGACCGTCTCGCTGGCGCAGCCGAATGCGTGCGCCTTGTCGGCCAGCGACTTCAGCGCGCTCTGCTTCACCGTCGGGGTCGAGTAGGCGTAGCCATTGTTCTCGAGCACGACCACGAGGGGGAGCTTCTGCACCGTGGCGAAGTTCATCCCCTCGTAGAAGGCGCCGGTCGACGATGCGCCGTCGCCGATGAAGGCCAGGCCGACCAGGTTGCGTTTCTGCATCCGGCCGGCCAGGACGATGCCGGCCATGACCGGGATCATGTCGCCGAGCATCGAGATCTGGCCGATGAAGCCGTCGCGCTCCGGATGACCGAAGTGGATGTTGAGCTCGCGGCCGCGCGTCGGCGAGTCGCCCTTGGCCATGTATTGCTTGATGATGTCGGAAGGCCTCGCGCCGGCGACGAGGATCGATCCCATGTTCCGGATCAGCGGCTGCACGACGTCGCCGAGCGCGTAATCGAGCGCGTACGCCGCCGCCACCGATTCCCCCTCCTGCCCGAGTGAACGATAGAGACCGCCGATGACTTTGGCCTGGCGGAAGAGCGCCACGATGCGCTCCTCGAGCGTGCGCGTCAGGCGGAGAAAGTAATCGATCTCGAGGAGGTTCTCGCGCGAGAGGCCGTGGGTTTCGAGTGGGGGAGGTGAGGTCATGGTTTTACGTCGGCGAGTGAATCAGTGGATCAGTAGATTAGTGGATTAGTGGATTAGTCGATTCGGAGGCTCCCGTCACGAGAACCTCTAATCTACTAATCACTAATCGACTAACCTACTGGTGTATCGAATGCCCGGCCACATCCTCGGCCGCTTCCATCATCGCCTCGGACAGGGTCGGATGCGCGTGGATGGTTTTGGCGATCGACTCGCTGGTCGCTTCGAGCTCCAACGCCGCGCACGCCTCGGCGATCAGCTCCGTCGCTTTCGGGCCGACGATGTGAACGCCGAGGAGCTCATCATATTTTTGGGAAGACACGAACTTCACCAGACCGCCGGACTCGCCGAGGATCTTGGCTTTCGAGTTCGCGCTGAAGGGAAACTTGCCGATCTTGATTTCGTATCCGCGCTCTTTCGCTTTCTTCTCCGTGAGGCCGACCGAGGCAACCTCGGGGTCGGTGTAGGTCGCGTTCGGCACGTGGTCGTAGTTGATGGGCCTTGCTTCGAGACCCTTTATCTTCTCGACCGCCAGGATTCCCTCGGCTGAGGCGCAGTGGGCCAGGGCGGGGGTGGGTACGATGTCGCCGATGGCGTAGACGTTCGGCTCTCCCGTGCGCATGAACGGGTCGACCTGAACCATGCCACGCTCGATGACCACTTTCGTTCCTTCCAGTCCGCAGTTCTCGGTGACGGCGCGGCGGCCGGTGGCGGAGAGGACGATCTCGACGTCGAAGGTCTGCTGCTTCCCCTTCGCGCTGACGACCACCTTCACGCCGCTGTCGCCAACCTCGGCTGACTCGACCTTCGCGTCGGTCAGCACTTCGATGCCCTTCTTTTTGAAAATTCGCGTGAACTCCTTCGAGATCTCCTCATCTTCGATCGGCAGCAGCAGCGGCATCACCTCGACGATGGTCACCTTCGTGCCGAAGCGGGCGAAGATCGAGGCGAATTCGCAGCCGACGGCGCCCGCGCCGATGACCAGCATCGACTTTGGAACTTCGCTGATCTTGAGGATGTGGTCGGAGTTGATGATCCGTTTGCCGTCGGCCTTGATGTGCGGCAGATCTTTCGGGACGGAGCCCATGGCCAGGATGACGTTCTTCGTGTTGAGCTTCTGGCCGTCTACATCCACCACGCCCTTGCCGGCCAGTTTTCCGAAGCCGGTGATGCGCTCGACCTTGTTCTTTTTGAAGAGGAACTCGATTCCTTTGGCGTTGGCGTCGACGACGCCCTGCTTGCGGGTCTGGACGACGCCCCAGTCGAGGGTGACGTCGCCGACGGTGATGCCGAACTCTTTCGCCTTCTGGATCTTGGTCCAGATGTCGGCGTTCTCCAGGAGCGATTTGGTCGGGATGCAGCCGCGATGCAGGCACGTCCCGCCGAGGAAAGGATCTTTTTCGACGACGGCCACCTTCATGCCGAGCTGGCCGGCGCGGATCCCGGCCACATACCCGCCCGGCCCGCTGCCGATGACCACCACGTCGTACTGTTGTTCTGCCAAGGAAACCTCCGTGATTTACGCGGCGCGCATTATATGCAGGTCATGAGAACACTGATTGCCTGCCTTCTCTTCACCGCCGCCTCGGTTTTCGCGCATCCGAGCGTGAGCGTGGTCATCGATTCACGAGGCAACGTCTACTACAGCGATCTCATTCAGATCTGGCGGGTTGTGCCGAATGGAACCCGCACCATCGCCGTGCCGCACGTCCATTCGCATGAGCTGTATCTCGATGCCGCCGGCACGCTCTACGGTGAGAACCTCTGGTACAACGGTGAGACACTCAAGACCTGGGGCAACGCGGTGTGGAAGCGGACGGTCGACGGACGGGTGTCGTTCGTTCATCCGCCGCGGGCGGGCTTCAACGAGGACTTCAGCTTCGTCCGCGACGCGGCCGGCAATCAGTCTTCATCGACCGCCAACGGAATGAGATCCGCCGCAGGTCGCCCGAAGGACGCCAGGTCACGATCGCGCATGCGCCGTTCAAAGACATCCGCTGGATGACGGTCACCCCGAACGGCGTGGTTTACCTGATCGACCTCCTCGATCTGGTGAGCGTCACCCCCGACGGAAAGGTGACCACGATGGCCCGCAATCTGAGCTCCACGCCCTCATCGGCTAGGACCGTCACCGCGTTCAGGGAGTGTGGACCGATCGAGCCGGGAACGTCTACGTCGCCGCCTCGGCGGAACGAGAGGTTAAACGCGTTACCCCCTCCGGCCGCATCGACGTCGTGGCCCGCTCGACGTTCCCGTGGTCCCCATCCGGCGGCGCCGTCGCGCCGAACGGCGGCCTCTGGGTTCTGGAGTACTCGATCACGAATCAACAGTGGGTGCGGAAGGTGAGTAAGGCCACATTTGACGCTGGTGTCGTTCAAGGGGAATCGAAAGAAAAGGGCGCTATGCTGCCCTCTTCATGAGCAGCCGCGACATCGAATCCGCCCACGAGATCGTGCTCGCGATTCTGGCGGACTACCTCGACGTGCCTGTCGCGGAGCTCACGTCGGAGAAGTCGCTCGAGGCGCTCGGCGCCGACTCGCTCGACTTTCTGGAGATCGCGTTCGAGATCGAGGAGAAACTGGGGATCGAGATCAGCGCGGACGGCCGGGAACTGCGCGGCAAACTTCAGAGCATCGGCGACGTGCTCCGCGTGACGTCGGAGCTGGTGGCGCAGAAAAACGGCTGATCAGACGATCGCCCGTGCGAGCGACTGCGCAAGCGCGGCCAAGTCCAATTTCGCCGCGGGCGCCGCGCCGAGGCGGTGCTCGAGCTGTGCGAGCGCTTTGATCAGGCGCCATTTCGCGGCGATGAGATCGTCGCCGGTGTCGATTGCCAGGCGATCGAGTTGATGCCGCGCGCGTCGCATCCGCGACTCGAGCCATGGCGCGGCGATGGAGAGTGAGCGCAGCGCGGTGCGTAGCTCCTGATCATCGGGGGCAACGCCGGCCAACTCTTCCCAATCGTCTTCCATGGGAAGTTCGACGGGAGCCTCTAGAGAGCCGAGCAGCGACTCCGCGCGCACGCGCGATCCACCGGCGAGCAATTCGATCGCATCGGCCGCGGCTAGCGAACTGCCGATTTTGAAGAGCAGTCGCGAATAGCGGCAGACGGGCGCGGCGCCGGCGTGCACGTCGGCAAGCCGCCTCGGCTTCGACGAAAGCATGTCGACGATCGCCTGCACGCCGGCGTTCTCCGCCGCGCGAAGCACGCGTGCGCGCGCCGCCGCGATTTCTTCGCCGAAGGCTATTGGCGGATCCACCACGTGCAGGATCGCACCCAGGCCATCGGCCGCGTCCCGCAGCCGCGCCACCAGCGGCGCCGCAACGCCGCCGATTCTCATCACCTGCTCAGTCTCGACGGCAAGACGCGTCACCGCGCCGGCGAGGGCCGTCACCCCGGCAGCGTCGATGGCCACTTCTTCGCCGCCCCACGGTCCCGCAACGCGCACAAGATAAAGAATGCCTGCCCGGTCCGCTCTCAGCAGCGACGCCAGCCACTCCAGATAGCCTCGCGCGAAGTCCACTTCTTCCCGCGTGCTCGAAGGCCGTCGCAGTAGTGTCTCGGCGTAGTCGATCGTCCGCCTGGCCTCGGGTCCGACATCGCGCGACGGCGTTTGCGGATCACCGCGAAGCTCCACGCGCGCATCGCCGGCGAATCGGAATTCCTCGAACAGCGTCTGGCGGCGGCTGCCGTCGTGATTCGTGACGAACAGCCCACCCTCCACCTTGCGCGTCACGAGCTCGAAGGTGTCGAAGGCTTCATCGCGCAGCACCAGCGCCGGCGGCATGCCGTCGATCGCGCGCGGCGATGTGCGATACGAGCAGATGGCCACGTGTCTCTCCGCGATCGGAGGCGTATCGCGCAGGAGAATGCTGAACGCGGTGAGGGTGTCGTCCATGTGCCGCGCGGCCGAGGGGAAGGTGAACTCCTCCGGCACGGTCACGGTCATGTCTGTTTGCGCGACGGGCAGTTGAATGTGCGACCCGTAGGTCTGGAACAGCGCGCCATGCATGACGCGGCGGAAAACGCCGGCGCGAATCACCTCCATGAACGCGCTTTGCGGCGAGAGCTCGATCGTGACCGGCGCGACGTGACGGAGGGGGAGGGAGGCCGGATCGATCGCCAGAACGTCCGAGATCCGCTCCAGTTCCCCATCGCCGCTCGCGCTGAGCACCCGGCCTCTCGCGGTTGTCCACTCGGGCCGCGTGAAGATCTCGAAGCTGCGCGCGAACGGTCCCGAAACGGCGGCCGCTCCTGCTTCGCGAAGAAGCGTCTTCTTCATCTGCCGGTAGCGCGAAGGCTCGCAGGCGAACACCTGCACGAGCGCGTCCCCGGCCACGATGCGCGACACGAAGTGCGTGCCGAAGTCGTGGCAGTAGTCGAGGTAGCGCCGGGCCTGCCTCGCCGTGACCACGGCCTCGCGCGCGGTCCCATCGAAGATCCGCTGGCCCGTCCGCAGGCGCCCCATCGCATGCCTTCCCTCGGCGGTCCAATACGTATTGTTCCCGAGCGGGCGCCCGATGCCGCCCCGTATGCCTTCGTGCGTGAGCCTGGTATCTTCGCGGCGCATCGTCACGAGAAGGTAGCGCTTGTGCGGCGTGAGCTCGATCCCGAGGAGCTCATTCAACGAGTGGCGCGGGAGCAGCGCGCTCGCGGGAATCCGGAACGGCGTGTCATCGCCCTGACACGGCAGCACCCTGAAATCGAAGATGGCGTCGAGCAGATCCTCGACGCCGTCGTGCAGACTGAGCGCCGGTTGCTGCCACGCCGCGCGCGCCGCGACCTCGACGCCGTACAGAACCAACGGCTGGCGCGGCGGCGCCAGCCACGGCCCGCCGCTCGCGGACGTCCATGCGGGTCGGAGCCCGAGGAGGAGATTCGCGGCGGCGCCGAGTTGCATCACGTCGGGGAGAACCGGCTCACTCCTCCTCCGGGTAGTATCCCGGCGGCAGCAGGATGACGTCGCTCTTCGTTGGATCGGGTTGATCGACGATCATCATGAGCGTCCTGGGCTCGACCTTGCCGGTTTCGATGTTTACCCTGTAAGGCACGAGATTGCCCTTGATCCCTTTCTTCTCGTCCGGTAGCTGTCCGTACTCGAACGTGAGCTCGGCGGGGCAATTTTCCCGCCTGGCGCTACCGGTCCCCTCACCGTTCTTGAATTCGATGCCGTTGAACCTGCCCCAGGCGCCGGTCGCCGCGCTGATCAGCACGTTGTAGGTGCCCGACTTGCTCTTCTCCCGTACGACCGGCAGGAACCTGCCGACGACGAGCAGGCCGCCGGGTACATAGGCCTCCTCCATCGCCATGAGCTGCTCGGCGGGGAAGAGGAGGTTCTCCAGCGCGAAGATGGAGACCGACCGGAAGGTGATGCGTTTCATGTACGCCTGGAGCATCGGCGGCACGGACTCGCCGAGGTACTTGATCAGCGCAATCTGGATGTCGTTGTCGTTGCACTCGCAACTGCCGGTTGGTTTCAGCTCCGTGCCATGGGTGAACTCGATATTGGGCGGTTTGGCGGAGAATTGCACTTCCTGGCGTCTGCCGAAGTCCTCCCAATGCACGGCCAGCGGGTAGTTGCCGCGCATGGCGATATAGACGGTGGCGGACGCGTCCTTCCAATCGGTCCATCCCGCGGGGTACGTCTCCTGACCGATGTGTCCCGCCGGAGACCACCTCGAGTACTGGAAATCGACGACTTTGCCGCCCGTGTCGGTGGCGGCGTCACCCTCCGAATAGTGCAAGGCCACTCCCGCCTCCTTCGAGCGGTCGAAGGTCATGCCGACGAAGCTCCAGGTGAGGTCGTTGTCGTTCCATGAAGGGAAATCGCTGTCTTTGTGGCGCTTGGTGGGGCCGGTGATACGAAAGGCTACGGTGTTGTGGTCCACGTTGTAGGAGGGCTCGAAAGGGACCGGGGCGGTTTTGCTCCCCGCCGTGACGTGTGCGCTCCAGATTCCGGTCTTCTCGTCCTCGACCGGCTCGACCTCCATTTTCGTTTCCCCTTTGTCGGGGAGCTGGGCGAAATTGAAGCTCTTGACGAAGATGTCTTCGAACATGATCTGCGGGCTCATCATGAGGCTGACCGTGAAGGGGTTCCCTAGGGGCTCCTCCGGATCGTAGGCCACGGGCTCCGGAACGTCGATGCCGAGGGAGTCCTTCTTTACCGTGCCGGTGGTGGCGATCAGGATCTGAAGGATGTCGTTGCCGGCTCTGGTCCGGACCGTGTTGAGCATGAACTGCGTGGGCGCGAGCGCCGGGTTACCCGACAGGTTGGAGCGGTTGATCGTCTGTACCTGGTACACGATCTTGTTGGCCGCGTAGAAGTCCTTCAGCGCGAGGGAGAACTCCGTGAGCTCGTTGCCGGGGTCCCAGTTTTCGACGTTGAACTGCCTGGGCTGAAACGCGCCCTTCCCGAAATCGAGAACGACCGTGCAGGCGTCGGCATACCTGTCCCTGATCGATCCCTCGATCTTCCCCAGCGGGACGCTCGCACTGATGTAGGGCTTTGTCGAGGCGTCGACGATGGCAGGATCTCCCCATTCGATGTCGGGATAGATCGTCTGTTCGCCGGTGCCCGTATCGGTGAAGGTGATGGGCCGGCCTCCCGCGTTCTCGGAGAGTTGCAGCGTCGTCTCGGTGGAGTCGGTCCAGTTGACGATCCAGTAGTCGGTGTCGGCCTGTAACGGCTTGGGGAGCGCATGGGTCGACTTGACTTTCACCTGCATGTTGCTCTCCCACACGCCGTCGACCGAGAGGACGAGCGTACCGGTGGCGGGATCGCGAACGACGAAGGAGACTTCCTCGCTGACGAGGCGGCACTTGTCAGGCGCGAAGCCGGACTTGGTCACCACGAGCGAGCCGACCTGGATGGTCCCGCCAAAGACATTCTGGACGACCGTGACGCTTTTGCTGTTGCCGGCGTTGAACTGCAGCAGGGGATTGCTCATCCTAAAGTTCATCTTCGTGACCGTGGTCATGAAGAGGGACGTGTGGGGGATGGGCACCACGTTCTTGCAGTAGTAGGCGTCGATGATCATGAGATTGGTGTCATTCGACGGATTGAGCCTGGCCAGGTAGGCGCGGAACTGCTGATTGAGGAAAGCATTGACCGGTCCGTCGAGCACGTTGAAGACGGCGTCCCATCCTCGCAGAGCCTGGGGGTTTTCATAGAGCTCGTTCTTGAGGTTGGCCAGCGTCGGCTTCCCGCCGGGCGCGCTCGCGAAGAGCAGGGCCGTGTCCGATCCTGCCGCCGCGAGCCGCCGCGACCGCGCCTGCCCGCGCGCGACGGGATCGTCGAGGTGCGCGGTGACATGGAAATCGAGAGTGACCTCGACGTCGTGTCCGTCGAACTGAATACCGTCGTTGTTCTTCACCTTCGGAAGACTGATCTGCCAAAGTGAGAACGGTGTGATGCGAGTGATCGTGCCGGATTTGTCGTCGCCGCCCCCGAGCTCCACCGTGCCGCTGGCCAGGTCGATCCTGTACGGTCCGAAGTTGCGCAGGGTGCTCGCGTACGTCCGCGCCCTGCGCTGATAGTCGCGGTCCTGAAACGGCTTGGCCTGGCAGCTCAGATGGATCTCGTATTTGCCGCTGGCGGTGCTCCTGATGCCGGAGATCCTCGGCACGACACGATCGACGCGGACCATGTCGTAGTCGAAGAGCGCCGGGTCTGTGAGCTGGATCGGGAACTGGAAGACGTTCGCTCCCGAGAGATCGCCGGCCGGCACCCCGCGGATGGTGACCCGGATCGGCGCGGCGATTTTCTCCGGCGGCGGATTGAGATCATGGAGGCCGCCGACGATGCTGGCGTTCTGGGAGGTGATGACGTGCAGGAGGTTCTGCAGAGTGAAGGATGTGATCGTGGTCGGGTGGCCGAAATACTCGTATTGCAGCGCGCCGTCCTGCAGCTGCAGCACCTGCGCGAGGGTGACCAGGATCTGCTTGAGCTGGAACTGCAGCTGTCCGGTCACGCCGATCAGGTCGATGGCCGCCAGATTGGGCGGCTCGCTGTCGCCGAGGTGCAGCGCCCCTTCCAGATCGAGCATGTCCGCCTGCTGATGGCTGTTGACGGTCTGCAGACGGCTGGTGTTGCCTCGCTGGACGAGGATCTGGCTGGCGTCGATCTCGGCCTCGAGCAGGGCCGTGCCGATGATGACCAGCGTATTGACCGCGGCCACCAGCTCGGCCTTGTCCGTGTTGAGCGTCCTGGTGTCGGGCACGCCCGCCAGCGCCGCTTCGACGTTGTACGGAAGCGCCAGCAGCTCGACCTGGGAGGGCATCTCCAGTGTGCCGTTCGCGCTGAGCGTGGCGATCCGCGCCGAGAGGTCGTTGAGCCTGCCGGCCTCGCCCGCGGCCAGGTTCCCAGCGTCGTCGATCGCCTGCAGGACGTCCATCACCGCATGCAACTGGACGTAGGCCTTGTTGAAGGCCGCCAGGGCCTCGAAGGCCGCTCCCGCCGCCTTGGCGGGCATCTCCAGCTGGGCACCGGCCTTGAACAGGCCGACCACGCCCTGGATCACAGCCCCAAAGATCACGTTCGTCGAGTGGTTGATATAGTCTTTCTGGAATCGCTCCGTGATCTCGCTGACGACGTCCTGCTGCGCCTTCAGTCTGTGGGAGAGATCCTTCATGTCCGCGACCGTCTGCGTCAGTTGGGCATCGAGCTGACTGATGATCTCGGCGTAGAAGCTGTCCATCTGCGCGCGCCCGCTGGCCAGGGCTCCGAAGTACTTCGTCAGCACGCCACCGATCTGCTTGACGTTTCCGTTCAGACGTTCGAGCGAATCCATCACCGCGTAGTGCTCGATGGTGTCGGCGATCTTCAGCTGATAGGCGACGATCGTTCCGTTGAGCTCCTGCGCCTCGCGGACGAGACTGTCGACGTACGGGGTGTACGCGGCGTACGTGAGGTACGGGACGTAGAGGGCGTCGGAGGAGAAGGTGGCCAGATCGTTGGCGAGGTAGAGCGCCCGCGCGCGATTCCTGGCGAGATCGGCATCGTTCGTCTCGGCGGGGATGATGCCGGCGAGCCAAGTCAGATACGATCGCTCGAGCGCGCGCACCTCTTCCGAGCCCGGCCCGCTCGACTGCAGCAAGGATTCGCCGGCAACGACGGAGAACTCGATGCTCTGCTTGACGTTCGACAGCATCTCCGGCGGCGGCGGGTCGGTCAGCACTCCCGACAGAGCGACCTTGTAACGGCCGGTGGACGGATCCACGGCCGGCTCTGTTCTGAAAAGGAAGCCGTCGAGCGCGGTCTGGCGTTTGCCGGACGAGGAGTCCTCGAAGATCAGCGCGCCGTACATCTCCTCGCAGAAGACCCTGAAGTGCTGGAAGGCGTTCCGGCTCATGGCGATCACCGGCGTCCTTACCGGTCGGGAAGGAGAGCTCTGGGCCGCCCGGCTCGTATCGACGATCTGGGCGATGAGCGTGATCTGGTCGCTCGGCAGCGCGATCCGCGTGGCATCCCCGGTTGCCTGCAGCACCTGCGAGAACGAGGTGAAGGACTGTAACTTGAAGCTCTTCGCCACGGTCTCCGCGCCGGCCAGCGTCACCTTCGCCAGGTCGACGCGCTGCTGATAGACGTTGATCACCGGCGTGACGATCTGCGTGGTCCAGGAGTCGTCCTCGGGGAAAATCGAGGCCCAGTCGTGAGATTTCCGCCGCGCGAGCGGGATGACGATCTGGTCGCCGTACTTCTGCAGCAGCCCCCCTTTGACGGCGCGGTCCCACGGGCCGGCGACGAGCGGGTCGGTGATGAAGCCGGCGAGCGGCGCGAGCGTCATCGCGGCGATGACGGACTTCGTCAGCGGCGCCAGGAGCTCGTACTTCCTGGCCGCGGCGAAGATGCTGGGCATGCCCTTCGGGACGTAGTCGCTGGCCCAGGCTCCCGCGTCGATCGCCTTCTGCAGCGCCGCGTCGCGGCTCAGTGTGACCAGGCGGCCGTAACCGTGGTCCGCCACCAGGCCGGAGGTACCACCCTGCGAGGTGTAGATTTCCCAGTACGCGGCGGCTGGGCCGGTTACCGCGAGCGAGCCGTCGGGCTGTGGGGTTGCCTCGTGCGCGAAGGCGACCCGCAGTTGTTCGAACTGGCTGGCGTCGTAGGCGAAGACCTGAATCAAACGGTCGCCCATGGTCAGCTGGCTGACGAAGTGCGTGCCGAGGTTGTAAAGCTGATCCATGTAACCGCCGGCCGCGGCTTTCGTGATCTTCGAGTGGTACGGAACCGAGCCGACGTCGGGCGCGGCCGGCTGGAGCTTCGCGATGCCGGCCTTTCCGGCGTCGGTAAGATGGATGCTGCGATCGGGCGACGACGGATCGTACGGATGCTTCGCCGTGCCGTCGACGCGCGCGAACGTGACGAGCATGTACGAGTGCCTTGCGGTGAGATCGAGGCCGAGAAACGAGCCTTCCGCATCGAGGGCGGCGGCGCGGTCGGGGTCATCGAGCTCGAGCGGGCCCACGGGCACGTCGATGCCTGCCGGCGCAACGTCGTACTCGTAGAGCGCGCTGATCAGACTCTCGGCCGACTCGTGAATGGTGACGTAGGGGGTGCTGCTCCAGTAGGAGTCCTGCGACTTCTCGTACTTGGGCGTGGACGTGACGGTGGATTTGGTGGGCGGCGTAAAGAACGGCGGCTTGCTACTGTTTGGATCCCACGCCGGCCGGTAGCCGAAAAGAAGGGTACACGCCTGTCCTAGCTGGATAGCGGTCATGAAATTCCCCCTGTTTTATGGAAAGAGACCCGGAGGCATGCTACCACGGGTGCTGACGTCGGTCATAAGAACCTCGTTCGAATGCGCGGCTTCGGCGCCGGCACAGAAAGAGTATCCGTGCCACATTGGATCGGGCGAAGACTCCCCACTTCAGCAAATACCGACTGGCTATGTGGCACAGACACTCTTGTCTGTGCTGCGGCGAGACCCTTCGGCTTCGCTCGGGGCAGGCTCCGCTGCGCCAGCCGGCGAGACGCCAGCGCTCCTCTTCCTACTGCGCCGGCACGTAGGTCGGATCCTGCGTGGCCGCATCGATCACAGATCCGTACGCCGTCACCCGTCCGGTGCCGCTGAGCACCTTCACCGTCACTCGCGCGTTGTACGCCGTGCCGAGGCCGAACTGGGCGAGAGAGACTTGCAGGAACTGGTTCGCGGTAAGCGCGATCTGCGTCTTCGCGGCCACCTTCGAATCCGACGGGATGGCGGAGACTTCGATCGTGACCGGGCTGCCGCTGGTCTCGACGAATCCGAGGTTCGTGCGCATCTTGTCCGACGACTCGAGCTGGAGCAGTTGCAGGACGCGGTTGTCCGACAGGCCGATCGACCCGGCCGGCGTCACGGCGGGGATGAACTGGCCGTACGTACCGTTCGAAGTCTGGTTGTAGGTTCGCGCGGTGACGACCAGCTTCGAGCTGGACGGTGTGGTGACGAGCATCGAGCCGCCGGAGTTGGTGAGCGCGTAGAGATTCTGTAGCGCGTTGTCGATCGGCATCACCTGGTTCGGCGGGATCGTCACCTGCTTCGTTCCGCTCGCGCCGGTGTTGCCCGGCTGCGGGAAATAGGTCAGCGTCGCCGTCACCGGCGACGACGTCGGATTGAAGAGACGGATGTCGCTGCGCCAACTGGCGATGCCGTTGTTGATGTCGGCCACACCGGGGATGACGTAGCGCGTGGCCGACTCGGCCCCCTTCAGCACCGGGAAGACCATCAGCGGATCGTTGGTCAGGTTGTCGATGACCGACGCGTATGCAGTCACCTTTCCGGTCGGCGACACCACTTCGACCTCGAAGCGGCCGTCTGTGAGCGTGATGCCGTTATCGGCCAGAAGGTTGCGCTGCTGGTGCTCGCCGGGCAGGAGCGAGATCGGAATCGGCGCCACCACTTCAACGCCGGCATTGTTGAAGACGTGAACGAGAACGCTGGCCGGCTCGCCGGCTCCTTCCACGATCCCGAAGTTCGTCCGGTAGGCCGCGGATTGGGCGATCTGTTGCAGCGACAGGACGGTCTTGTTCAGCGGATCGGAAGACTGGCCGATGAAGCTCGAGAAGGGAATGGCCGGGATGAACTGTCCGAACGTACCGGTCGGTGTGGAGTCGTAGGTGCGGCTCGATGCGACGGTCTGAATGCTGACCGCCGAGCTGGCCGACGATGACGAGAAACTGCTCGACGTCGGGGTCAGCGGCCGGATCTCCAGCACGCCGAGGGCGCTCGATCCGTCCGAGCCGGTGCCGAAGAAGCTGGTCAGGATATCGTCGAGCGCCATCGTCGCGCCGGGATCGACCTGGATCGTCGTCGACGAGCCGGACTGCGAGGCGTCGGTGCGCGTCAGCGTGAAGTTGAGCTGGTACTTCATCGCCTGCGCGCTGGTGTTGGCGATGCGGACGTCGGACACGAAGAGCGACGCGTTCGCGCCGGTGGCATGACCGACGGCGGGGATGAAGAGCGAGTTGGGGAGCGGCGTAGTCTTGCCGCTGGAGGAGACCGGCGTCACGGTCGTCACCGAAACCGGCACGCTGGCCGGCGGCGTCGTGTCGGTGGCGATGATGTCTCCCTTGCTCGATGCGCTGAACGAGAGGATGACCGTGGCGGTGTTCGTGCCGAGTTTCAGCGCGGCCGGATCGGAGATGATCGTCAACGTGACCCCGCCGGGTCCGAGCGTGCCGGAGGCCGGCTTCACCGTTGCCCACGGCTTGTCGGTGCGGGCGGTGAAATTGACGGCGGGAGTGGTTCCCGGGATGAAGATGGTCTGCCGGATGGTGCTTGCCGTGCCGACCTCGACGCTCACCTGCCGTTGCGGCGTGTCGGGCAGGACGGTCACGATCACCACCTTCGAGTATGGGCCGCGGTCGTCGCTGCAATTGCTGATGGCGCGGACGCGGTAGAACCATTTCGTCGCGGTCTGCGCCGAGGTGTGGATGAATTTCGCCGACTGGTCGGTGACGACCTGCGTGGCAGCGCCGGCGAAATCGGTGGACGCCGACTCCTGCAGCTCGTAGCTCGTGGCGTTCGAGACCGTGTCCCAGCGGATGGTGTATTCACTGTTCGACGCCACCTGTGCCGGGCCGGTGGCCGGCGGGCGGGCGGGCGTGGCGCAGGGAGGGGGCGTCTTGAGAACCGTGAACGAGCTCTTCGCCGAGAAGACGGAGGGGCAGACCTTGTAGAGCACCTCGACGCGCCAGCGGATCGTGCCGCTGGGAACGTCCACCGTCAACCGGTGGTTGCTCGTCGAACCGATGACGCTCTCGCCCTGATCGTCGACCGCTGCCCATACTTTGTACCCTGCCGCGTCGGGAACGCTCGACCATTCGAAGCGGACAGGCGACGTGAGGCCGGTTGTGTTGTCGGCAGGGATGAAGAGGATGGGGCGCTCGGGGTCGCAATCGTTCTCCGGCACGATGAAGCTGGCGTGCTTCGACTCGACCGGCGTGCAGCCGTTGATGAATGCCACGACCCACCATTCATTGTCGTCGTCAGGTACCTCGATGGTGACCTCGGTCTGCGGAGTCTCGGCGATCTTCGTCGCCGCGCCGTCGTCATTCCGGAGGAAGACGGCGTAGCTGATGGCGCCGTTGACCGCGGTCCAGGCGAATCGGACCGGCGAGGTGAGGTTCTTCGCTCCGTCGGCGGGAGCGAGGAGCGTCGGTCCGTCAGTCGGGCAATTCTGCGATCGTGCCACGGTGAAGCTCTGGGTGGAGGACCGAAGCGAAGGACAGCCGTCGAAGACCGCCTCGACATGCCAGCTCACCGCGCTTGGCGGAAGCGGGCCGGTGACCGAGGTGTCGGTGGTCTTGGCGATGACCTTCGTGTCGCCGCCGTCGAACGAGGCGTGGACGCGGTACTCCGTCGCCTTCGGAACGGAGGTCCAGGAGAGCGTGACCGGCGAGGCCACCGTGGTGTTGTCGGCCGGCGAGATGATTTGCGGACGAGAGCTCGTGGTCGGGCATCCTGGCGTGGGGATGACGAAACTGTCGACGGCCGACTTCACCGCCGGACAGTTCTCGAAATACGTCTCCACGAACCAGAGACCTGTTCCGGTCGCGCTGAAGTCGTGCTGCAGGTGCGTGTCCTTGGTGAATCCGATGTCGGCGAATGCCTCGCCGTTGAGGGAGACCCATACGCGATAGAGGAGCGCCGTCGAATCGTTGCCGTTCCAGGAGAAGGTGATCGGGGCCGTCACCTGCGCGCCGCCGACCGGCGAGGAGAGCGTGGCCGCCTTGTGCGTATCGCAGTTCGCCGCGGTGCCGACGGTGAAATGGCGATGCGCGGAGAAGGTGGAGTCGCAGCCGTTGTTGAAAATCGTCTCGACGTACCACTCGCCCGGGCCGCTTGTCAGCGAGACCTGCTGCGATGTGTTGGAGCTGCTCGTCCGTGCGGCGAGGAGTGGCGCGCTGCCGTTATAGGAGATCCAGAGCCGGTAGTTGCTGGCGCCGGCGACGGCGCTCCACGAGAACGTGACCGGCGAGGTGACCGTAGCGTTGTCGGCCGGAGCGGTCAGCGTCGTTGCCGTGCCGCAGGTCGTCTGCGCGCCGCTGGTGAAGGTCGATCTGGTGGAGACGATATCGGGACAGTTTGCAAAGGACGTGGCCACCCACCAGGTCACCGCGCCGTCGGGGACGAGGCGCGTGAGCGACGTCGCGGTCGTCGTTCCCGAGAGATCTCCCGAGTCGTCGCCCGCCTCGGCGATAAACAGCTTGTAGCCGGTCGCCCCACTCACCGGCGTCCATTGAAAGGTGACCGGGGAGATGACGCCGGTGGCGCCGGGCGCCGGAGAGATGAGCGTCGTCGGCGTCGTCGGGCAGCTCACCGTCGGAGCGATGGTGAAGCTGAAGACTGAGCTCGATGTCTTCACCGCCGTGCTGCACGCCGGGAAGGCGTCGACCGACCAGAAATACGTCCCCGCCTGCAGCGGCTGAGCGAAAGTGAAGCTGGTCTGAGAGCCGCTCAGGCGCGTGTCGTTCGCCGTCGGTGCGGGCGGATTTTGCGTGCCGAAGTGGATGAGGTACTTGTCGGCATTCGACGCGGCCGACCAGCTCAGCGTCGGTGTGGCGCTGGTGGTGCTGCCGTTCGCCGGGGCGGTAAGATTGAACGACCCGGGCGGATTGCAAACGGCCCCCGTGGTCTTGAACGTGGCGCAGCCGCTCGACTGGGAGGGACAGGTCGTGTTCGTTTTCCTGGCGACGACGCGCCACTCGTAGCTGGTGTTCGCGGCGAGCTGGCCCGGCGGGTTGTAGCTCGGCGATGCGGTGGTGAAGACCGGCGAGCCGGTGCAGGCCCCCGATCCGACTGCGCCGAAGTAGACGTCGTACTGGGATGCGCCGTTGACGGGACTCCAGGTCATCGCTGGCGTCTGCGAAACGTTCTGCGAGTTATCCGACGGCGACTGAATCGACGGCGCGCTGGTCAGGCAGCCGACCGTGAATTGTTTCCCGCCCGATGCCAGCTCGCAGTTCGCGATGGTCGTGATGGCCTTCACGCCCCAGAAGTACTGGTTGGCCGGGAGGCTGCTCGCCGTGCAGGAGTTGGAGCCCGCCCCCGGGGCGGAGCAGGCGATGGTGGTGTTGTTGGTGTTGCTTGTCGTGCCGATGGAAACGGAGTAGCCGGTGACTCCGCTCGTGGTCGAAGGCGTCCATCTGAAGGTGATTGGCGAGTTCTCATTCAGGTTCGAGCCGCTTGGCGATTCCGCGACGGGGGGCTGGCTGTTGACCGGGCATTGCGCAATGGCCTCTCCGCCGAGCGCCACAAAGGTGCACAGCAGCGCTGTAAATCGAGCTCGCATCTTGGGTCCTCTCAATTGCTGTTAGACGAGAACTCTCGTCTGACGTCGACACGAATGTAACGCCACGCAGCTGTTTCAACGGTGACCGCGCTCACGCGATCAATGATATTTGTTGCCGCCCGTACTGAATAGGACGACGACCTCATCCGATGCGATGGTCCCCGCGTCCTTGAGCGAACGCAGCGCCAACAGCGCCGCCCCCGCTTCGGGACCGGCATCGATCCCTTCCGTCGTTCGCAACTCCGCCGCCGCGTTCTCGATCTCCGCTTCCTCGACGGCAATCGCGCCGCCACCGGAGTCGCGCAGTGCGCGCAGCATCAGGCGGTCGCCGATGGCGCGGGGAACGCGCAGGCCCCAGGCGCCGGTCCGCGGCGACTCCCATTCCGGCGCGGTGTCGAGCCCCTCGTTGAAGGCGCGGACGACCGGCGCGCAGCCGCTCGACTGCACGGTGAACATGCGCGGGCGTTTGGAATCGATCCAGCCGAGTCGCTCCATCTCGTCGAATGCCTTCCACATACCGATCAGGCCTGTGCCGCCGCCGGTCGGATAGAGGATGACGTCGGGCAGCCTGCCGAGGTCTTCGAGCAGCTCGTAGCCCATGATCTTCTTCCCTTCGACGCGATACGGCTCCTTGAGCGTCGAGAGGTCGAAGCCGCCGTTGCTTGCGACGTATTGCGCGACGCGTTTCCCGGCATCGGTGATGACCCCGGCCACGAGCTCGACCTCGGCGCCAAAACTCCGGCATTCATCGATGATCGATTGCGGCGTGTCGGGCGGCATGGCCACGAAGACCGGCAGCCCGGCCCGCGCGCCGTACGCCGAAAGGGCCGCCCCGGCGTTGCCCGCCGTCGGCGCCGCCAGACTGCGCGCGCCGAGGTGTCTGGCCATCGTCACGGCCGCGGCCATCCCGCGCGATTTGAACGAGCGCGTCGGATTCTTCGACTCGTCCTTGATCCAGACATTCTCGAAGCGCGTGGAGCGCAGCAGGGGAGTGATGCCCTCCCCAAGCGTGACGATCTCGGTCGCGTCGTCGATCGGGAGAACCTCGCGATACCTCCACATGGTCGCCGCGCGGCCGCGGATCTCGTCGCGCAGTCCCGGGTTGGGTGTGAGGTCGTAGTGCACGAGCAGCGGAGCGCCGTCGTTCGGACAGAGGTTCATCAGCTCGCGGATGGGGAAGGTCGAGTCACAGCGGGAGCAGGAGAGATGCGTCATGCGGCGAATCGTATCGCGGGCGGTGCCACGGATCGTGCAGTCGTTTCCGACACTCTGGTCTGCGCGATTCGCGGCCGGAGCGCTGGCGTCTCGCCGGCTGGCCCGGGGGCGTCTCGCCCCCGGTCTGACGGACTCCATACTGTTACTCGTATCCCCTCAGCGGCGAGACGCCGCCGAGCCAGCCGGCGAGACGCCAGCGCTCCGACCGCGCAGCGCTACTTCTTCGAGTCCGCGACCGCCTTGTCGACGCCCTTCTCCAGATCGTTCATCGCCTTCTGCGCGTCGCCGGGCTTCTCTTCCCACTTCGCCATCTCGGTGGCGATCGCATTCAGCGCGCCGTCGTATTTGGCGATGAGCTGCTGGTTGTAGGCCATCGCCTCCGACACCGGCGGCGCGCTCTTCTTCATCTCGGCGCGCTGCTTGTCGTAGTTGTCGAGCATCTCCTTGTACATCTTCTTCGCCTGATCGTCCTTCGCCTCGTCGTACGACTTCTTCATCTGGTTGTACGCGGCGTCGAACGATGCATTCATCCCCTCGGTCAGCTTCGAGGTCATGGCGTTGGCGCTGGC
This sequence comes from Thermoanaerobaculia bacterium, assembly GCA_017883235.1. Classification (GTDB taxonomy): domain Bacteria; phylum Acidobacteriota; class Thermoanaerobaculia; order Gp7-AA8; family Gp7-AA8; genus JADGNZ01. Next base: position 4,926 of record JADGNY010000089.1, on the reverse strand, counting down.
GGCCATCACCTGCCCCTTCACCCAGAGATACTCCTGCGTGTTGTAGCCGAGGTCTTTGGCGGCCCGGATGTCGGCGGTGAGCATCTCGGCGGCCGAGCCCATCGTCTTGAAGCCTTCCATCATCCCGGTGATCGACTTCTCGCCCGCTTTCGTGGCGGCGTCGGCGTGGGCCTGCGCCTCCTTCCGGGCAACCTGGACGATGTCCTTTTCGTGGCCGCGGACCTTGAGGTACATCTGCATCTGCGCATCGGTCAGTTTTCCGTCCGAGGGCGGCGTGTACTTGTCCTTGGAGACGTCCTTCATCAGGTCCATCGTCCCGTGCTTATCGAGGTCCTGGGAGATCTTCGCTTTGTCGTAGGCTTCCTTCGCCCGGCAGCCTGCAAGGGCGATGGACAGCATCAGTACCGCGGAAAAGGTCCGGCGCATTGAATTCCTCCAAATAAGATGTCGGGCGATTGTAAATTCAGCTCTCGGAGTTGGCAAGTCACTCGTCGAGTCTGCGGCGAAGGTTTGACGTCAGCGATTCGAGGCCGCGAAGGATTTCTTCGATCTCCGCGCGATGACCGGCCCGGAGAGAGTCGATCTGTGATTCGAGCGACCGCACCTGCTGTTCGAGGCTCGCCACCCGGCCATCGTCATCGCCGGCAGCCGGCTCCGGCTCCGGTTCGGCCATCACCGCGAACGCGGCCGGCAGCTCCTCCGCCGGCAGTATCTCGGTGGCGTGGAGCTCTTCGACGTCATCCAATACGTCATCCAATACGTCATCCAATGCGTCGTCTATGATCGGGACGGCCACATTGCCCGAGAAGGTGGACGGTCTCTCGCGGCCTTCCGAGAGAAGCTGATCGAGCGAGACCTCTTCCATCCGATCGTAGCTGCTGTCCATCTGCGATTCGGGGAAGGGGACGGAGTCGGCGAACGGATTGACCGGCGGCTCTGGCTCAGGCTCTGGTTCCGGTTTTGTTTCGGTTTTCGGAGCCGCGGCCGGCTTCGCCTTTTCCAGCGGCACCGGCTTTCCCTGGAGCCTGGCGTAGAGATGTTTGGCCGCGATCTTGGAGACGAGGTGGAAGGTCTCCATCACCCCTTCGCCTTTGACGGCAGTGGCCTCGAGGTAGGGATAGCCTTCCAAGCCGAGCGTTTCCTGCAACTGCTCGATCGAAAGAACGCCCGGGAGGTCGCGCTTGTTGAACTGGATCACGATCGGCGTGTCGTTCGGATCGATGTTGTTTTCCTTGAGGTTCTCCATCAGGTTGGCGAAGCTCTCGCGCGTCGATTCGACCATGGACGGCTGGGAGTCGGAGACGAAGACGACGGCATCGGCTCCCCTCAAAACCAGCTTGCGCGTCTCGTTGTAGAAGACCTGCCCGGGGACGGTGTAGAGCTGGATCTTGAGGTTGAAGGCGCCGACCTTGCCGATGTCGACCGGCAGCAGGTCGAAAAAGAGGGTGCGGTCGGTCTTCGTGGCCAGCGACAGCATCTTCCCCTTCTGTTTGGGGTCGAGCTTGTCGAAGATGACCATGAGGTTGGTCGTCTTTCCGCAGAGACCGGGACCGTAGTAAACGATCTTGGCGGTCATCTCGCGCGTTGCGTGGTTGAACAGGACCATCAGTCGAAAGTATCGCACAGGCCTGAAACCAGAAACCAGAAACCAGAAACCAGAAGTGTCCGTGCGATCGTTCGTGGTTTAGACTCTTCTGGTTTCTGGTTTCTGGTTTCAGGTTTTTATGGACGACGACCCCATCCAGATCCCGATCACCGACACGCTCGACCCCCACCCCTTCCGCCCGAACGAAATCCGCGACGTGGCACGCGACTACCTGATTGAAGCGCGTGCGAAGGGTTTCCGCCAGGTCCGCCTGATCCACGGCCGCGGTATCGGCATGCAGCGCGAGAACGTCCGCAAGCTCCTGGCCTCGCTCGACTTCGTCGAAGCCTTCCACGACGCCGACGGGAGTGGGGGCGGGTGGGGCGCGACGGTGGTCGTCCTTCGACAGGAGTGAGTCAAATCTGTCGGTCCCACTCCAGGTTTGGATGAGAGGGGAGCGACGAGGACATCAGAGACTTCCTTTCTTCGGTGCCCGTTTGAAGGTGACAGTCCTCCGCGAGAATTTGACACTCGGCGTGTCAGCGTTGCGGTCCAACAAGCGCTCGTGAGGTTAGGCACGTTAAAGTCAGGTCATACACCTTAAGATGATTGTCTATAACGTTAGTTGAATATAATATACCTTAAAATATGATCGATATCTAAAAGATTAGGTTAGCAAGCTAACCAGTGAGGTTAATGTCGTTAAAGCAAGCTCTTTGACTTTAACATGAACGAAATAAAGCTCAAGTCAAGATATTTATTCTAATCAATGAGCTAATCAACCTCAAAGTTGACGTTGAAATCCTTATCTGCTAGGATTCTATCCTTACTTTCGAAGGGAGAACACCGTGGCGACATCGAAACCTGCTTCGTCTTCCTACGCTGATGATTCGCTTGCTTTGGTCCAGGAGATTATGGCCATGCGGGGTCGGATACCGAAGTTCGCCATCCCTGCGAAGGGCGATGGCCGGCGGCTCGCTCCCGCCGCTTCGGTCCCGCCGGAGTTCATCGAGCTGACAGCGGTCGCGATCACGACCCACACGTCTCTCCAACGCGGGGGGGCGATGGCTCCGGCTGAGTCCCGCGATCTGGTGCGCTATGCCGCGGCATACAACCCGGTGGCCGATGAGCTGGAAGCGATGGCGCACTTCGTCCGCCACAGCGTCACCGCGGCATTGAACAAGGTGGGGAGCGATGCGCTCGCGACCTACGCCCTGGCCCAACGCCTCTCCAAACGTCCCGAGACCGCCGATCTCCTCCCGCACGTCGAAGACATGCGCCGCGCCCTCGGCCGCACCCGCAAGGGAAAGGCGAAGCCGGCGCCGGCGGAGCTGGAGCCCGAGGCGGAAGAAACGACTCCGGCTTCGACGACGCAGAAGAAGTGATCGGAGCGAAGAGCGGCGCTCTCGCTGGCGCGTCGTCGTCGCAAATAACTGACGCATCGGCCCGGGTGGCGGAGTGCGTCATGACAAGTAACTGTGTTTTCAACGGGTTACGACTTGTCAAAAAACGAAGGTTTGACCCCACGGACTCCGGCTGTTGCTCCAGGGATGGGACGGCACGACGGGCGCGTTCAAGAAGTATTTTCCCGACAAGTCGTTCAGCGTGGCCATCATTGCCTCGGCTGATCCGTTTCCTCCCATTGCGGAAGATGGTTCGATCATCAAGGGGACGATTTCTCAACCGAGCCTCCCCCTGCTGACTCTGGCCGCGCAGAAGTTTCCGGGCCGTCTGGTCATTCAGAACAACTCGCTCTATCCCGATTCCCCCGCGCAGCCGGAGACGATCCAGTCCGCGCAGTCCCTCGGGACGATGATCGCCTTCCAGACGAACGAGGACGTGACCGCCCAGGGTGCCGGCTGCGGATCGCGTAGCAACCCTCAGCCGACGCCTTGCACCGCCGACACCTTCCTGGCGATGCTGAACACCGGTGTTTACCCTCTGGGAACCGGCAATGCTCTCCGCGCCCAGTACATCGAAGTGTTCGCCCTCAATGTGAACGCCTTTCCGGCCACCACGTTGACCGCATTCGACGAACTGCTGGGCATTCCTGGCAGGCACCGCGGCGTTCGGCATTGATCACCAGAGCGGCTCGCGGAACAGGCGCCGCACTTGGTTCCCAGAAAGCTGCACGGATGAAGTACGGAATGAATACAATACACGCGTATCCACCGGGCGAAGGAGATCAAATATGAGCGCCAAAGAAAGCAAGAACCCTCCTCCTGAAAAAGGCAGCACCGATCCACTGAGTTCCTTCCTGGCGAGTGTGGACAGGTTTACTCAGGGATTCACAGCTCAGGTGGTGGCCGTCGCCGGGGAGGGTGATGAGCACCTCACTATCCAGGCAACGGGCGAGTCGTTCGTTGCGCAAACGAAGCGGTTGACCGACTACATCCGAGAGGCCGCCCCCGGGATTGCGCCAGGGCAGCGGCACGAGCTCCACATGTTCTTGCGCGTCCAGGACGGCGACGCTCTCGTCAACCGCGCACTGGATGTTGCCAGTAAGGTGCTTGCGCCTGGTGGTGCTCCCGTGACGATGGGCTTCCTTAGCTGGATCGACGAAGTCATGAACACGCTGAAAAAGATCCTCACCGAGATTTGGGACCTTATCTTTCCCACGAACCCGCCGGCCTGGCTCACTACGATTCTCAAGATCATTGACGAATTACTGAATCTCCTCAAGACTTTGCTCGGAGGGCTATTCGGCCTCCGGACGAGCCAGTTGGCTGACGAATTCTCTCGAGGAGAAGTCAACTTTCTCCACGAGATGGCGGCCCTTGCTTCGTGGCGGGCGGCCCGGATGTCGGGCCGTGCCGGTGACGACGAGGTCTCACCTTAGCGTGACCCCATTTGCTCCGGGCCACGTTAACTTTAAGGACGGATCCGTCGAAGACGTGCGCCGCGCTACGGAGCGCTGCCGTCTCGGCGGCTGGCCCGCCAGCCCAGACCTTCGCTCGTCGTGGCGAGACGACGGCGCTCCGCTCTTGGACCGCACAGTCATCCCTCGCCGTCCTGAGCCCCTTCTTCCGGTTTGTCGTCGTACCAGACAACCTGCAAGGCGTTGTCATTCAGATACTGCTCTACCAACTCCTTCAGTCCCGCCGTCGAAGGCGAGCTTGGGTAGATGACACCTGCACAGACCGACACCTTATCGTGATCAAGGTACTTGTCCACGTATCGGAAGACTTGACGGCAGTGTGCGGCAACACACCTGTCCAAAACGGCTTTCGCGAAACGGGTTTGGGACAGCATCTCTCTCTCGTGAACGGCCTTCTGGCGCGGCAGACTACCGGGAAACCGGCGTGAACACTCATCTTTCAGGTGACTTAGCGCGACCCTTC
>JADGNY010000088.1 GCA_017883235.1 Thermoanaerobaculia bacterium | reverse complement strand
GCTTCTTGCCACGCCCTTTCGTCGAGAGTCCTTCTCCCCCCGCGGTTTCTTTGCGGGGGGAGAAGGTGCCGAAGGCGGATGAGGGGGGCGTATACGCGATCTTGCACCGCTGGCCCCAGGGCGGCTTGAAAGCACGCGTCGCGCGCGAATGACGTCCTCGTGAAACGCCCCCTCATCCGCCTGTCGGCACCTTCTCCCCCGCAAAAACCCGCGGGGGAGAAGGGCTCTCGACGGGGTACAGGGTGCCGACGATTCAGTGAGAGTGTGAGAAATGCGGGCCAGCCGCGTTAGACGTTTCGAAGATTTGACAGTTATCTATTCCGCTGTCGACAGTTATCGCGACGAAACAAGAACGCCGCCCTTGGGCGGCGTTCTTATCAGCAGCAAATTGAATTGACTACGAGTTCCCGCCCTCATCCCCACCGCCCGTCTTCGGCGTATCCGAACCGCTGTCGCTGTTGAAGCGCGGAGGACCGTCGTGACGCGGGCCGCTTTCGTGGCGAGGACCGGAGTCGTGGCGCGGGCCCCGATCGTGATCGCGTCGCGGGCCGCGGTCCCCTGATCCTCCACGACCGCCACCACCGCCGTCACGGCGCGGACCACGGTCGCGATCGCCGAAGCCGCCGCGTCCGCCGCGATCGCCGCCACCGCCCGGGCCGTCACGGCGCGGTGCACGCGCGGCGGCTGCAGCTTCCTCCTCGGTCGGAGGCGGAAGAAGCGGTTTGCGGGACAGGCGGATCTTGCCGCTGTCGGGCTCGATGCCGACGACCTGCACTTCGACTTCGTCGCCGATCTGCATGACGTCCGTCACCTGGCCGACGCGGCCATGGGCCATCTCGGAGATATGCAGCAGGCCGTCCTGACCGGGAAGGATTTCGACAAACGCTCCGTATGGCTCGATGCGCTTGACGGTGCCTTTGTAGTTCTTCCCGATCTCCGCCGACGCGGTGAGACCCTTGATGATGTCGATGGCCCGCTGCGCCGATGCGACGTCGCTCGAGGCGATGGTCACTTTGCCGTCGTCCTCGACGTCGATCTTCGTACCGGTCTCTTCGACGATCCAGCGGATGGTCTTGCCGCCGGAGCCGATCACGTCGCGGATGCGGTCCTTCGGAATCTGGATCGTGTAGAGGCGCGGGGCGTACTCGGAGAGCTCAGCGCTCGGCACCGAGATCGCCGCATCCATCTTGTCGAGGATGTGGATGCGCCCTTCCTTCGCCTGCGCCAGGGCGCGGGCCATGATCTCGCGCGGCAGACCGGCCACCTTGATGTCCATCTGCAGCGCGGTGATGCCCTTGCGCGTACCGGCGACCTTGAAGTCCATGTCGCCTTCGTGGTCTTCCATGCCGGCGATATCGGAGAGGATGGCCACGTCACCGGCGTGCTCGCCGGTGACCAGACCCATTGCCACGCCCGCCACTGCCGACTGCAGCGGAACGCCCGCCTGCATCAGAGCCAGCGAGCCGCCGCATACGGACGCCATCGACGACGAGCCGTTCGACTCGAGGATGTCGCTGACGATGCGGATGGTGTAGGCGAAGTCTTCCTGCGGCGGCAGCATCGGAGCGAGGGCGCGGCGGGCAAGGTTGCCGTGGCCGATCTCGCGGCGGGCCGGGCCGCGCATGAATTTCACCTCGCCGACGGAGAACGGCGGGAAGTTGTAGTGGAGCATGAAGCGCTGGAAGGTCTCCCCTTCGAAGTCTTCGATCTTCTGCGCTTCCTGCGGCGTGCCGAGGGTCACGGTGACGAGCGCCTGCGTCTCGCCGCGGGTGAAGATGGCCGAGCCGTGGGTACGCGGGAGCACGCTCAGGTCGATGGTGATGGGACGGATCTCGGTGAAGGAGCGGCCGTCGACGCGGCGGTTTTCCTTCAGCATGAGGTTGCGGAAGATCTGCACTTCCATCTCACCCCAGGCAGCGCTTGTGGCGGCCAGACGCTCGGTGTCTTCCGGCGGAACCGCGGCCAGGATCTCCGTCTTGAGGGCCTTGAGCGCGGCGTAGCGCTCGTGCTTCCCTTTCGTCAGCATCGCCTCTTTGAGCGACGCGCCGTACTGGCCCATCAGCTCGCTCACCAGGGCCTCTTCGAACTTGGCGGTGAAGGTGACTTCGAGTTTCGGCTTGCCGACTTCGGCGCGCAGTTCGAGCTGCAGCGCGCAGAGGCGGCGGATCTCGGCGTGCGCGGCTTCGAAGGCGTCGAGGACGACGCTCTCGTCGACTTCACGGGCGCCCGCCTCGACCATGACGATGGCGTCGGGCGTGCCGGCCACGACGAGGTCGAGGTCACACAGGTCCCGCTGCGCGTTCGTCGGATTGACGACGATCTTGCCGTCGATGTAGCCGATGCGGACGGCGGAGATGGGATTCAGGAAGGGGATCTCGGAGATCACCAGCGCGGTGGAGGCGGCGTTGATGGCCAGAATGTCGGGATCGTTCTCACCGTCGGCGGACAGCACGAGGGCGATGATCTGGGTCTCCTGGCGGTAGCCCTTGGCGAACGACGGGCGCAGGGGGCGATCGATGAGACGGCAGGTGAGGATTTCTTTCTCGGTGGGGCGTCCTTCACGTTTGAAGAAACCGCCCGGGATGCGGCCGCCGGCGTAGGTGTACTCCTTGTAGTCGACCGTGAGCGGCATGAAGTCGCCGAGGACGACGCCATCTTTGTAGCAGGCGGTAGCCAGGACGACGGTGTCGCCGTAGCGGATCACGCAGGCGCCGTTGGCCTGACGCGCGACCGCACCGGTCTCGAGCGAAAGCGTGCGCCCGCCGATCTCCAATTCTTTCTTGTTCATTTGATTCCTTTGGTGCCCGAGGCCACTCATCACCTCGGTGCGTTTGATTTGTCCGCTGGTGGCCGGACGATGGGATCCGGCCGGAGGGAGTAGCGCGTGCCAGGCACGCGCCAGAAAAACCTCGGGCGCACTTGCGTGCGCCCGTTTGCTGCGGGCGCTGTCCGCGCCCCGATCTGGTTACTTGCGGATGCCGAGCTTTTCGATGATGGTGCGGTAGCGATCCTGGCTCGTCTTCTTCAGGTAGTCGAGAAGGCGGCGGCGGCGGCCGACCAGCTTGAGGAGACCCCGGCGGCTGTGATGATCCTTCGCGTGGGTCTTGAAGTGCTCGGTGAGGTAGGTGATCCGATTCGACAGAAGCGCGATCTGCACCTCCGGCGACCCCGTATCGACGTCATGAACCCGATACGACGAAATGAGCTCCGTTTTCTGCTGCTTGGTGGTCGGCAAAATCATGTCTCCTTAAGACTTAACCCTTCTGAATCCATTCGTCCGCTTTGAAATCGCGACACCATAACAGCGGGTGATCTCAAAATCAATCCCGCCCGCAGCCAGAGAAGGGGCCAGCTACATGGTTCGGTTCAGAACCTCGTCGAGACACGGAGAATTGCATGTGGGTTTTTGAACTGAAACAAGCGCCCCCATACACTGTCATCCTGAGGCGGCGGCAGCCCCGGAGGGGCAGAGCGCGCCGAAGGACCCCCAACCTGAAACCCCGACAGGGCGGTGGAATGTCGACTATTCCGCCGCCCAGCCGGGATACAACTTGGGGGTCCTTCGGCGTCCTCCGCCGCACTTCGCTCGCTACGCTCGCTCAGCGGCTCCGGCAGCCTCAGGATGACAAGGTAGGAGACGGTGCTTTGAGCGCGCAGGCACGCCCCCCCGCAGGCTAGAATTGCAGCCATGCCGACCGTCCGCGAGCTGGCCATCCCGATCCCGCACGAGGAGATCGCCGCGTTCTGCCGGAAGTGGGGGATCAAGCGGCTGTCGTTCTTCGGATCCGTCGTCCGTGATGACTTCGATCCGGAGCGGAGCGATGTGGATGTGCTCGTTGAGTTCAAGCCAGGCCAGACGCCAGGGTGGGCCATCGTCCGTGCGGAGGTCGAGCTCGCGGAGATGTTCAGGCGGAAGGTCGATCTTCGGACACCCAAAGAGCTAAGCCGTTGGATGGTGAAAGATGTCTTGACGGAAGCGGTGGAAGAGTATGTCGAAGCATAGCGATTTCGTGCCGATGGGCGACATGCTGGATCTCTGCGATCGGATCGCTGAAAAGATGCACGACATTGAAAAAGAGCAGTTTGATGCCGACGAAAATCTTCGGGTTACCGTCATGCATTTCATCCAGACCATCGGCGAAGCAGCACGACGCGTGAGCGAAGAAGGGCGGAAGGCGCATCCGAAGGTCGAATGGATGGAAATCGTGGGAATGCGCAACAGGCTTGTTCACGACTACACGAACATCGACTTCGATGCGGTCTGGAAGGCTGCGACTATCGATGTTCCACGCCTCGCTCGTGAACTCAGGGTCTTCCTCCCCGCCGATCCGCCATAATCCTCCGCGCATGAAGCGCTTCGTCCTCCTCCTTCTCTTCGCCGCTGCGGCCAGCGCCGCCACCATCCAGTCCCCCTCCCAGTTCCTCGGCTTCGAGGTTGGGGCGGACCGGAAGCTCGCCGACTACCGCCAAATCGTCTCCTACTTTCGGGCGTTGGCGGCGGCATCGCCGCGGGTGCGGGTGGAGTCGCTGGGGAAAACCACGCTCGGCGAAGACTTCATCATGGCCGTCGTCACTTCCGAGGGGAACATGCGGAACCTCGAACGGATCCGCGAGACGGCCAGGAAGCTCGCCGATCCGCGCGGGCTCTCCGAGGAACAGATCGGACAGCTCGCGCGCGACGGCAAGGCCATCGTCCTCGTCACCTGCAACATCCACTCCTCGGAGATCGCATCGAGCCAGATGGCCATGGAGTGGGCGCACGCGCTAGCGACCGGCAACGACGCCGAGACCAAACGCCGCCTCGACAACGTCGTCCTCCTGATCGTGCCGTCGCTCAATCCAGACGGGCAGATCATGATCACCGACTACTACCGCAAGTTCCTCGGCACGCGTTACGAGGGGGGGCGGCTGCCGTGGCTCTATCACCACTACGTCGGCCACGACAACAATCGCGACTGGTTCATGCTCACGCAGGCGGAGACGAAAGAGCTGAGCCGCGCCGTCTACCACGAGTGGTATCCGCAGGTGTGGGTCGACGAGCATCAGATGGGGACAGACGGGCCGCGTATGTTCATCCCTCCATTCGCCGACCCTCTCGATCCCACCGTCCACCCGCTGATCTGGCGCGAGGTCAATCTCGTCGGCACGAACATGGCCTTCCGGCTCGAGCAGCAGAACAAGGCCGGACTGATCTACGGCTACTCGTTCGATGCCTACTGGCTCGGCGGGACGCGCAACACCGGTTGGTGGAAGAACATCACCGGATTGCTTCTCGAAACCGCCTCGGCGCGCATCGCCTCGCCGATCACGATCGATCCGAGCGAGTTGCACGGCGGGCAGAAGGGGCTGATCGACTACAAAGCGACCATCAATCATCCGCATCCGTGGGCCGGCGGGACGTGGCGGATGCGCGACATCATGGACTACGAGCGGATCGCCTCGGATGCGCTGCTGGAGACGGCGGCCGACCGCCGCGAGGATCTCCTGCGCGACGTGGCCGTCCGCGCCCGCGCGGCCGTGGCGTTCGGGGGGACGAAGGCGTACCGCATCCCGCACGATCAGCACGATTGGCCGAGCGCACAGTTCCTTGCGGCGTTGCTACTCGAGCATGGCGTCGAGATCGAGCAGTCCGACAACGGCGACTACTGGATTCCGATGGCGCAGCCGTACGCGAGGTTCCTCGTCGAGTTGCTCGAGCCGCAGCGCTACCCTGAAGTGCGGCTGCAGGCGGGGAAGGAAATCCTCAGGCCGTACGACGTCGCGACGTGGACGCTGCCACTGGCGATGGGTGTGACGGTGGAGAAGACGACGGTCAGGACGTCCTACAAGAAGGTCACCGAGATCAAGCCGGAGATGAAAGAAGTCCTGCGCAAGCACGCCTCCCAGCCGAAGCCGCGCATCGCCATCTACAACCCCTGGGGCGGCGCGCTGGACGAAGGGTGGACGCGCTGGCTCCTCGACACCTACGGCTTCACGCCGAAATCGCTCCATCCGCAGGAGGTGAAGGCGGGCCTGCAGAACCTCGACGTCTTCATCCTCCCCGATATCGACAAAGAGGAGATCGCCACCGGCAAACGCGCCGCCGGTGAAGGGGCGATGAAGTACGTGGATGAGCTGCCGCCCGAGAACCGCGGCGCATTGGAGAAGGAGGGGGCGCAGGCACTGCGGACCTTCGTCGAGAACGGCGGGACTCTGCTGGCCTTCAACGCCGGCTGCGACTACGTCATTGACAACTTCAACATCCCGGTGCGCAACGTGCTCGCCAAAGCACCCGACTTCTCCGTCCCCGGCTCACTCGTACGGGTCAAGGTCCGCACCGATCACCCCGTCACCGCGGGGATGCCCGAGGAGACGGCAATCTACATCGACCATCCGGTGGCCTTCGAGACCACCGCCCCCGGCGGCGAAATGGAGCGCTGGGTGCTGATGACCTACCCCGACGACGCCCGCGACATCCTCCTCTCCGGCTGGATCACCGGCGAGGAGAAGCTGACCCGCAAAGCGGCGGCGGTGGCCATGACGTTCGGCAAAGGCCGCATCGTCCTCTTCGGCTTCCGCCCGCAACACCGGGGGCAGACGCATGCGACGTTCCCGATGATCTTCAATGCGCTGTACTGGGGGAGGGAGTAGGTTTTTCCTGGGACCGCGTGCGTCCCGCACGCGAGTCAAGCAGGATGCTGCCAAGGAGCGCGGGCGAGACGCCCGCGCTCCCAGGAAACCCAGCGCCGCAGGCAACGTACTCTCCTCCATGCGCACCCTCGCCTCGCTCCTTCTCCTCCTCGCCGCCACGACCGCCTCGGCTGGCCTTTTCGGCGACTGTTCGTTCCGCGAAAAGCGCAACGTCGCCGCGCCGTCGGCCGGCGTCACGCGCATCGTGATCATCGGACGCGCGGGATGGCTCCATATCAACGGACGGCGCGGCGCGGCACAGGTGACCGCCATTGGCACGGCGTGCGCGTCGAGCCGCGACCGGCTGAGTGAGACGAAGCTGGTCCTGAGCCGCAGCGGCTCGGAGCTTCGCATCGAGGCCGTCACGGACCGCGAGATGTTCGGCAGCTCCAAGCTCGACTTCGACGTCGTCGTTCCCGACAACGTTCCGCTGGAAGTCGAAGACGGATCGGGCGACTTGACCATCGACAACGTCGGACCCGCCGAGGTCAGGGACGGAAGCGGAGATATGACCGTCCGCAACGTCGGCGGCAACCTCTCGGTCCACGACGGATCGGGCGGCATGACCCTCGAGAACATCGCCGGAGACGTCCGTATCACCGACGGCTCCGGCGGTATCGAAGTCCGCGGCGCCGGAAGCGTCGACATCGTCAACGACGGCAGCGGCTCGGTCGACATCCACAACGTGAAGCGGAACGTCCACATCGGCAGCAAAGGCTCCGGCAGCGTCGACGTCTCCGACGTCGGCGGCGACTTCCGCATCGGCAACAAGGGCAGCGGGTCGGTCAGGTGGGCGAGGGTGGCGGGGCATGTGGATGTACCGGAGAGGTTCCGGCGGTAGAGGTTGTCGGTTGTCGGTTCTCGGTTGCATCTCCGACAACCGACAACCGATAACCGACAACGTGTTATTGTCTGGTCCCATGCGGGGTTAGCTCAGCGGTAGAGCGTCTGCTTTACACGCAGAGGGTCACTGGTTCGAATCCGGTACCCCGCACCATGCAACTGGTTAACGACAAGCCCACTCCGGGCCCAGCGGCGTAAAGCACAGCGAGGAATCGCGGCCGATAGCCAAGACCCGCAGGTTTAATCACAATCCAACGTAGCTCGGACTCCTCCAGTCCGACCGGTCTCGGGCTGACCCCGAAGCTCGCTCGTAGGAATGTGTACATAGATCCTCGCACTGAGGTGATTCGCGTTGCCGGCCTCCAGATTCGCAGCCCCCTCCCGTCCTGGTTACAGCCGGGGGTCCTTCACCGTCCTCAGCCCCATCCGGGGCATCGGCGGTTCAGGATGACAGGGTGGTTTTCGGCTCGCAAAGGACGGCGAGCGCCTCTCAAACGACGCCGGCTGCTCCGCGAATGACGACGGCTGCCTCGACATCTGAAACGGCTACCTCCATATCAGGAACGCCAGCCTCGACATCGAGAACGTTTGCCTCGATATCAGAAATCTCAGCATCGAGATCGGGAAAAACTACTTCGCCAATCAAAACCGCTCCCTCGGGAATGACAGCGCGTCAATACGAGAGTACCCCCGTGTCATTGTCGAGGCAGGCGTTTTCAATCTCGGGGCAGCCGTTTTGAATCTCGAGGCGGACGTTTTCGATGTCGAGCTAGTTTTCGTCATTCGTGAGGAAGATCGCGCCGGGAGCGGGGCGCAGACCGTCAATCCCGAGGCGGAGTGGGCCGTTTGAGAGGGTGGGCTCGCCACTCGCGAGGAATCGTCCGGCCAGAACGAAGATGTTACGGCTGCGTTGCCGGTTGTCCGTCAGGACCGGATGTAGCATCCAGAACCTCACGAAAGGGGACAACTGAATGGTCAACGTAGCGTTGTTTGTTCGTCTCGAGGCAAAGGCAGGCAAGGAAGCGGAGGTCGCGGCGTTTATCAAGTCTGGTCTCGCAATTGTCATGGAGGAGCCGGCCACGACCGCCTGGTTCGGCCTTCAGCTCGGGCCCTCCACTTTCGGAATCTTCGACGCCTTCCCGGACGAAGCCGGCCGGCAGGCACATCTTACGGGCCGGGTCGCTGCTGCACTCATGGCCAATGCCGCTGAGCTTCTCTCGCAGCCGCCGTCCATCGAGAAGGTCGACGTGCTGGCGGCCAAACTTCCCTAGCCGGAGCATCCTCGCCTCGCACAGAAATCCCCGCCGGGCGAGGACGCCCGGCGGGAGCAGGCAGAATGCCAGGCGTCTCGCCCGCGCTCTGGAGATTGGACGTTACGACGCCGCGATAGCGGCAAATTCGCCGACAAAGAGGCAGTAAGCTGCTTCACCAGAAGCAGTTGACTCGTTCCCAGAGTCAGTTACTCCTTCCCGGAGGCTGTTAACGGACTCCGGGAGGCTGTTAACGGCTTCCTAGAGGCTGTTAACGGCTTCCGGGAGGCTGTTAACGGCTTCCGAGAGGCTGTTAACGGCTTCCGGGAGGCTGTTAACGGCCTCCGAGAGGCTGTTAACGGCTTCCGGGAGGCTGTTAACGGCTTCCGAGAGGCTGTTAACGGCTTCCGAGAGGCTGTTAACGGCCTCCGAGAGGCTGTTAACGGCTTCCGAGAGGCTGTTAACGGCCTCCGAGAGGCTGTTAACGGCTTCCGAGAGGCTGTTTGACTGCCTCCAGCGCCGCGATAGCGGCATCGTCCAAGCTTCAAAGCGCGGGCGAGACGCCAGGCACGATGCCTGCTCTCCGGGCACATGGCACCTATCGTGGATAGGTCATGATGCGCCGGTTTCCGCGGGCCCTCTCTCCATGCGTTCCCTATTCAAGCGCCGCAAGCGTGTTCTCCTGCTCGATGACGATGTCTCGATGCAGCGCCTCGTGGCGCGGCTCCTCGGGAACCAGGGATTTCGAGTCGACGTCTTCCTGACCGGCAACCAGGCCATTGCCGCACTCAAGAAGCAGGCGTACGACGTGATCCTCCTCGATCTGATGATGCCGCACGAAGGGGGGATGACCGTGATCCGCCATCTCCGGGTGAACGATCCGCGGTCGCTGAAGCGGTCGATCCTGCTGACGGCCTCGCCCGACTCACTGATCGGCGCCCTCTCCGGCGAGGTCAAAACGGTCGTGCAGAAGCCGTTCGAAGCGCAGCAGCTCATCGATGCCGTCCGACTGATGAGCGAGACATGAAGCCGGCCTTTACCCTCATCGACGGCCACTACGCCATCGTCCGCCTTCCCGCGGACGAGGCCATTCCGCCGTGGGCGCACGGGACCTTTGTTTCCATCACCCGCACCGGCCACGAGCTCTCGATCGTCTGCAACGAAGGCAACGTCCCCGACGTCGTGGCCGACCGCGGCTGGTGCTGCCTCGAGCTGGCCGGTCCTCTTCCGCTCGATCAGACGGGAGTCGCCGCCGCGTTTACGCGCGTCCTGGCCGACGCCGGCATCGCCCTTTTCGTCATCTCGACGTACGACACCGACTACGTCCTGGTGCGTGATGCGGCGCTGGAGCGCGCCACGGCCGCGTTGCGCGTCGCGGGATACACGGTCCGCTAAGCGCTATGATCCGCGAACAGATGGAACAGTCCCTCGCTGTCCCGGCACAGGCTCCGACGCGCGAGCGTTACGTGCTCCACCGCGCCGCCGCGTCTCCGTCGAACAGCTTCGCGGACGACGTCCGCCGCGGTCTCACGGCGCGGCCGAAGTTTCTGCTC
This sequence comes from Thermoanaerobaculia bacterium, assembly GCA_017883235.1. Classification (GTDB taxonomy): domain Bacteria; phylum Acidobacteriota; class Thermoanaerobaculia; order Gp7-AA8; family Gp7-AA8; genus JADGNZ01. The sequence goes on along the minus strand of JADGNY010000088.1, from coordinate 19,168 downwards.
CCTCATTACTTTTATGACGCGCTGGGCTCGGCGCTCTTCTCGGCCATCTGCGAGCTGCCGGAGTACTACGTCACCCGTGCCGAGGATGAGATCCTGCTGTCGCGGGCGGCGGAGATCGCCGCGGCGTTCGGACCGCGCGTACGCCTGGTCGAGCTGGGCAGCGGCAGCGCGCGGAAAACGCGGCATCTGATCGACGCGATTCTCGCCCGGCAAGCGTCTCTCGACTTCCTTCCGGTCGACGTCGACGCCGGCATCCTCGCCTCCAGCGGGCACGACCTGCTGAACGACTATCCCCGCCTCTCCATCAGCGCGATCTGCGGCGATTTCCGCAATCCCGCCACGCTCCTCCGCCCTTACCTCCCCCCTTCCGACGCGCGAACGATCGTGCTCTTCCTGGGGTCGAGCATCGGCAACCTCGATCCTGCCGCGGCCGGCGCCATGCTTTCCAATCTCCGCACAGCCCTCGCCCCCGGCGACGCCCTCTTCCTTGGCGCCGACTTGCGCAAGTCCCCATCGATCCTCGAACCTGCCTACGACGATGCCCTCGGCGTCACCGCCGCCTTCAACCTCAATCTGCTCGGCCGCATCAACCGCGAGCTCGGCGGGACATTCGACCTCTCCGCCTTCGCCCACCGCGCGTATTACAACGAATCCGAGGGCCGCATCGAAATGCACCTCGTCAGCAGAGAGGGGCAGCGCGTCCTGATCGATGGATATGAAATCTCCTTCGATGAGGGAGAATCGATCCACACGGAGAACTCGTACAAGTACGACGATGCGAGCCTGCACGCCCTCGCCGAGGCGGGAGGATTCACCATCGAGCAGAGGTGGAGCGACAGCAACGGGTACTTCGCGGATCTGCTGATGGTGGCGGAGTAACGCCTCGCCCGCAGAATGCTTTCCTCCCACGCGCTGTTCTCACTCGCGCCTCACGTGCTTTCTGAGTATCATTCCGCGTCCTGTGCCGAGGTAGCTCAGTTGGTTAGAGCACCAGATTGTGGATCTGGGGGTCGCCGGTTCGATCCCGGCCCTCGGTACCATGGACCCCCGCCGAATGACCGATACCGTCGAACCCCGTATCTCCCGTGGTCTGCGCGACCTTCTGCCCGACCAGATGCTGGCGCGGCAGTCGATGATCGATACGATCCGCCGCGTCTACGAGCTCTACGGATTCGTTCCCCTCAGCACGCCGGCCATCGAGTTCCTCGACGTCCTCTCCGGCAGCGCCGGGACCGAGGCACAGCAATCGATCTTCCGCGTCACGAATCCGGAGAACGAAGCGCTCGGCCTGCGTTTTGACCTCACCGTACCGCTGGCGCGCGTCATCGCGCAGTACGCCGACCTGCCGCGCCCCTTCCGCCGCTACCAGGTCGCGCCGGTCTGGCGCGCCGACAAGCCGGACAAGGGACGCTACCGCGAGTTCACCCAGTTCGACCTCGACTCCGTCGGAACCGTCTCCGAGGTCGCCGACACCGAGATCATCGCCGGGATGTGCGACACGCTGTCGTCGCTCGAGGTCGGCCGCTATCTGGTGCGGTTCTCCAGCCGGGCGGTGCTGAACCTGCTCCTCGACTTCGCCGGCATCGGCCCGGAACAGGGAGCGGACGTCTTCCGCGTCCTCGACAAGCTCGACAAGGTCGGTCTCGACAAGGTCTCGCGCGAGCTGATGAACGGCTACAAAGACGAGTCGGGCGACACCATCCGCGGCGTGGGATTGGACGGCAGCCAGGTCGATCGGATCAAACGTTTCCTCGATATCAAGTCGGACTCGCGGCGCGAGGTTGCTGCGAGGCTGCGCGAGCTCTTCGCCACGCTCGATCACGCCCCGGCGCAGATCGACGTCGTCGAGCGGATCTCGAATCACCTCTACGCACTCGGATACGACGACGACCGCGTCTCGCTCGATCTGTCGATCGCCCGCGGCCTGGCGTACTACACCGGCCCGGTCTTCGAAGCGATCCTGCTCGATGCACCGCAGTTCGGCTCGATCTTCGGCGGCGGCCGTTACGACGGCCTGGTAATGCGCTTCCTCGGCGAAGCGATTCCCGCCGTCGGTGCGTCGATCGGCGTCGATCGCCTCCTGGCCGCCCTGGCTCACCTCGGCCGCGTCGACACCAGAAAAGCGACCGCCCGCGTGCTCGTGACGAACATGGACAAGGCGCTTACTGACGACTACCTGCAGATGACCTGGGAACTGCGCCGCGCCGGCATCCCGACGGAGTTCTACATCGGCACGGCCAAGCGCCTCGGCAAGCAGCTCGAGTACGCCGACCAGTACGACATCCCGCTGGCCATCCTCTGCGGCTCGAACGAGAAAGCGAAGGGCGAGGTGACGGTGAAGAACATGGCCGCCGGCCGGGCCAAGGCGAAGATGCTCGACGACCGGAGCAGTTGGCTGGCGGAAAGGCCAGGGCAGACGACGATACCGCGAGAGCGGTTGGTTGAGGGGATCAGGGAATTGCTTGCAGAAATTGAGTCGGCATGACTTACTGGCTAGAGCCTCGAGTATGGCAAGCACCACAGCCCCCTCATCCGCCTTCGGCACCTTCTCCCCCAAAAGCGGGGGAGAAGGGCTCTCGAGGTTAGAGTTTCGTGTCATTCCTCGGTCGTTATTGCGGCTCTCGAGGGTTGAGTTTCGTGTAATCCCTCATGATGGGTTCTCGATTGTTGCGTTTCCCTCCTCTCGCGTCTCACCATACCTAATAATCGAGAGCCCTTCTCCCCCGCGCTTTCCAGCGGGGGAGAAGGTGCCGAAGGCGGATGAGGGGGCGGTTCTCGCGCAGATCGACCGATGCGACCTCCGTCAGCAGGACCAATGACCAACACCATCACCCTCGACGGCAACTCGCTCACCATCGAGCAACTCGTGCAAATCGCGCGCGGCTGGACAAATGTCGAGATCGATCCGTCGACGGACGCGCTCGTCGCCGCCGGCGAGCAGCTCATCGCCCGGGTGGTGGAGAACTACAGAAGGGCGTGGGAGGCGGGCGAGCCGGCGGCGACCGAGTATGGCGTCACTACCGGCTTCGGCGAGTTCAAAGACAAGCCGATCGCTCCGGACGATCTCGAACAACTCCAGCGCAATCTATTGCTCTCCCACTCGGTCGGCGTCGGCGAGAACTGCGATCCCGACGATCTGTCGAATTACTTCCCCGCCGACGTCATCCGCGCGGTCCTGGCCACAAGGCTCAATTCGTTCCTGCAGGGGCACTCCGGCGTGCGGCGCAAGCTGGTCGACGTCCTCCAGGCCATGCTCAACCGCGGCGTCATTCCGCTCGTGCCGCTGCGCGGCTCGGTCGGGGCCAGCGGCGACCTCTGTCCGCTGTCGCATACGTTCGCCACCTTGCTCGGATCGGGACGCTTCTACATCGCCGGCACCACGGAGCTCCGCGACGCCTCCGAGCTTCCGGCGCTCCTCGGCTTCAGTGCCGGCGAGATCAAGCCGACGTTCAAGGAAGGGCTGGCGCTCGTCAACGGCGTGAATTTCTCAGCGTCGATGCTGGCCTTCGGCGTGGCCGACGCGGAGCGGCTGGCCGATCTGGCCGACGCCGCGGCTGCGCTCACGCTCGAGGCGATGTGCGGCTGCACGCGCGCGCTCGATCCGAAAGTTCATGCCGCGCGCGGCCATGCCGGCCAGATCGCCAGCGCCGCGCGCATGCGCGCGCAGATCGGCGGCAGCAAACTCGTCGAGCGCGCCGGCGCCGTGCAGGATCCGTATTCGTTGCGCTGCGCGCCGCAGGTTCACGGCGCCTCGCGCGCCGCCATCCGCTACGCCCGCGACGTAGCCGACCGGGAGATCAACGCGGCGACTGACAACCCGCTCTTCTTCGCCGGCGAATCCGCCCCATTTGACGTGCAGTTCCGCGACAACTGGCCGGACGGCTATCGCGGCGATGAGCGCCTCGCCTACTCCGCCGGCAACTTCCACGGCCAGCCGATCGCCCTCGCCGCCGACTTCCTCAGCATCGCACTGGCCGAGCTGGCCAACATCTCCGAGCGGCGCACGCAGACGCTCCTCGACAGCAACCACAATCGCGGCCTCCCCTCGAACCTCACCACCCGCCCCGGTGTGAACTCGGGATTGATGATCACGCAGTACACCGCCGCCTCGCTTGTCTCGGAGAACAAGGTCCTCGCCCACCCCGCCTCGGTCGATTCGATTCCGACCGGAGCCAACGCCGAGGACCATGTGTCGATGTCGACGCACGCCGCGAGGAAGATGCGGACCATTCTCGGCAACGTCCAGAGCGTCCTGGCCATCGAGCTGATCGTCGCCGCACAGGCGGTGGAGTGGCGCGTGGCGATGATGCGCGGTGTCGCCGAGGCCCATACGCTGGAGGAGGCGGAGACGCAGGCGAAAGCATTCGAAGATGCCGTCGCCGGACGAAGCGCGGAGATCGCGCAGTTCCTCGGCAGCGGCAGCGCCGACCTCTACCTCCGCGTCCGCGCTCTGGTCGATCCGCTTTTCGCGGATCGACCGATGAGCGAGGCATTGCGGAGGGTGAGGCTGGGGATTAGGGGGTAGTCTTCGGTTTCTGATTGAAACCGAATACGTATGCTGAAAGCCGCCGTTGCTGCCCTTTGCTTACCCCTCCTCGTAGCGTGCAGCGGCTTGAGGCCCCTGCCGGGATCGTCCCAATCGTGCGAAGCTCACGGTAACCTCGCCTCACTCTGGCGCTGCGTCGGCACGCCCGACCTGGCGCCACGAGAAAGCGGCCTTGCGAGCACGTTGCGTGTCGCGAACGGCGATCTCACTCGTCGTGTAATCCTGAATCAGACTCCGTCGCTCGCCTGCAACAAAAAACCCTGGCCTGGCTTCGCGCACAAATCGCTAGCCGGCGGCGTACCGCTCGAAGCCTTCGTGCACGAAGGTGACGCCGCTCTTCCGGTGATCCTCGTCGTCCACGGTCTGTACGACAGCAACTCGAACCGCTACGTCCGATACACGGCCTCGGCGCTGGCGGACCGCGGGTTCGGCGTCGTCGTTCCCGACATGCGGTGGCATGGCTGTCTGATGTCGTATCCGAGCACGCTCGGAATCGGCGAGTCAGCGGATCTCCTGGCGTGGGCGGCGGCGATCCACGACGGAACGCTGGCGCCCTCCCTCGGCGGCCGGCCCATCGGGATGATCGGATTCAGCCTCGGAGGACTCGACGTCATCGACACAATATCGACGGACGACGCGGCGAAACTGTTCGATGCCGGCGCCATGGCCGTCTCACCGCCCGCCGACGTCGCCAGGGTTCTCGAACGGCTCGACCGCGTGCGAACGCCGATGGGTTACTACTTCCGCGTCACACTTCGGATTCGCAACCGCCGCCTCGGCATCCCCTTCTGGACGCGGCAGCCGTTCCTTGCCTACGTCAACCGGCTCGTCGAGAAACATCTCACCCCATTCCACTCCACGGCCGAGCTCATCGCGGCGGCCGAGCCATCGACACGCTTCGCCGCCGTGCGACGACCGCTGCTGATCGTCATCGCGCGGAACGATCCCGTGCTCGGCCGCGTCGCCGCGGACGCACTCGTTGCCGCCGCGGCGCCTTTGCCCTACGTCCACGTCATCGCAACGGACGAGGGGGGACACATCGGCGTGGTCGGCCGCGATCCGCAATGGTTCGTGAATGCCATGACGGCGTTCTTCGTCAATGCGCCGCACGTGGCTTCCCATCCCTGAACGCCATTGCCAGACGCAGATTAGTATTCGTCCTTATGCGCGATCTCGACCTCGGCGACGGCATCACGGTGCCGTCGCAGCTTCTGCGTGCCGCGACGTCGCGCGCCGGCGGTCCGGGCGGGCAGAACGTCAACAAGGTGGAGACGCGCGTCACGATCGAAGTCGACGTCGATGCGCTGCCGCTGCCTGAAGACCGCAAAGCGCGCATCCGGGAGCGTCTGGCCGGGCGCATCAACAAACTCGGCGTACTGCGCGTGACGTCGCAGGCCGAGCGCAGCCAGCTCGCCAACCGCGACCGCGCCCTGGCCCGGATGGAAGAGTTGCTGGGCGATGCCATCACCGAGCAGGAGACGCGCAAACCGACGCGCATCTCACGAAGCCAGAAGCGCCGGCGCCTCGAGGAAAAAAAGCGGCGGGCGGAGACCAAGCGGCTGCGCACACGGCTGGAGTAAGCTGCCCATCGAGAAAGAAGGTCCTCATGAGCGCACTCAAGGTTGTGGCCATCCTGCTGATCGTGGCCGGCATCGCCGGACTGGTGTACGGGAAGTTCACCTATACGCAGGCGACGCACGAGGCCAAGCTCGGCCCCCTCGAGCTGTCGGTGAAGGAAAAGAAGACCGTCAACATCCCGCTCTGGACGGGCCTGGCCGCGATCGCCGCCGGCGTCCTGCTGCTGTTCGTGCGCCGGCCTTCATCCTGACGTGGAGCGAAGCGACACCGTCAGGATGGGGTCGGACGATGGGATCGGAGCGCCCCCTTGACAAACCCGCGCCGCCAACCCACATTGCCACTGTGATAGTTCTGTAGTACAGCTCACAGGAGGCAACCTATGTGGCGCAAACTCCCGATCTGGCTTCGCGCAATCCTTCTCGGACTCCTCGTTACCGGTGTGCCGACGACCATCTGGGCCATGCTCGCCGGTGTGAACCTGAAGCTCACGCCGCGGATCCCCTGGTCGGTGCCGGCGATGGCGGGCGTTCTCTGGCTCTACTGGCGCTATCTCCGCGGAGAGGGACCGCAGCCTCGCCTAGCCGCCTTTCGTAAGGAGCACCTGCGCGCGGTGGAGCTGAGTCCGCGGGTGTGGCGATGGTCGCTGCTGGCCGGTGGATCGGCGATCGCCGCCGTGTGGGCGCTGTTCGCGGCGCTGCGCGGGTTTCTGCACATTGCCAATGCGCCGAATGACCTCTCTCAGTTTCCCGTGTGGACGATCCTTGCGGCGATCGTGATGGGCTCCGCGGTCGCCGGCGTGGCGGAGGAGGCAGGGTTTCGCGGGTACATGCAGTTGCCGCTCGAACGCGCCTACGGCCCGGTCGTCGCGCTGGCCACGACCAGCGTGATCTTCACGCTCATCCATCTGACGCACGGTGCGGCCATCCTGCCGTTTCTGCCGTTCTTCCTGGCGGCGGCGGTGATCTACAGCCTGCTGACGATCGTCACCGGATCGATCCTTCCGTCGATGACGCTGCATTTCGCCGGTGATGTGATGCTGCTGACGTTGCGGTACATCGCGGCGCGTGAAGGAGCTATCAGCGCGGCAACGGGCGCAATCGCGGTTCGGCCCGCGATCGCGTTCGTCGTGCTGGCGGGGTTGAGCGTCATGGCGTTCCGCTTCCTCACGCGAAATTCGACGGAAGAGGCGATATCCGGCATGCTTCGGCCCACCTCGAGTTAGCACGGAGCAACGATGCTGTTTCGTCCCAATCCATCGTTAGGCGTCCCCATCTATCTTCAGTTGATGGAGCAGGTGAAGCACGCCATCGAGACCGGCGCGCTGAGACCGGGGGAGCAGTTGCCCGGCATCCGTCCGCTGGCGGAGGAGCTCATAATGAACCCGAATACCGTTGCCAAAGCCTACCGCGAGCTCGAGCACGAAGGGGTGATCGAGCTGCGCCACGGCGCCGGCGCCTTTGTTTCCGCGCAACCGCGGACGAAGAAACTGGCCGAGGCCGTTCGCGATGCCCAGCCGGTGGTCGCGGCCACCGTGAAGCGCCTTCGCGGGCGCGGATTGACCGACGAGGAGATCCGGCGTCTGTTCGAAGCGGAGCTGGCGGGGATGAGGGCAGGAGGCCGGCGTGGCTGAATCGTTGATCATCGAAGCAACCGACCTTCACAAGAGCTACGACGGCGTCGAGGCGTTGCGCGGCCTGACTCTCAGCGTCCCCGCCGGCTCCATCTACGGTTTTCTGGGACGCAACGGCGCCGGCAAGACCACCACGATCAAAGTCCTGCTGGGGATGGCCCGGCCATCGAGCGGTCAGGTCCGCGTGTTCGGTCTGGAAGCCGGCAACCCTGAGATCCGGCGACGTACCGGCTTCGTCAGCGAGGAGAAGGATCTCTACGACTACATGACCGTCGACGAGATGATCCGCTTCACGGCGCCGTTCTTTCCGCGCTGGCGCGCCGATCTGGAGCAGCGCTATCTCCGCAAGTTCGAACTGCCGTCGAACCGTAAGGTCAAAGCGCTCTCGCGCGGTACGCGCACGAAGCTGGCCTTGCTGCTGGCACTCTGCCGCGGCGCGGAGCTTCTCATCCTCGACGAACCGACCTCTGGGCTCGACCCTGCCATGACCGAGGAGGTGCTGCAAGCGCTGGTGGCGCATGTGGCCGGCGAAGAGACCACCGTCTTCTTCTCCTCGCATCAGATCGCCGAGGTCGACCAGATCGCGGACCACGTGGCCATCATCGACCGCGGATGTGCGGTGGTGACGGGAGCGCTCGACGATCTGCGCGAGAGCTATCGGCAAATCCAGCTCGTCTTCGACGGCGATGCGCCGCAGGCCGCGTTTGGCGCGCCGGGCGTCGTGCGGGTGCGGCGCAAGGGCCGCATGCTCACCGTGATGTCGAGCGGAGGGACGGAGGAGATCGTCGAGGAAGCGCGTGCACTGCAACCGGTGTCGGTGGAGGTCGTCCCCGTCACGCTGAAAGAGATCTTTCTCGAAACCGTCGCCGGGGAGGAATGAACATGCTCTGGTACAAATCGTGGCTCGAGACCCGCTGGCGCTTCCTGATCGGCCTGGTGCTGCTGATCTTCTCCGCCCTCTCCACCGTCTTTACCTATCCGCAGGTGTTGAAGATTCTGCCGATGGTGCCAGCTCAGCTTAACGGGGAGATCGGGCGCCGCATCCGCGAAGCGGCGGAACTGGCGCGCGATTTTCGCGGCTACGTCTGGTCCGACTGGTTCCGCCAGAACCTGCCGGAGAAGTGGACGCTCTTCGCGGTGTTGATCGGAACGGGCGGATTGCTGGCCCATTCATCCGGCGGGACGCTCTTCACGCTCTCCATGCCGGTATCCCGCAAGCGGCTGCTCGGTGTTCGGACGGCGACCGGCCTCATCGAATTGTTCGTCCTCGCGTTCGTTCCGTCGCTGCTCATCCCGCTGTTCTCTCCGGCGATCGGACAGCACTATGGCTTGGGAAGCACGGTGATCCAGAGTGCCTGTCTCTTCATCGCCGGCTCCGTCTTTTTCAGCCTTGCGGCGCTGCTTTCGACGATGTTCACCGACATCTGGCGGCCACTGCTGATCGCTCTGGCGGTCGCCGTGGTGATTTCGCTCGTCGAACAGGCGCCTCGGGTCTCGTTCGGGATCTTTCACGTGATGCACGGGGAGAGCTACTTCCGCCACGGTGCATTACCATGGGCCGGCCTGCTCGCCAGCGTTGCGCTGTCGGTGGCCATGCAATACGGCGCGGCGGTCAACATCACCCGCCGCGATTTCTGATGAGACTCCGAATCCTTTTCGCGCTTCTCTTTGTGTCGATGACGGCCTCGGCGGCCGATCTTCGCGATCTCAACGATCCGGCGAAGATCAAAGACGTCTTTCCGCGCACCGCGAAGCTCCGCATCGTCAACATCTGGGCAACATGGTGCGTCCCATGCGTCGCGGAGATGTCGGAGCTGCGCGCGGTCGGCGCGGCGTTCGGTCCCGAGGTGGTGCTGGCGGGGGTGTCGATGGACGACATGATCCCCGGCGCGAAGCGCGAGACCGTGGCCCTCTTTCTCGACCGGCAGAAGATCCGCTACGTGAATGTTTACTACAAAGGCAACGTCGACGACCTCTCGGGCTATTACCGTTTCCAGGGAGGGATTCCCGTCACGATCGCCTTCGATGCCGCGGGCCGCGAGGTATGGCGGCATCAGGGGGCCATCAAGAGTGCGAGCACGATTTCCGAATTGCGTGAACTACTGAGGGGGATGCCATGAAGAAGCTGTTTGTTTCGCTCCTGCTGCTCGTTTCCGCGGCTGCCTGCATGAACGCCGACGAGCTGGCCATCGGCGCGGCAGCGCCGAAGTTCTCGCTGGTCAATGCCGTCGACGGCAAGACCGTCGCCTTTCACCCGGGCGACGGCAAGGTGTCGGTAGTCGTCTTCACCTGCAACCAGTGCCCGTACGCGAAGGCGTTCGAGCCGCGCATCATCGAGCTGGCAAAGCAGTATCAAGCCAAAGGCGTGGTGTTCTACGCCATCGACCCCAACGACGAATCGCAGTACGCCGTCGAATCGCTCGCGGAGATGAAGGCGCGCGCGACGGCGAACGGCTATCCCTTCCCCTACCTGAAGGATGGCGACAGCAGCATCGCGCACGCGTACGGCGCGCGCGTCACGCCGCACGTCTACGTGATCGACGGCAGCGGCACGCTCCGCTACCGCGGTTATGTCGACGACAGCGCCAAGCCGGAGGAGCGCCGCACCACCGGCCTGGCCAACGCCCTCGACGATCTGCTGGCCGGCAAGGCGGTAGCGAACCAGACCACGCGGGCATTCGGCTGCACGATCAAGTGGAAGGCGTAGGAGCGCGTAGCGAACGGAGCGCTGGCGTCTCGCCGGCTGGCTCGGCGGCGTCTCGCCGCTGAGGTTAACAGTGGATGTATCGCGAGCTCCCGAACGGGGGCGAGACGCCCCCGGGCCAGCCGGCGAGACGCCAGCGCTCCGGTTCCCCAGCGCTCCGTTAAGGCCCCTTCGGCACACTGTACGCAATAGAATCGCAGCGGTGGACAACCAACTTCTCTCACCCGACCTCCTGCGCCGCATGAACGACTGGTGGCGCGCGGCCAACTATCTGTCCGTTGGGCAGATCTATCTGCTCGCCAATCCGCTGCTCCGCGAACCCCTCAAGCTCGAGCACACCAAGCCTCGGCTCCTCGGGCATTGGGGGACCACGCCGGGCCTCAACTTCATCTACGTCCACCTCAATCGCATCATCAACGCGCGCAATCTGAACATGATCTACGTCGCCGGGCCGGGCCACGGCGGGCCGGGCCTCGTCGCCAACACGTATCTCGAAGGCACCTACAGCGAGATGTATCCGCACATCTCCAACGATGCTGAGGGGATGCAGAAGCTGTTCAAACAATTCTCGTTTCCGGGAGGGATCCCCAGCCACGTAGCGCCGGAGACGCCGGGATCGATTCACGAAGGAGGCGAGCTCGGATACTCGCTCGTCCATGCCTACGGTGCCGTCTTCGACAATCCCGATCTGATCGCGGCGTGCGTCATCGGCGACGGCGAAGCGGAGACGGGGCCGCTCGCGGCGAGCTGGCATTCGAACAAGTTCCTCAATCCCGTCAACGACGGCGCGGTGCTGCCGATCCTTCACCTGAACGGCTACAAGATCGCCAACCCGACCGTGCTTGCGCGCATCCCTGGCGACGAGCTGCGCGACCTGCTCGTCGGATACGGGTACAAACCGTACTTCGTCGAAGGCGATCAGCCCGAGACCATGCATCAGTTGATGGCCTCGACGCTCGATACGGTGTTCGACGAGATCGCCAGCATCCAGACCACGTCGCGCAAGAGCGGCTTCACGGCGCGGCCGGCCTGGCCGATGATCGTCCTGCGATCGCCGAAAGGGTGGACCGGGCCGAAAACGGTCGACGGCAAGCAGACCGAAGGCTCCTGGCGATCGCACCAGGTCCCCATCGCCGACCTGGCGAAAAAGCCGGAGCACGTGACCCTTCTCTCCGACTGGATGAAGAGCTACAAAGCCGAGGAGCTCTTCGATGAAAAGGGAACGCTGCGCGCGGAGATCGCGGAGCTGGCGCCGAAAGGTGAGCGGAGGATGAGTGCGAATCCGCATGCGAACGGCGGCCTGCTGCTGCGCGCCTTACGCATGCCCGACTTTCGCGATTACGCCGTCGCGGTAAACGCGCCCGGAACGGAGCTGGCGGAAGCGACGCGGATCACCGGCGGCTTCCTGCGCGACATCATCAAAGAGAACCCGAAGAACTTCCGCATCGTCGGACCGGACGAGACGGCCTCGAACCGGCTGGACGCCATCTTCGAGGTCACCGACCGCGTCTTCACCGGAACGATCCTGCCGACCGACGACCACATCGCGCTTGAAGGCCGGGTCATGGAGGTGCTCTCCGAGCACATGTGCCAGGGCTGGCTGGAAGGCTACCTGCTCACCGGGCGGCACGGCTTCTTCTCCTGCTACGAAGCCTTCATCCACATCGTCGACTCGATGTTCAATCAGCACGCAAAGTGGCTGAAGACCACGCGGCACATCCCGTGGCGCCGGCCGATTGCCTCGCTCAACTACCTGCTGACGTCGCACGTCTGGCGGCAGGACCACAACGGCTTCAGCCACCAGGATCCCGGCTTCATCGATCATGTGGTCAACAAGAAGGCGGAAGTGGTGCGCGTCTATCTGCCGCCCGATGCGAACACGCTGCTCTCCGTCGTCGACCACTGCCTGCGCAGCCGCAACTACGTGAACGTGATCATCGCCGGCAAGCAGCCGGCTCTTCAGTACCTCGGCATGGACGCGGCGGTGAAGCATTGCAGCGCCGGGATCGGGATGTGGGACTGGGCGAGCAACGACGGCGACTCCGAGCCCGACGTTGTGATGGCATGCGCCGGCGACGTGCCGACGCTGGAGACGCTGGCCGCCGTGTCGATCCTGCGCGCGCGCATTCCGGAGCTGAAGATCCGCGTCGTCAACGTCGTCGATCTCATGACACTGCAGCCGCCAAGCGAGCATCCGCACGGGCTGTCGGACAGGGACTTCGATTCGCTCTTCACCACCGGCAAGCCGGTGATCTTCGCCTATCACGGCTACCCCTGGCTCATTCACCGGCTCACCTACCGGCGGAACAACCACGACAACCTGCACGTGCGCGGATACAAGGAGGAAGGAACGACAACCACCCCCTTCGACATGACCGTGCTGAACGATCTCGACCGCTTCCACCTCGTCATCGACGTCATCGACCGCGTCCCCGGACTGGCAACGCGGTATGCGCACGTGAAGCAGGACATGCGCGACAAACTGGTCGAGCACCGACAGTACATTTGCGAGCATGGGGACGATATGCCGGAGGTTAAGGATTGGACGTGGGAATAGGTTCCATCCTGCGGCGAAGCGCGCAGGATCTCCGGCGGTACCGCGCTGAAAGTAGTTCAATGGAACGCGCCCTTGGTTGACACCGTACCGACGCCACCGGAGATCCTGCGCGCTTCGCCGCAGGATGGAGTCACTACATGAACATCCTCGTTCTAAACCCCGGCAGCTCATCACTGAAGTCAGGCTTCTTCCGCTTCCCGGAAGAGCTTGCGCTGCCTGGCACCGCACCGACGGTCGCGGGGCTCCTCACCAGCGCTCCCACCCCCATCGACGCCGTCGGCGTGCGAGTCGTCCATGGCGGATCACGCTTCGAGAGTCCCACCATCGTCGATGACGACGTCCTGGCCGAGATCCGCAACCTGGCCGAGCTTGCGCCGCTGCACAATCCGCTGGCGGCCGGCGTGATCGAAGAGGTGCGCGGCGCATTGCGCGGCGTTCCGATCGTGGCCGTGTTCGATACGGCCTTTCATCGGACCCTGCCGCCGGTGGCATTCACGTATGCCGTCCCTTCCGAGCTGGGCGTTCGCCGCTACGGGTTTCACGGCATCTCCTATTCGTACGTCTCGAAGCGTCTACGCGCCCTCAACGTGGCCCTCAACGGGGGCTCCCGTCTCATCGTCGCCCACCTCGGCAACGGCGCCAGCGTCTGCGCCATCCGCGACGGACGCAGCATCGACACGAGCATGGGCTTCACGCCGATGGAAGGGCTGGTAATGGGAACGCGCGCCGGCGATCTCGACCCCGGCGTCATCCTCTATCTATTGCGCAAAGGAATGCCCGAGGCCGATCTCGACGATCTTCTCAATCACCGCTGCGGGCTTCGCGGGGTGTCGGAGACCAGCGGCGACGTCCGTGAGCTGGAGAGCGCCGCGGCCGCGGGCGATGCCAAAGCCTCGCTGGCCCTCGATCTCTTCGCCTATCGCGCCGCCGGGTACATCGCGTCGTACTGCGCGGCGATCGACGGCGTCGACGCAATCGCCTTCACCGCCGGCATCGGCGAGCATTCCGCGTCGATGCGCAAACGGATCTGCGACCGTCTGGCATTTCTCGGCGTCGCACTCGACGAAGGCGCGAACAATGCGGCCTCGAAGGACGAGCGTCGCATCAGCTCCCGCAGCGTGGCCGTCTGGGTGATTCCGACGAATGAGGAGCTGGAGATCGCGCGGGGGACGTGGGACGTACTTAGTACGAGATGACCGCCAATGTACCTGTCATCCTGAGGCGGCGGCAGCCCCCCTTCGACTCGCTTGCGCTCGCTCAGGGCAAGCTCCGGGGCAGAGCGCGCCGAAGGACCCCAAGCCTGAAACCCGGACAGGGCGGGGGAATGTCGACATTCCGCCGCCCAACCGGGATACAACTTGGGGGTCCTTCGACCGTCCTACGCTGCTCCGTCGCTACGCGACGAAGCAGCTCCGGCGGCTCAGGATGACAGGTAATCCTCTCACGGTAACCCTCTCACGCCGTTGCCGGCAACGCGATCCGCGCGATCTCATCGACGAGCTGGAACGGATCGATCGGCTTCGAGAGGTAGGCCTCGAACGTGCGCCGCTCGCCGGGGCCCGGCGAAAATGCCGAGAGGGCCACGATCTTGATCTTGACCCCGTTTTCTCGTTCCCGCAGAGCGCGGGTGAAGGCATAGCCATCCATCACCGGCATGGCAATGTCGGTGATCACCAGGTCGGGCCGATGCTGGTCGATTGACTCGAGCGCGGCGCTCGCCGAATCGAGAGCGACGACCGTCGCGCCTGCGGCACGGAGCACGGTGGTGATCATCTTGCGCGATTCCTCCTCGTCCTCGACCAGGACGATCTCGATGCCGCGCAGCCGGTCGCGATGCAGGAAGGTGTCACTGAATACAGGTCTTACCGCCCCCTCACTGCCGCGCACGGCATGAACCGGCAGCGTCACTGTGAATGTCGTCCCTTTGCCGGGCCCCTCACTCTCCGCCAGAACTGTTCCCCCATGCGCCTCGGTGATGTAGCGGACGATGGAAAGGCCGAGTCCGAGGCCGCCATGGACCCGCGTCCGCGGCGACTCGGCCTGGCGGAACGGCTCGAAGATGTGCGGCAGAAACTGCAGATCGATCCCCTCGCCCGTGTCGCTGACGGAGATCTGGATGTGCAACGCCGTGCGCAGCGCCGACACCCGCACCGCCCCTCCCCTCGGCGTGAACTTCACCGCGTTGGAGAGCAGGTTCCAGATCACCTGCTGGAGCCGGGTGGCATCGGCGACCAACTGGCCGAGGTCCGGTGCGAGCGATGTGGTCATGGTGATCTGTTTCGACTGGGCCGTCGGATTCGCGGCGTCGACCGCATCCTTGATCACCTGCCCGATATCAAGTGCCTCCGGGGTCAGACGCAGCTTGCCGGAAACGATCCGCGAAACGTCGAGGATGTCGTCGATCAGACGCGCCTGAAGCTGGGCACTGCCGGCGATCGAGGCGATGGCCTCCTGGAACATCGGATCACTCGGTTCCAGCGCCGGCAGGATCCGCGACCAGCCGAGAATCGACGTCATCGGCGTGCGGAGCTCGTGGGAAAGCGTCATCAGGAACTCGTCCTTGGCGCGGTTGGATTCCTGCGCGACGCGATAGGAAGCCTCGGCATGACGGCGCTCTTCTTCCGCCTGCAGCCGCGCCTCGCGCTGTTCGAGCAGGGAACGCTGCATCTCCTCGGTTTGTTTGCGGTCGGTGATGTCGCGCGTCACCTTCGCGAAGCCGCGCAGCTCTCCGCTGGCATCGTGAACGGCGGTGATGACGACATTTGCCCAGAACCGGCTGCCGTCCTTGCGTACCCGCCACCCTTCGTCTTCCACGCTCCCCTGCTCGCGCGCGATGGCCAGCTCACGCTCCGGCTTCCGGCTCCTGATGTCTTCCTCGGTGTAGAACGTGGAGAAATGGCGGCCGATGATCTCGGAGGGGGCGTACTGCTTGATTCTCTGCGCCCCCTCGTTCCAGGTGGCGATGTTTCCCTCGGGATCGAGCATGAAGATGGCGTAGTCGCGGACGGCGGACACGAGAAGCTGAAAAATCTCGGCGCTCTGCCGGAGCTCCTCTTTCGCCTCAGGTCGCAACTCCTCTTCGGGCCGGGGCTCGGAGTCTTCCGTATCGTGGGGCTCCCGAGTCATCGGAGCGGCGTCCTCGGCAGCAGGCCAACCGACATCATGAATAGCAAAGGGTACCTTTCTTCGGTCTGTGCTGCGACCGAGTCGACCAGATAGTGCATGATCTGCGCCGAATGATCCGAACCATCACGGCCACCGAATACGTGACGCCGCTCCGCGAAGGGGGCTCGTTGCCCGCGATCGTCAACGGAGACGACGACGGCACCTACGTCGTCAAGTTCCGCGGCGCGGGGCAAGGGGTACGCGCGCTCGTGGCCGAGCTGGTCTCCGGCGAGATCGCGCGCGCGGCCGGCCTGCCGGTGCCTGAGATCGTCTTCGTGCAGCTCGACGGACGGATGGCCCGGACGGAGCCCGATGCCGAGATCCAGGAGCTGCTGGGAAAAAGCGAAGGGCTGAACATCGGCCTCGACTATCTCCCCGGCTCGATCACCTTCGACCCGCTCATCGACCGGCCGATGCAAGGCAAAGAACGCCTGGCATCATCGATCGTCTGGTTCGACGCGCTGGTGACGAATGTCGACCGCACGCCGAAGAACACGAACCTGCTGGTCTGGCACCGCAATCTCTGGATGATCGATCACGGCGCGACGCTGATCTTCCATCACAACTGGAGCGATGACGTTCTCAAGCGCAGCCGCAAGCCGTTCACGCAGATCAAGCATCACGTCCTGCTGCGCTGGGCGTCGGAGATCAGGACTGTCGACGAAGAGCTGGCGGCCATGCTGACCCCCGAGGTCATCGGCCGGATTCTCGACGCCATTCCCGACGACTGGCTCGGCGACGAGCCGAGGTTTGTAAATATAGACGCTCACCGCGACGCGTATCGTGAGTACCTGCTTCACCGCCTCGCGTCGCCGCGACGCTGGATGGAGGATGCCGCTGATGCGCAAGCGCTATCCGTTTGACTACGCCATCGTGCGCGTCGTTCCGCGCGTCGACCGCGGCGAGTTCCTCAACGCCGGCGTCATTCTCTTCTCCTCGACCGCCGCTTTCCTCGGCGCCCGCGTCGGCTGCAATCACCACCGCATGAGGGCGCTCGCGCCGGACATCGACGTGGCTCTCGTCGACAGTTATCTCGATACCATCCCCAAAGTGTGCGCTGGCGGCCCCGAAGCCGGCTCGATCGGCGCCCTCCCCCAACGCGCCCGCTTCCACTGGCTCGTCGCCCCGCGCAGCACGATCATCCAGACCTCGCCTGTCCACTCGGGGGTAAGTCACGACCTGGAGGGGGTGCTGGAGAGCTTGTTCGACAAGCTGGTACGGCCGCCGGGGTAGGGCGGGTTGTCGGTTGTCGGTTGTCAGTTGTTAGCTGCGTTTTGCCGAGCCGGAAGGGTGTGTTGGGCGGCGGCATCGATGCCCAGCTTGGAGGCATCGATGCCCAGCTCGGACACATCGATGCCCAGCTCGGACCTAAAGAAACCCAGCTCGGACCAAAAGAAACCCAGCTCAGACCAAAAGAAACCCAGCTCGGACGTAAAGAAACCCAGCTCGGACCAAAAGAAACCCAGCTCGGACGTAAAGAAACCCAGCTCGGACGTAACGATGCCCAGCTCGGACGTATCGATGCCTTCAATCTGGACACCGATGTCCAAAATCTGGACATCGACGCCGGGGAGTCCCCGATGTGTTCATTTCTCGAACATCGCGCTGATGTCGCGGTAGCTCACCGCCTCCTCGGCAAAGGTGAACGTTCCCTGATCCATCATCTCCTTCGCGGCGCGCAGGAACGCACCGAGGGCGGCGCGGGAGAGGGCGCTGCCGACGCTGATCCGTTTGACGCCGAGAGACGACAGATCGGCCAGACTCAGCGGGACGCCCTGCAGTCCCATCACGACATTCACCGGACGATCGACGGCACGGACGACCGCGGCGATGTCGTCGCGGCTTCGGAGGCCGGGGGCGTAGAGGACGTCGGCGCCGGCTTCCTGATAGGCCTGCAGGCGGCGGATAGTGTCGTGGATGTCCGCTCTTCCGACGAGGAAGTTCTCAGCGCGCCCGGTCAGCGTGAAGGGAAACGGCAGCGCGTGCGCAACCTCGGCGGCGGCGCGGATTCGCTCGACAGCGTGTGCATGCTCGTAGATCGGATCGCCCGGACGTCCGGTCGAGTCTTCGATCGAACAGCCCGCAAGGCCGGCTGCCGCGGCCAGCCGAATGGTCTCGGCCACCGTCTCCGGATCATCCCCGAAGCCGTTCTCGAGATCGGCGCTGACCGGAAGCGGCGTGGCGGCCACGATGGCCGCGGCGTGCACCATCATCTGCTCGCGGCCGACTGTGTTATCACGCTGCCCGAGGGTAAACGCATAGCCGGCGCTGGTCGTCGCCAGAGCCTCGAAGCCGAGGTGGGCCAGCAGACGGGCGGTACCGGCATCGAACGGATTGGGGATGATGAACGCGCCGTCGCGCTCGTGGAGGGCACGGAAGATTCTTCCCTTATCGGCCTGCGTGACACTCATGTTGTTCCTCCTGCTGGAATGCCGAACGTTCCGCCGACCACTTCCACGAACGTCCGTTCCTCGCGAAGGATGAACCGTTTCGTCTGAGCCATGGCGAAATTCTCGCGCGATTCGGGATCGGACCGCAGCCGATTCCGATAGGCCTCATAGGAAGCGAGGCTGTCGAAGGCGATCAAGCCCCAGGCGATGTCGTTCGTCCCCTCGTACGGTAGGAAGTAGCCGACGAGATGGCCTCCGCATCGCGGAATGATACGGCCCCAGTTCTCGGCGTACTCCCGGAAGCTCTCCCGTTGAAATGGATCGATCTGGTAGCGGATGAAGCAGGTAATGGTCACAGGTCCTCCTCGTGGTTCTCGTCGCAGTGTCGCCATCCCGCGACGAGCTTGCTTCGTCCGCCATCGAAGCGTCGTGGCCGGGATCGGGAGTCGGGGTGCTACGTGAACCTCGTTCCAAGATTCAATACTCTCTAATCGAGAGCCCTTCTCCCCCAGCGCTTTTCAGCTGGGGGAGAAGGTGCCGAAGGCGGATGAGGGGGCGTTTCACGCGTACGTCATTCGCGCGCCTTCGAGCGCTCTCG